>JADHXD010000059.1 GCA_016783145.1 Anaerolineae bacterium
ATCCGGGCGGCGGTGGCGACCGCTCGACCCGGACAGATCAAGTTGGCCGGCGGCCCAACCGTCCATCTCCGGGAGGGCACCTCAATCGTGGGCGAGATCGCCGCGGGAAGCACGGTCGAGATCGAGTTCTGCGCGAGCAAAGAGGGCCAGCCCGAGGTCGCAGAAGTGGCCGTGATCGAGCAGCCCATGGAAGAGATCACCGAGCCGCCAGTGGGACCGCCCGCTGAGCCGTCAGTGCCGGTGCAGCCGCCATCAGAGCCGTCAGTGCCGGTGCAGTCGCCATCAGAGCCATCAGAGCCATCAGAGCCGTCAGAGCCGCCGGCAGAGGATAAAATGGTCACCATCTGCCACAAGCCGGGGACATCGGCCGAGCAAACGATGGAGGTCGCAGCGAGCGCCGTGCAGAGTCACCTGGACCAGGGGGGTTATTTGGGCCCCTGCAAGTAGCAGCACGAGCCCGCGGAAGCGGTGGATCGCTCGCCTCCGGAGCGAGCTGCGTTCTGAGATCAGAGTGCAGCTCGCGACCGGGGGCGAGTTTGTGTTATGGTGACTTTTATGTCTATTTGTGGTATAATCGAACTGTAGAAGGGGGGGGAGGGACTTGTCCACACCGGCGGAGGCGCGCGCATGGCCAAGAAAAAGAGATCGGACCTCGTTGGGCGAGGGGTCGAGGTCTTTTTCGGGGGGCAGCCGCCCGGACCGCGCGACGATCAGCCTGCGGAGGGGACGACAGACGACGCGGAAGGGACGACGGACGACCAGAGCGCGGTGGGGGTAGAGAGGGTCCCTGAGGCTGCGGAGGGGACGACGGACGACGCGGAAGGGACGACGGACGACCAGAGCGCGGTGGGGGCAGAGAGGGTCCCTGAGGCTGCGGAGGGGACGACCGATGACGCGGAAGGGACGACAGACGACGAGGGCGCGGGTGAGGTAGAGAGAGTTCCCGAAGGTGCGGAGGGCACGGCGGTCGACGCGGTCGAGGTAGAGAGGGTCCCTGAGGCTGCGGAGGGGACGACGGACGACGCGGAAGGGACGACGGACGACCAGAGCGCGGTGGGGGTAGAGAGGGTCCCTGAGGCTGCGGAGGGGACGACAGACGGCGCGGAAGGGACAACAGACGACGAGGGCGCGGGTGAGGCAGAGAGGGTCCCCGAGGTCGCCGAGGAAGCGACGGGCGGCAGTGGGGCGACCAGCGAGACAGGACCCCAGGGGACCGCAGTTTGGGGACGGGCAGCCAGAGGGGAGGAGGAAGACGTGACCACTACAGCAGATCAAGATTCGACGGGTGAGGACGCCACCGTGACGGAAGCGACTCTGCCTTCCTGGGCCACAGAGCCCGCACGACCGGCGTTGGACCCGCTGCCCACGCGGGAGGCGCCGGAACGAGAGCTCCTGTCCCTTACCGGTGGACTGCGCGACCGGGGGGGGCGCCCCGCCGACGAGGCGACTGCTGCGCCCCTGGCTACTGATTTGGCGCTTGTGGCCCCGCCTGAGGCGGGGTGCTTTGTGACCCCGTCCAAAACGGGATGCTACGCGACCCCGTCCAAAACGGGATGCTACGCGACCCCGCCTGCTCCGGAATACCGCCAGGTGGAGGAGCCTGCCCCGGAGCTACCCGCTCCCCTGCCGCCGCCGCGAGAAAAGACAGGCGCGTTTGGGGAGCCGGGGATGATGGCCGGGAGCGGCCCGCTGTATGACACGAATGGACCCGCAGGCGGCGCGCTGGATCTGGCAGAGCCCCTCGCGCCCACTGCCGAGTTGCGGGAGCTGCCCGGATACGAGGAGGGAGAGCCTTCGCGAACCCGGGCAGAACAAGAGGTGATCGACTATGTGGGTCCGAGGCGGCGCCAGGAGCTGTGGGCCGAGATCGACGAGCTGTACGGCGAGGTGCCGGCTGTGCTGTGCACCGACGAAAAACAGGCCGACGCGCTCGAGCTCTTGCAGCAGGCGCAGAACATCCTGATGGAAAAGCCGCGCCAGTTTGACGTGGCCCGCTACAAGGTGGGCCAGGTCCAGAGCCTGATCACCAGGCGTAAGAATACGGTGCGGTGGACCAATACCTATGGATGGGGCATGCTCGCCTACGAGATGCTCTGGTTTGTGGGCCTGTCGCTTGCCATTCTCTACGCGCCGCTGGTCGCCCGAACGATCGAAGGTCTTACCGGGCAAGGGACCTCGTTTATCACGGTCTCCGAGCTGTGGAGCACGGCGGCGTGGGGGGGGATCGGGGGCATGCTGGGCGCGCTGTACAGCCTGTACTGGCACGCTGCCAAGATCAAGGACTTTGACAAGCAGTACGTGATGTGGTACGTCGTCCAACCCGTGATCGGCGTGGTCATCGGGGGGCTGGTCTATGTGATCATCGGAGCGGGGTTCTTTGCCGCGCTCGGGCAGGCGACGGCGGGCGGGCCGACCATCCTCTCGCTGTTTCCCTATGCGGTAGCGAGCATCGCCGCGTTCCGCCAGCGGTTCATCCTGGAGATCGTGGACCGCATCATCCAGTTCCTGACCTCGCCCATGGGACGGAACGACGGGCAGCGACAGGCCGAGGAAAGCACACCCGAGCCTGGGGACTAGGGGACGCAGGATGCAAAACGACGTGCGATGCGCTGCAGGGTGCGTCGCACGTCGTTTTGTTCAACCGGCGAGGCCTATCCCTCTTGCTGCATCCGTTTCTCGATGTACTTGACGGCGTCCCCGACCGTGACCAGCTCCTTGACGTCCTCATCGGGGATGGCAGAGCCGAACTCGTCCTCAAACGCCATCAACAGCTCGACCAGATCCAGCGAGTCCGCCTCCAGGGTCTCCCGGAAACTGGCCTCAGGGGTGACGATCTCTGCGTCTACTTCCAACAGGTCGACGACGATGCCCTTGATCTTGTCAAATACGTCCATTTTCCGCTCCTCCAGAGATTGAGATGCCTGCTACTGTAACGGTAGCATATTGTACCCAGTTTGTCCCGTTCCGTCAACCCTGTGGATCTTGCGCCCATATCTGACCACAGAGCCACGGAGAGCACGGAGAAGAGAGCGTAGAGGATCCAAAGCACCCCGGATGGGCCGTCCTCAGGCTGGGGCGCGCCTAGCCGGGGTGGACGGTGGGCACTGTTTCGGCTTCTGCGCGATGCAGCATGCCGAGGAGGATCGCGCGCATAGACATCAGGTAGATCGACAGCTCCTCCTCGCTGGTCAGCGTGACCTCCAGCCTGCGGGCATCCTGCCACAACGCGCTTTCCCGTTCCATGCCGATGGCAGCCAGCGCCGAACCCACCTGCTGGACCCAGGCGCGGCCCAGGTTGGAACGGAGGACCTCCTGGGACGACACCTGCTCTGAGAGCATCTGCCCCGCCTGGACCAGGAGATTGAGCATCTCGACCTTATGGCTCATCGACAGACGCCTCCTCCAAGGCGGAGAGCATGCCCAGCAGGATCGCTCGCATGCCTGTGATGTATGCCTCCAGGGCCTTTCTCTCGTGCAGAGATACCTTGATGGCCCTGGCCTCATCCCAGACCTGGCGTTCGACCTCCATATTGGCCACGAGCAGCGCCGACGATACCTGTTTCATCCAGGCAAAGAACAGACCGGACCGGGCAAGCTCTTCTTCGGACACCTCATCCATGATCTTGTCACACGCGGCGATCAGGGACTGGATGATCTCCAGTTGATGGCTCATGGGGACAGCTCCTTGTCTGCTCGCTGACGGCGGCACCTTTGTGTTCGCTCGATTTCATTCTAGCACAACTTGGGGCGACAAGCAAGCCTGTGAGGGAGGCCATGGTGGTTGCGCATATCTTACCACCGAGGCACGGAGACCACGGAGAAGAGGGGAGAGGGGAGCAGACCTCCTGCGAGGATCTTTGGCGAGGCGGTTGTGCACAAGCGAGCCGCTTGCCCTGTCCCGTCCTGTCCCGTCCGGGACAGGACGGGGTGCTGCGGTTGGGGCCGTGAGGAGGGCTGCCTTGACAGCCGGACCGACCTGGCTACAATACAGGGGGATACGCGGAAGCCGCCACCAGTGTGGGATGGCAGGACCCGGACAGGGGGTGCGCTCAGAGCGATAGGGGGACGTGCCCTACGCAGCGTGTCCCGGCACGTAGGGATACGTGCCCTACTGCTGGCACGTAGGGATACGTGCCCTACTGCTGGCACGTAGGGATACGTGCCCTACTGGCATCTCTCAATGGAATCAGGTCTCCCCGGCGAAAGGGGTGTACGATGCTGGCATCTCGCAAAGAAGAACACCTACGGATTTGCCTGGAAGAGGACGTCCGCCCGCAGGGGTTGACGACGGGTCTGGAACGCTACCGCTTTGTGCACCAGGCCCTGCCCGAGCTGGACATGGAACGGATTGACCTGCGCACCGAGTTCCTGGGCAAGGAGTTGCGCGCTCCCCTGATCATCTCCTCGATGACCGGGGGCACTCCCTCGGCAGAGGCGGTCAACCGGCGGCTGGCGGAAGCAGCGCAGGTACTGGGGGTGGGCATGTGCGTCGGATCGCAGCGCGCAGCCCTGGAGGAGCCGCGCTGGGCGAGCACCTACCAGGTCCGGGAGCAGGCGCCCGACGTCCTGCTCCTGGCTAATCTGGGTGCCGTGCAGCTCAACGAGTCGTACACAGTCGAACACTGCCAGAAGGCGGTGGAGATGATCGGGGCGGATGCGCTGGTGCTCCATCTCAACCCCTTGCAGGAAGCCGTGCAGCCCGGCGGGGATACGTGTTTCAGCGGCCTCCTGCACAAGATCGAGGCTGTGTGCCGGTCGCTGCCTGTGCCCGTGATCGTCAAGGAGGTGGGCTACGGGCTCTCCGGTGGGGTCGCGCGGGTGCTGATCGAAGCGGGTGTGAGCGCGCTGGACACCGCCGGCGCGGGAGGGACCTCGTGGAGCGAGGTAGAGCGCCGCCGGACGACCGATCCCGGGCGCGGCCAGGTGGCGGCGCAGTTCTCGGACTGGGGCATTCCCACCACGGAGAGCATTCTCCGCGTCCGGGAGGCGGTGCCGGAGGTCCCACTCATCGCCAGCGGCGGCCTGGAGACGGGCATCGACGTCGCCAAGTGCATCGCCCTGGGCGCGAACCTCGCCGCTTTGGCGTGGCCTCTGCTGCGCGCGTCGCTGCGCTCCAGCCAGGCCGTGATCGACACCCTCGAACCGATCATCCAGGTGCTGCGTGTCGCCATGTTTTGCATTGGCGCGCCCAACGTCGCCGCGCTGCAGGGCACCGCTCACCTCGAGGAGAGTCGCCTATGAGCACCGACCTGTTCCTGGATCGCTATCTGCCCCTGATAGAGGCGGGGCTGAGGGACGCGATCGGGTCTCAAGAGGCTTTGCCCGGCTACTATGGCATGATGCAGTACCACATGGGGTGGCTGGATGAGTTCCTGAACCCGGCGCAAGCACCGACAGGAAAGCGCTTGCGCCCGGTGCTTTGCTTGCTGGCCTGCGAAGCGGTGGGAGGGCAGATCGAGCGCGCGCTGGATGCCGCGGTGGCGATCGAGCTGGTACACAACTTTTCGCTGATCCACGACGACATCGAGGACGTGAGCGAGACGCGGCGGCACCGCACGACCGTGTGGAAGCTGTGGGGCCTGGACCACGGTGTGAACTGTGGGGATGGGATGTTTGCCCTCGCTTTCCTCCAGTTGAGCGGGCTGCAGGACCGTGGCGTGCCCGCTGAGCTGGCGCTTTGCGCGCAGCGTGTCCTCACAGAGACCTGCCTGGCGCTCACCGAAGGGCAGTACCTGGACATGTCCTTTGGGACCCGGATGGACGTGGACCTGGACAGCTATCTGCGGATGATCCGACACAAGTCGGCAGTGCTCATTGCCTGCTCGACCCGGCTGGGCGCGCTCCTGGGCGGCGCGGATGCGGAGACGGCAGACTGGTATGCGCGCTTTGGCGAGAACCTGGGCATGGCGTTCCAGGTCGTGGATGACATCCTGGGGATCTGGGGCGCGGAAGACGAGACGGGCAAGTCCACCTCGACCGACATCCTGAACCGGAAAAAGACCCTGCCGATCGTGTACGCGCTGTCGAACGGGGAACTGGCTGCCTGCTTGGCAGACGCACAGGAGACGCTCACGGAAGGGGAGGTCGCCCGGGTGGTCTCGCTCCTGGAGCAGAGCGGAGCCCGAGCGTACGCCGAGCGGACGGCCCGCGACTATTCGGAGCGCGCGTTGAGCTGCCTGGAGCAGGCAGGGGAGGATACGGTCCCCCGACGCGCCATCCGCGAGTTGTCCCTCGCGCTCCTCGGGCGGACCTCCTGACGCCACGCCGTCCGTTGTGCCCTCAAGGAGTGGAGGCGGGCCAGGACTCGATCGCCAGCAACGCGTCTTGAGCTGCGGTGGCCGAGGGAGGCCGGCGATCGGGGTGCGCATCCAGCAGGGAGGCGATCACGCGCTCCAGGTCGGGGGGGATGGACGGGCAGAGTAGTCGGGCGGAAACCGGGGCGGCGTGCGCACGCAGACGGATCAGGGCTTCCACCGTGTCGGCCAAGTAGGGAAGCCTGCCGGTGACCATCTCGTACAGGATGACCCCGAAGGAATAGAGGTCCGTTCGCTCCGTGGGTGCCTCTTGGGTGAGCTGCTCCGGGGCCATGTAGTTTGCCCCGTCCAGCGACCATTCGTCCCGGGGATAGTCCAAGAGGCCAAAGTTCATCACCCTCAGTTCGTGCTCGGAGAGGATTACGTTCTGCGGCCGGAGGTAGCGGTGCAGCACCCCGTGTGCGTGGGCGTAGGTCAGGGCGGCCAAGATGTCGCTGCCGATGCTGAGCACCTGCCGGGGCGAGAGCCGCTCTCCGTCTCCCAGTTGGTCAAGCTGCTCGCGCAGCGTCCACCCCTCGACGAACTCGCGCACCAGGTACAGCCTGTCCTGGTATTCGACGCAGTCATAGACAGAGACGATGTTGGGGTGCTTCAGATGGGCCATCGCGCGGGCCTCGTTCAGCAGCATGTGGTCGGTGTGCGCCCCGCCTGGGGCGGGATGCTGCGCGACTCCGCCCGACCTGGGAAAGCCCTTGACGGTGACGGGGCGTTCGAGCCAGGTGTCGAATGCCTTGAACACGGCCGCCTTGCGACCCGCGTGCAGCACGCTTTGTATTACGTAGCGCCCGTGGAGGGTCTGGCCCTGCAGCCCCAGGTGGCGCCGCCCCTCCAGAGCAGCGACTGCCTGCTCGACGCTCCCGTACTGCTCGAAGGCTTCCGAGAACCCAACCTGTGACAGGACCTTGCGGACGTTGTCCGGCGCCCCTGCCAGGACGACGGGTGCGCCCTGGTCGGCCCGTTGGGCAGAAAGCAGCACCTTGAGTCCAGCGATGCTCAGATGCGTCGCTTCGGACAGGTCGATCACGATGCCCGCCAGCGGGCCATCCGAGATCAGTGCCGTAAGCCGCTCATCGACCTGGTTCACCGCACTGGCGTCGAATCGTCCGCTGATCGCCAGGACGATGGCCTCTCCAGCCGGGCGCTGCACGAGCCGGGTCTGTTCTGGACGACCCAGCTCGATCTCCCATCCCTCGATCGCCAGGTCAATCTGGCAGCGGGGACGGGCAGGGTCGCTCGCCGCGTAGTTGAGCGTGCGTTCCAGGATCTCGTGGATCTGTGTGTCGGTGTAGGTGGGCGCAAAGTGAAAGAGCACGAGGCGCTTGACGTTGGCCTGGACGGCCATATCGACCCCGATCATTGAGGAGCTGTGTCCCCAGTCCAGACGTTCAAAGGACTCGGACAGCGTGTATTGGGCGTCAAAGATCAGCATGTCGGCGTCGCGCATAAATTCGACGTAGCGCTGGGTGCTCGTCTCGCTCAGGTTGTCGTACTCGGCGTCGGTGGCATAGACGATGCTCACGCCATCGGCCTCCAGCCGGTAGCCATAGGAGCGACCGGGGTGTTTCTGGAGGATGTTGCTGACGCGCACGCCGGCTACTGTGATGGGCACGTTCTCTCGCATCTGCACAAAGTCGACGTGAGCACGATAGTAGTCCAGCGTGATCGGAAAGTACGCTGGCGCTTGCTGCCCACGGAAGCGCCGTTCCAGGTTGGGGATCGGGCTGTAGAGGAGGATCTGGTTGCCAGGGACGTAAAGTGGGCCGAAGAAGGGAAAGCCGAGGATGTGATCCCAGTGGGTATGGCTCAGTAGAATGTGGACGGTACCGCGGCCCTGCCCAAATGCTCCTTTCATCATCTCCTGGCCGAGCATGCGCAGCCCAGAGCCGGCGTCAAGGACAATCCACTCCTCTCCCACCTGGATGGACACACAAGATGTGTTTCCGCCCGTGGTTCCGCGGAGCAGAGGAGGCAGCCCGGAAACGTACTCGTGGACGGCCCCCTCGTCGTCTAGATCGATGCCCCGAGCCCCGACCAGCGCCGCGGTCAGCTTGGCTTCGATCTCGGCCGAGGAGACCGGCGCGGGAATGGACCCCCTGGATCCCCAGAATTTGAGTTTCATGGGCGTACCCCTGTGCTTTGTCCAGCCAAGACGCGATGAGAGCCATTATAGGGGCATAGGCGTGGGATGTCAAGGGAACGGGTCTGAGATCGGGTCACAACTTTTCGCCGCGGACGGCGCGTAGGAAACGCGCCCTACGGGAGTGGCGTGGGGTTGGCGCTGTTCCGAAAAGGGGGTATACTGGCGGGAAACTGCCGCCAGTGCAGCATAACGTGGGACAGACGAGGAGAGACACGATGGAAAAGATCAAGTGGGGGATCATTGGCTGTGGGGTGATCGCGTCCTGGCACGCCGATTCCGTTTCAGCGAGCGAGTATGCCGAGCTTGTCGCGGTCTGCGATGTCGACGAAGACAAGGGGAGGGCCTTCGCCGAGCAGAATGGGGGCGTGGCCTTTGCCACCGACTACCGGCAGATGCTTGAGGAGGGGGGTGTGCAGGCGGTGAGCATCTGCACGCCGTCGGGGCTTCACTCCGAGATGACTGTGGCCGCCGCGCGAGCGGGGGTGCATGTGCTGTGCGAGAAGCCGATGGCGATCACAGGGCCACAGATCGACGCGATGATGGAAGCGGTCGAGGAGGCGGGCGTCAAGCTGGAGGTGATCTTTCAGCGGCGCACCTATGAGACCTCGAAGCGCGTTCGCGAGGCCGTGCAGTCGGGCCTGTTGGGGCAGATGACCTTGGGGGACGCGTACCTCAAGTACTACCGGTCGCCGGCCTACTATCGGTCTGCAGACTGGCGGGCGACGTGGGAGCTGGACGGCGGCGGGGCACTGATGAACCAGGGCGTGCACGGCGTTGACCTGCTGCTGTGGATCATGGGCGACGTGGAGAGCGTCTACGCCAAGGCAGAGTCCAAGGCGCGTGATATCGAGGTGGAAGACACGTGCGTGGCCCTGCTAACCTTTGCCAACGGCGCGTACGGGGTGATCGAGGGGACGACCTCGTCCAATCCAGGAGAGCCCACGGCGTTCTACTTGCACGGCGAAAAGGGGACGATCGTGCTCACGGACAAGGGAATTTGTAAGTGGGCGGTCTCCGAGGACAAGAGCACGGTGGCTGACAACGATCCGGAACAGTGTGTGACCCGGGCCGCGTTGAGCGCTGTCTCCGATCCCCGGGCGATGGGCCGGGCCGGGCACCAGGCGCAGGTGGACGACCTTGCGCTGGCGATCCTGAAGGACCGCGAGCCGATGGTCACCGGCGAGAGCGCGCGCAAGGCCGTGGAGCTGATCCTGGCGATCTATGAGTCGGCGCGAACGGGTGCGGAGGTCAAGCTGAGGTAGGGCTTTGACAAGGAACCGAAATGCGAGTAGAATAGCCGTTTGGTGATCGACATGGGCTGTTGAACGCCAGGGAGCCTGCAAGGTTAGGTGGAAAAGCCGCTGCTTGAGAAACCCTAACCTTGTTTTGTGCCCCTCGGCTGCCTGTACATGGTTTGACCTTCAAAGACGAAAGGAGAATAGCGGAATATGGGACGCGAAATGGTCACGATAGACGCAAGTACCGGGGCAGCGACCGTCGCACACGCGCTGAACGAGGTCATTGCGATCTATCCTATTACGCCGTCCTCGTCGATGGGCGAGCTGGCGGATGCGCTATCGGCTCAGGGAGAGACCAACATCTGGGGGACGATCCCCACGGTGACCGAGATGCAGTCGGAGGCCGGAGCGGCGGGGGCGGTGCACGGTGCGCTGACCACCGGCGCGTTGACGACCACGTTTACCGCCTCGCAAGGTCTGCTGCTGATGATCCCCAATATGTACAAGATCGCCGGCGAGCTGATCCCCACCGTGTTCCACGTGTCGGCGCGCTCGGTGGCCTGCCAGGCCCTGTCGATCTTTGGCGATCACTCGGACGTGATGGCCGTGCGCGCGACAGGGTATGGCCTGATCGCCTCCAACAGCGTCCAGGAGGTGATAGACACGGCATTGATCGCCACCGCGGCCTCGCTGGAGGCGCGGGTGCCTTTTGTCCACTTTTTCGACGGATTCCGCACCTCGACGGAGGTGCAAAAGGTCGAGATGCTGACCAAGGACGACATGCGCGCGGTGATCGAGGACGAGTACGCGCTGGCGCACCGCGCCCGAGGGATGAAGCCTGAGAACCCTGTGCTGCGCGGGACCTCGCAGGGGCCAGACGTGTTCTTTGCGGCGCGCGAGACGGTGAACAAGTACTATGATGTCGCCCCGGACATCGTGCAAAAGTACATGGACAAGTTCGCCCAGGTCGTTGGCCGGCAGTATCACCTGTTCGACTATGTCGGCGCGCCCGACGCCGAGCGGGTGGTGGTGATGATGGGCTCTGGCGCTGAGGCCATGCAGGAGACGGTCGAATACCTCGTCGCCCAGGGCGAAAAGGTCGGCCTGATCAAGGTCCGCCTGTTCCGGCCGTGGTCGACCAGGTACTTTATCGGGGCCCTGCCCAAGACGGTGCGGTCGATCGCCGTGTTGGACCGGACCAAGGAACCGGGCTCTCAGGGTGAGCCCCTCTATCTCGACGTGCGCACGGCGATCGGGGAAGCGATGGTCGACGGCCTGTTCGAGTTCGATGGCTATCCCGTCATCGTCGGCGGGCGCTACGGGCTGGGCTCCAACGAGTTCCACGCCGGCATGTGCCGGGCGGTGCTCGACAACCTCAAGCAGGAAAAACCAAAGAACCACTTTACGGTGGGGATCATCGACGACGTGACTTTTACCAGCCTGGACTACGATCCGGACTTTGTTGCCGAGCCGGAAGGCGTGTTCCGGGCGATGTTCTGGGGCCTCAGCTCTGACGGCACCGTCGGCGCGAACAAGAACTCGATCAAGATCATCGGCGACGCCACCGACAACTATGCACAGGGATACTTTCAGTACGACGCCAAGAAGGCGGGCGGCGTGACAATCTCTCACCTCCGCTTTGGCAAGAACCTGGTTCGCAGCACCTACCTCGTCAACCAGGCGGAGTTCGTGGCCTGCCACAACTACACGTTCGTCGAAAAGTACGATATGCTGAGTCCCCTCGTGGAGGGCGGTACGTTCTTGCTCAACAGCCCGTACGCCGCCGACGAGGTGTGGGACCACCTGCCCCGCGCTGTGCAGGAGCAGTTGATCGTAAAGAAGGCCAAATTCTACGTGATCGACGCCTACAGCACGGCCGGTGAGCTGGGCCTGGGCGTGCGCATCAACACGATCATGCAGGCCGGGTTCTTTACGATCTCGGGCGTCTTGCCCGCCGACGAGGCGGTCGATCTGATGAAGGACTTTAGTAAAAAGACCTACGGACGGTACGGTGACCGGGTGGTCAAGATGAACTATGATGCCATCGATGCTGGTATCGCGGAGGCCCGTGAGGTTCAGGTTCCGGCTGAGGCGACCAGCACCACCGAGATGCAGCCGCCCGTTCCGGCGGATGCGCCCGAGTTTGTCAGGGACGTGCTGGGCGAGATGATCGCCGGGCGCGGCGACCATATCCCCGTCTCCAAACTACCTGTTGACGGCACCTACCCCACGGGAACGACAACGTACGAAAAGCGCAATATTGCCACCGAGATCCCGGTGTGGGAACCGGATGCCTGCATTCAGTGCGCGCAGTGCTCGCTGGTCTGCCCGCACGCCGCGATCCGTGTCAAGGCCTACGATGCCAAGTACGTGGAGGACGCGCCGGCAGCCTTCAAGTCGGTGGATGCGCGCGGCCGCGACTACACGGGGATGAAGTGGACGGTCCAGGTCGCTCCTGAGGACTGCACCGGCTGTGGGGCGTGTGTGTTCACCTGCCCGGGCCGCAAACGCGACGCGGAGGGGAACAGGACCGAGGTGCGGGCGATCAATATGGCCCCGCAGCTCCCGATCCGCGAGCAGGAGCGCGAGAACTTTGCGTTCTTTCTGAGTGTACCCGACACGGACCCTGCCCTGTACCGGCGCAATACGATCAAGGGCAGCCAGCTCATTCGCCCGTTGTTCGAGTTCTCCGGCGCCTGCGCGGGCTGCGGCGAGACGCCGTACGTGAAGCTGCTCTCGCAGCTCTTTGGAGACCGGGCGATCATCGCCAACGCCACCGGCTGCTCCTCGATCTTTGGCGGTTACATGCCGACCACGCCCTACACCACGCGTGCCGATGGGTGCGGCCCGACGTGGAACAACTCCTTGTTTGAGGATGCCGCGGAGCTGGGGATGGGCATGCGGCTCACCGTGGACAAGCTCAACGAGTACGCGCTCGAACTGCTCGACAAGGCGGCCACGTGCGAGTGCGAGGGCTGCCAGAGCAGTCAGGCGCTCTTGACAGAGATCAAGAACGCAGATCAAAGCACGCAGGCCGGGATCGAGCTGCAGCGCGGCCGCGTGGCAGCGCTCAGGCGCGTGCTGGAGGCGTGCGGCGGTCACGAGCAGTTGCTCTCGGTGGCTGACTACCTGGTGGAAAAGTCGGTGTGGACCATCGGCGGCGACGGCTGGGCCTACGACATCGGGTTCGGCGGCCTGGACCACGTGCTGGCCTCTGGCAAGAACATCAATGTGCTGGTGCTGGATACAGAGATCTATTCCAACACGGGCGGGCAGATGTCCAAGGCCACGCCGCTGGGCGCGATCGCCCAGTTCGCGGCCGCGGGCAAACCGATCGCCAAGAAGGACCTGGGCATGATCGCCATGACCTATGGCAGCATCTATGTCGCCCGGGTCTCGATGGGGGCCAATCCCACGCAGGTGGTGCGGGCTTTCATCGAGGCCGAGGCCTACGATGGGCCCTCGCTGATCATCGCCAACTCGCACTGCTACCAGCAAGGCATCAGCAACATGGCCGAGGGGATGAACTACCAAAAGATGTCGGTGGACTCGGGCTCGTGGATCCTGTTCCGCTATGACCCGCGGAAGAAGGCCGCTGGCGAGAACCCGCTGACGGTGGACTCGAAAGAGCCGACCCTGCCGCTCGAGGACTATATGTACTCGGAGACCCGCTTCAGCAGGCTGCGGCGATCAAATCCCGAGCGCGCGGCGATGCTCCTCGATGCCGCCAAGAAGGATGTGGCAGACCGGTACAAGATGTACCAGCAGTGGGCGAGTCTAGACCTCTAGACCGCGGTGCCCAGCGTATGGAACACAGGGGGTAGTAGCAGTCGCTTTGCTGCTACCCCCTTTTTTGCACCTGAGCTTCAGGCGCCTATGGAAAGGCGACCTACAGGAAGCGTCGCCATTCAGCAGCCTCGGGAGAATCAAGGAGAGGGGTTCCATGGATAACGTCTTTGTCTCGAATCACGCGCTTATCCTGCACAAGCTGACCAAACTGCGGGACGTTGCCACCGAGCCGAAAAAGTTCCGAGAATTGATCCGCGAGCTTTCGATCCTGTTGGCGTACGAGGCCACGCAAGATCTCAGGCTTGACCCCACGTCAGTGACCACGCCGATGGGAAAAGCCCAGGGCTACCAGTTGACCGAAAAGGTTGGCCTGATCCCCGTCCTGCGCGCGGGCCTGGGCATGGTGGAGGGGATCTGGGAGATGATGCCCGGAGCGGAGGTGTGGCACATCGGGCTGTATCGCGACGAGCGCACGCTGCATCCCGTCTCCTACTATAACAAGTTGCCTGTCGAGCCGACGGTGCAGGTCTGCCTGGTCCTGGATCCGATGCTGGCGACCGGGGGGACTGCTGTGGAGACGATCAATATCCTGAAAAAGTGGGGCGCAAAGAACATAAAGTACATCGGGATCATTGCCGCCCCGGAGGGCGTCGCCGCACTGAGCCAGGCACACCCCGACGTGCCCATTTACGTCGCTGCCGTAGACAGCCACCTGAACGAGATCGGATACATCGTCCCCGGCCTGGGCGATGCGGGCGATCGCCAGTTCGGGACCGCGTAGACGGGCGTGCCCACCCTAGCGCACGATCATCCCAAAGCGATGGCCCGAGCTTCGATCGTGATCGTTAGCTGGAATGGGCGGAGACTTCTGGAGCGCTGCCTGCCCACCGTGCTGAGCCAGTCGTACAGTGAGTTCGAGGTCGTGCTGCTGGACAACGGCTCGACCGACGGATCGGCAGAGTGGGTCGAGGCTCACTATCCGTCCCTGCGGCTGATCCGGCGAGACCGCAATCTGGGGTTTGCGCGGGCCAACAACCAGGCGATCCAGGCTGCCCGGGGCCGCTACGTCGCCACCCTGAACAACGACGCCGAGCCCGATCCGGACTGGCTGGACGAGATGGTGAGCGCCCTCGAGTCGTCCCCCACGGTGGGGATGTGCGCATCCAGGATGGTGCGCGCGGACGATCCCTCGATCGTCGACTCGTGCGGCATCGAGGTGGACCGTGCGGGGATCGGCTGGAACCGGCGCGGGGGCGAGGTGGACCGGCCCGAAGAGGAGCCGTACGAGGTGTTCGGCCCGTGCGCGGGAGCGGCGCTCTATCGCCGGGCCATGCTGGACCAGGTGGGGATGTTTGACGCGGACTTTTTCGCCGGCTACGAGGACATTGACCTGGCCTGGAGGGCGGGGCGCATGGGATGGCGCTGCCTGTACGTGCCTTCGGCGCGTGTGGTTCACCGGCACTCGAGCACCTTCAAGGAGGGGTCTCCCCTCAAGGGCTACCTGCTGGGCCGCAACAAGGTGTGGACGTTGATCAAGAATTACCCCTGGCCCCAGTGGCTGCTTCTCTCTCCCCTGATCCTGGCCTATGACACCGCGGCCTGGGGCAGCGCGCTGCTTGCCGGAGATCCCAATCCCCTGCGCGGGCGCCTGGCGGCCTGGAAGGCGCTGCCCCGCATCCTCGACAAGCGGCGGAGCATCCAGGCCGCCGGGAAGGACCTGGCGCTGTGCCCGCCCAGGAGTCCAGTGCGGATGTGGCGCACGCAGCGGCGGCTACGCCGGTACCTGGCCGAGGATGACGACCGAGAGGAAGGAGGCGAAGGTTGAGAGAGGCCAAGACGGCGGGCATGTGGGCGAGGGCGATCCTGGCGATCGCGGTCCTGGGAGCGCTGCTCTTAGGGTGCACGCGTGATGCACACGCGGCCGAACCGTTGCACTCGACTGCCGGGCCGAGGGCCAACCTCCGGCAGGACATCCGGGGGGTACTGCGGGCAGGCCCGTCCCCGGATGGTGATGCCCCTGTGGGGGGCGCTCCGCAGAGGCCCCGCGATCGAGCACCCCCCAACCTGAGGGATTTCACCCTTGGGGCGCTGACGTTCGGCGGGCGGGCGTTGTGGCTGCTGTTTCTCTCGGCCTTGCTGTACCTGCTGCCGGGAGGTGCGGCGGTGGCCTGGCTGCTCCACGGCGGGAGCTGGGTCGAGAGATGGTTCGTGGCCCTGGTGCTGGGGGCCGGGATCAACGCGCTGCTGGTCTATACGACGATGGCCGGGCTGCGCCTCGGCCCGGTCCTGGTGGGTGCCTACCTGGCGCTGTGCGCGGCGTTGATCGCCATCCGATGGCGCAGGGGCAGCCTGGAGGCATTCCGCACGGGCGTGAGGGCCGCGTGCCGGGACCCGTTCTACTGGACCCTGGGGGGTATCTGCCTGCTCGTGGTGGGGGTGCGGGTGTGGGTGATCCGAGACCTCGTTGCGCCACGGTGGGGAGACTCGGTCCAGCACACGGTGATCACGCAGCTCACGATCGACCACGGAGGCCTGTTCGATTCCTGGATGCCTTACGCGCCGTATGTGGGGCTGAACACGCACTTTGGCTTCCACGCCAACGCAGCGTTGTTCCACTGGGTCAGCGGGATCGGCGCAGTGCAGTCCGTGATCTGGGTGGGACAGGTTTTCAACGTGATGGCGGCCCTGGCGCTCTATCCGCTGGGAACGCGCATCGGCGGGCGGTGGGGCGGCGCTCTGGCGGTGATGGTCGGCGGGCTGTGGGCGGGGATCCCGATGATGTACGTGAATTGGGGCCGGTACCCGCAGTTGGCGGGGCAAGCGCTGCTGCCCATCGCGGCGTGGCTCCTGTGGCGGGCACTGGATGCCGAGAGGTGGGACTGGCCCGCGCTCGCCTTGGCCGGCCTGGGGGCCGCGGCCCAGTTCCTGGCCTACTATCGCATGCCCTACTACTATGCCGCGCTGGTGGGATCGCTCTTGCTCTGCGTGTGGGCGCCCCGGCTCGGCCTTCGGTGGCGGCGCTGGGGGGCGCTCCTACTGAAGATGGTCCTGGTGGGGGCGATCGCCGGGCTGGTCCTGGCGCCGTGGCTGCTGCACATCGCCCGAGGGCAGTTGGCCTCGTTGGTGGTGCAGGGCGTCTCGGCAGGCCAGGGGGACCGGAGTTGGCTGCGGGCCGAGTACGAGCAGTGGCGGCACCTGGGTTTTTACATCGTCCGTCCCCTGCTGCTGCTGGCGGGCGCCGCGTTCCTGTGGGCCGCCGCCCGCCGGGCAGGCCCGGCTCTGTCCGCCGGGCTGTGGGCCGCGGGCCTGTTCTCGCTGGTCGCTACCCGGCTGATCGGGCTGCCAGGCGCGTCGCACCTGAACACATTCGCCTCAATGATCCTGATGTACGCCCCAGTGAGCATCCTGATCGGGTGGCTGGGCTCGCGAGGGATGGCTCTTCTGGAACGAGGCGGTCGCCGTTGGGGACGCTGGGGCGGGGCGATCGCCGTCACGCTCCTGGCGATGTGGGGCGCGACCCGCGTGCGGGGTGTGTCGGACGCCAGCTTTGACATGGTCGGGCCCGCCGACCTGGAGGCGATGGACTGGATCCGCGCGCACACGCCCCCCGATGCCCGCTTCCTGGTCAATGGCTTCACGATCTGGGACGGTCGTTCGGCGGTCGGTTCGGATGCGGGGTGGTGGATCCCGCTGCTGGCAGGAAGAGAGAACACGATGCCGCCCCAGTACGCGCTGCTGAGCGAAGAGGAGATGGAACCGGGCTACGGCCTGCGCATCGTGGACCTGGTAGCCGGGCTGCGCGAGACGCCGCTCTCGACAGCGGCGGGGCTGCGCAAGGCGTGCGACGAGGGGGTCACGCACGTGTACGTGGGCCAGGGAGATGGACGGGTCGGCGTGCCTCCGCCCGAACCGCTGTTCACCGCCGAGGAGATGGGGGCCAGCCCCGCGTTTGAGGCGCTCTACCACCAGGATGGTGCCTGGGTTTTTGCGCTGCTCGACGGGGCCTGCCAGGCGGGAGGGGAGGAGTGAAGAGGGGGAGAGTCCTAAGCGCTCTCTGGCCCAGGCTGGTCTGTGGGATCGGGGCCGTGGCTTATCTGGAGGGCGTGCGGGCGCTGGCGGGGGCCCCGTTCGGGGTGGCGGAAGCGCTGCTGCGCTGGTTGGCCGTGCAGGGCGTACTGGAGGTCTCGCTGCAGGTGGGGGAGATTCAGTGGCGGGGCCGGCGGTGGAGGCTCGATGCCCCATTCGGCGCGTTGGTCGCCCTGCTGGCCGGGGCGCTGGCGCTCTATGCCCGCACCGCGCACACGCTGGCGGCGTGGGCGGTGGCCGTGACCTTTACCGGGCTGGTCGTCGCCCTGTCGAGCGCGTGGTCGGAGCGCCGCTGGGCCCTGCGCCTGCCCGCCTGGGGACTCCTGGCGGGGGTTGGTGGCGTCGTACCCGTCCTCGTGGGGCAGATCGAGTCGTCCTTCTCGGAGGAAGAGTTCTTTGCGGCCATCCAGGCGGTAGCGCTGTCCGGGCTTGTGGGTCTGTTGATCGTCGCTCGCTGGTGGATCTCGATCGTCCCCAGAGGCGAGCGGGCGGGCGCCCGTCGGGCGCGACGCGGTTTTTCCCTCCCCTGGCCGGGGATCGCCGTGGGCAGCGTGCTGTTGGGCATCCTCACCCTGGGAGGGACGGTCTGGGCTTACCGCCGCAGCTTTTACTCACCGCGAGCGTCGACCTATGCTGGTGTTTCCCGGGACGCGCCTTTTGTCTGCGGATCGGGCATACCGGATGCCACGAGACCGGATGGAGAGAAGGTATTTGAGCGTTTGCTGGCGCGAGTGGAGGTCAACCCGAACAGAGAGGCACCGGAGTATGGTATGCTTGCGCTCGCCACGGGTGAGGATCAGTGGGCACAGGCATTCCGCCGCGCCATACTCGACGATGTACGGAACAAAGAGTACACCGGACCGGCAAACAGTGTCAAGTTCGGACAACACCTTGCGGCCCGGCGAGCCTACTACTTTTCCCAGGTAGCGGCGACCTTTCCGGAGTTGTTCTCTCCCCAGGATGTGGCATCCACCACTGCGTGGCTTGCAGACGTGAACCTCCGGGCAATGACTGTGGAGTGGGTGGACTGGATGTACGCACTGGCGTTCTCCTACTGGCCCGAGGGACCATACGAAAATCAGGAGAACGGCGCAGGGCTCTTGGCGCTGCTGGAATCGCTGTACGCGATGGACAGCGATCTGTCTGAACGGAACCAAGCCTACCTGGCCCGCAACCGGCGAGGATGGTCCGCGCGATTCCGCAATACGGATGACGCCTACGTCTACCAACCGGAATGGATCGACAACGCTCTGTTCCAGTCAATGTACTGGGAGGGTAATGCTGCTCTGGCGGCTGAAGCGGCGACAAACAGGGCGCTCGCATTTGAGTGGCTGCTGCTTCAAGCTCTGCCCGATGGCGCGCCCCTGGGCTATAACCATCCAGGACGTGCCTCGATCGCAGGGTCTGCATACCTGGGAGCCACGCTTCTCGATGACCCTCGCTACGTGTGGTGGAGCGCGCGGATGCTGGATTGGGCAGAGCGAACCGATGCACCCATTTTCTCTCAGCCCGGCCTTGAGCGGTCTACATCCCTGTCCGGCGTCTCTCCGGATCTTGGCTCTTGCCTGCTGTTCGGCGATGCTGGCCTGCCTACGCAGCCAGGCCCTCTGGCGCCGGACAAGGTCGTGTTTCGCGATGGCTGGACACCGGACAGCCGCTACATGCTGCTCAACCTCAGGTTCAGTGGATGGCATCGCTACAAAGCGACCAATACAGTGACCCTTCTCTATCAGGGTCGTCCGCTTGTCGTGGAACAGGATACGGGAAGTTCGTTTCCCTGGCTGCCACTAGGCCGTAGCCTGTATCGAGACAAGCGCGTCCCGAGAGAGAATCTGAATGGTCTGCTCATCCCTCGGACGGGCATGTCGGCTGTGCTCCACACCTTGGCGGGCTTTGGTGGGCCGTGGGCGCAGGACCCTCCTCACTACGCCGAAGTGCTTGCCTTTGAGACCGGCCCCGAGGTGGATGTCAGCCGCACGGTCATAGAGAACTGGCGAGGGTGGCGGCACGAGCGGACAGTTCGCTTCTATCACGACGGCCCGATCGTGGTGGTTGACCGGGCACGAGGCCCGCAGAGCGAGCGTGCTGCGCTTTCCTGGCGCCTGGCCACAGAGAGCACGCTCGCGGGGAACCGTGTCACGTTTGCAGGGCAAGCACATCCTGCAGAGGCCGTTGTGCTGACACTGGGGGAGGAGCAGGGCACCCTCGAGGCAGAGGTCCCAGAGCACGGCGAAGAGGCGAGTACGCTGTTGCTCTACAGGCCCAAGGAGGGGGGAGATCTCCAAGCGGTCACGGTTTTCCTGACCGGTGAGTGGGTCGGCGCAGGGGTGGAAGCAGGCATCGATGTGTCGGGCAAGGCGATCCTGAATGTCACATTGGCTGAGGGAGAGACAAGGAGTTTGTCTGTGGACTGAATGAATGCTCCTGCGCACGAGGTCAGTGCGCCTGGCCGGCGCCTCTTTCTAGCCTAGGCGGGAGACACATCCTGATCGCTGCTCGCAGGCTTTCGTGCTTTGATGATGTAGTGATGAGAATGGCTGATGTCCACCCTGCAAAGCCAGTCAGAGAGAATAGGGGGAAAGGGGAAATAGCCAAATCCCCAGCTGTCCTCTATCTCAAATCCTGCTCGGACCAGCACACGGCGCAGGGATCGATATGCTGGCACGACAATGTGCCGGTGCATCTTGCTGGATACAAGATCTTCGGGGGGCAGCTCGCCCAGGTGGTGGTCGCGTCGATGCATATCCTGGATCAGTGCCAGGTCAGAATCGGCGACAGAGATCAGGCTCGGTCCAGAGAAAGGTTGAAGGCCGATCACGAGGGCAAAGACGTTGGACCAAGCCGCCAGGTTAGGGCAGTCTATCAGGACGAACCCGCCTGGCTTGAGAACACGGTGGACTTCGGTGAGGAGCTGCCACGTCTGTACCAGATGCTCTAGTACGTCGAAGGCAGTGACGACATCTACAGAACAGGTCCTCAGGGGCAGCAACTGATTGAGGTCGTGCTGAACGACAGGTATGCCTCGATCACGCGCCGCCTGGATGGACAGGCGGTCCCATTCCAGGCCGAGGGTGTACTTGGGGCAGAGCACCTCGCGAACTCTGTCTGTGTTGTAGCCGACGTGGCAACCCAGATCCAGAAGGACCTGAGCATCGTCTGTCCGCACGTGTTCAAGCTGCGCGGCGAGGCGCTTCTCTACGGCGTCAAAGTAGATGCAATCCGCATAGCGTCGCAACAAAGCCAACAAGCGCCGGTTCATTTGGGAACGACAACGTCAACAACACCCAGGTCTGAGACCTTGTCGGCTTCCACTGTGACGACGACGTTCTGGCTTGTTGTCCCGTCGAACAACAGGATCTCTTGCAGGTTCGGCAGTCGAACGGCAAGCGTGTACAGCCCCGGCTCCACATCGCGGATGACCAGCCGACCGTGCTCATCTGTCTGGGCAAAGGGATCAGAAGTGACATCCAACTCGGCAAAGTAGGCTACCTTGTCCCCAGTGTTCTGAGAGGTCATCTGCCTGGTTGGGGCCAGGTAGATGTATTGATAGGCATACGGTTCGGCCTCGGCCTGGTCGTGGAGCGTGCCGACGACGGTACCTTTCCCCTTTGCCGGCTCTTCCGGCGGTGTATCGGGCAACGGGGTATCCGGTTTGCCTACTTGTGCATCAGGACCGGGAGATATCGGTGAGGTGGACTGAAGTGGCGACACGGACACGCTCTCTTTCACCACGCTCTCCTGGACGGTCGGCGCAGTACGAGAGCAACCAACCGCGACGAGGAGGACACCGACGATGAAAACTTTGTGAATCGCTCGCGCAAACAAGGTAGACTCCTAGTCTCTTAGATACAGTGGTTTGCCTCTACAGGTCGTGCAGATCGTTTCTGCCGGACCTTCTCTCGGCCCACCACGGGCAAAGACGCGACGAGAGCTCACATACGCGTCACCGTTCCAGATCTCAGACAGGGGCCTGACGAACGCGCTGTCAAAGTCGTTCTCTTTTCGGTGAAGCCAGCAGCACGGAGCCACGCTCCCATCCCAGTTGATGGTCATACTCTCCCACAGCTCTGAGCAACGCCACACGTTCTCCAGTTTGTCAGCCGAGTAGTCATACAAGCCCTGTCCCTGGTCAGAGGGCAGCCACTCCTTGATCTGATCTGGATCGGTCGTGTCGACAAAGAACCCGCCCGTGGAGAACCCGTCTGCCCCAAGATCCTGCGAGATCTGACGCACCTCGCCGATCTGGTGCTCGTTGTACCGATTGACCAGCATGCGGATCAGGACAATCGGGAAAGGACTGTGTTGCTTTTCTTTCTCTTCCACCAGTAGGCTCACGTTCTTGAGAACTCTGGATAGGTTTCCGCCTCTGCGATACTTCTCGTACGTTTCCTGTGTGCTGCCGTCCAGGGAGACGATCAGTCGGTCCAGGCCACAGGCCACGGTTCGTGCAGCCATCCGGGCATCAAAGTGGTTCATGTTGCTGCTGGTGCGCACAGAGATCCTGGACTGGTGAGCGTATTCGATCATGTCAAAGATCCTGGGGTGAAGAAAGGGCTCTCCCCAGTTGTAGAGCTCTAGCACGTAGGCATATCTTGCGATCTGGTCGACGATCGCTCTAAAGTGCTCGATATCCATCATCCCCTGTTCACGGCCCAAGATGCCCAACCCGGTCGGGCAGACCGCGCATCTGAGATTGCAGATGTTCACAGGGTCGATAAAGTAGGTGAACGGCATCCCTCGAACCCGCTCGCGCCGCAGCCACTTCTGTGCCTTGATCATCGCCCAATTGGACATTTTGGTCAAGGTACTGTAGCGAGCAAAGTGAAGGGTGTGATAGCGCAGCAGCCGCACTGTGTTGCGCAGACCCCGGTTCCGTGTTCTGGCCACAAGCAGCCTGAGTCCAAGCCGTTGCGTCATCCCTGCCACTCTCCGTCCCCGATCATGCACCCAACCCTGCGGTGAAAGCGCAGCGATTATAGCACCAGAACGAACTGAACGCAAAAGCAGGGCTACCGTGATCGGTAGCCCTGCTAGGGTTAGATCCTCTGAGCAGGTCTCAGAGCGCTACTGGTTGAAGCCGTCGTAGGTGTAGAACGTGTCCCCAATGGTCGCGGGTCCGTTAAAGTTCACGATGGCGATCACCGTGCCGCCCGTAGCGGTCACCGAAGCAGAGCCGACGTACTGCCCTGCGGCGCCCCAGTTGTTGCTACCGCTGAGGACTGGGTCGTTGCCCGCCTGGATCAGCGTCCACGTCTCGCCAGCGCTCAACGTCTTGGTGTCGTTGGTCGGTTCCGCCAAAGGGCCGCTGCCTGTGTTGGTGCTATAGTCCACTGTCACGCTTGGACTGCCGCTGACGGCCTGGATCTGGACACCGGTCAGGTAGCCACTGTTGTTCGCTGCGATCAGTGGCAGTTTGATCGTCCCCGATGCATCGTCGGGATTGAACCCCTCGTAGGACGTGCCGAGGGAGGTGTACTTTGTGCTGTTCTGGTTCACCACCGCTACCAGAGGTTCGGAGCCCGTCTGGGTGATCGCTGCCCCACCGACGTACTTGCCAATCGCGTTCCAGTCGTTGCTCGGGCTGTAGGCGCTCACCCCGCCAATCTGAATCAGCGTCTTGGCTTCGCCAGCGCCCAGTGTGAACACCTCCGACGCCGGGCTACCACTTCCCTGGGTGTTCGCCCCAAAGTCAACCGTCAGTGTCGTCGAGTTCTGCCCCGCATTCTGTACCTGGATGGAACTATAGTAGCTGCTGTTGTTGGACATCACCAGAGGCAGATTGACCGATGTCGAACCAGCGACAAACCCGTTATAGCCCTGCAGGGTCTTGATGCCTCCGGTTCCCAAGAACATCACTGCGGCGACGATCGGCTGGCCATTCGTGCTGGTCACCTTGGCAGACCCAACGAACTTGGTTCCAAGCCCAGCGCCACAGCGCTTGGTGCCCGTGGTGCTGTCGGATCGCTGGTCAAAGGTGTTGGCTTGGGACGGTCCTATGCTGACTCCCGTATCGGAGGCGGCCGTGCCGAAAGCTCCAGGGATGTACTCGATGGTGACCGTCGCATTCGCCGATCCGGCGTTCTGCACGTTGAACCAGGTATCAAAGCCAGTGTTGTTGCAGGCGATCAGCGGCAAAAAGAGCTCCTCAGCGCCTCCAGAGAAGCCATTGGTGGACGCCCCATAGAAGGGTGTCGACCCGCCCGTCTGCGTGTTCAGGATGGCGGCGATCTGTTTGTCAGAACTCAGGACCGCCGAACCATTGAACGTGGCAGGACCCGTGATGTTGTCCCCAAAGGGCCCGGTGACAAAGGGGAAGATAGTCTTCGACCCGCTGGCTGGAACAATCACGTCGCCGGCGTAGGTGGCGCTCGAGTCCTGGTCAAAGTACTCGATGTGAACGGTTGCCTGCGTAGCTTCCAGGTTCTGTATCTGGTAGGCACTAGAATACAGAAGTGGGCCCTGAGCTAGAGCCGTCCCGGGAGCCAACGCCAGGGTCAGAACCAAAACGACTACCAGTGGTACAGACGAAAGCAGCTTCTTCATGGGATGTTCCTTTCTTTGATTGAGGGCTTGACACACGCTTTAATCACTTATCTACCATTCCTATGGTACCAATATACCCCAGGACAGGTCGCATGTCAATACTACTTTCAGGTTAGCCCGGTTGAAAGAGGTCAGGATGTCGTTTCATCTCGTACAGGAGGAGCGAGGACCACACGATATCGACCGCAGTTGTGAGTACGCGGATCAGTATGGCCGCAGTAACCGTGATGGGCAGTGGGAAGATGCGACTTAGCAGCAAGGACAATGTGATCTCGGACAGCCCGAGGTTGCTCGGCAGGAGAAAGGCCAAGTAGGATATGACCCCGGTCAATGACCAGAGACTGACTGTTAGGGGCATTGCGGACAGGCTGACAGGATACAGCGCAGAGACGACCGAGTAGGCCATCAGCCCACCGCTGATCCACATGGCCACGTAGGCGACTATCCAAGACCCGACTCGCAGTACGGTGAGCTCTCCCGGTTCCACAAAGTGTCCAGAGCGCGCGAGCAGCCAGCGAAGGACTTTCGGATGGAGCAGGCACAGTCCGGCCAGCTCGATCACGACACCGATCGCGACCTGAAAAGGTGAGGCCTCTGCCCGCGACAGCAGCGCGGGGGCACCCACCATCAAGCCTGAGACAATGCTCAGGATCACTTCTATCCCGCTGGCGATCGAACAAAGCCGTACCGGAGTCCCAAGTCGCCGGTACAGAACCGCGCGCCCGGCGATATACCACAAGGTACCAGGTAGGCGCCGGGCGGCCAGGGTGGACACATAGATCTTGGCGTTCACAGCGAAGCGACGCTCGCCGCCCAAGTGCCGCATGACCAGATGCCATCCCACAGCGATGGCGCCAATGGACGCGGTGTAAGCGACAAACGTCCAAGCAAGGCGCCCATAGCGGGCTGTGCGCAGTGCCACGAGCAAGGTCTCTCTGCTCTGCCAGGTGACCAGTCCAAGGACAGCTATCGTCACGCCCGTGAGTCCTACCCAGACGACGGACATGACCAGCCTCCACGAGCCCGCCTTGGAGCTCTGTATTCGCTGGCGCAGGTTGCGTATCATCGCTGGACTGCCGTCCTCGGCTCGGATCGGTTGCACAGATAGACGATCGAGTTGGACAGGTTGACCGGGATCAGCGGCGATATGCACAGCCTGAAGGCCTTCAGAGGGTGCGCCAGATACCAGATGGTGTCTCGCACTGTGCGAGGCCATTCCAGCTCGTACCTCAGCGTCCTGAATGGGGTCAAGCCGTTCTCTTCCAGGAGGGTCTGCCAGCCGAGCCGGGTGCTGTACCGCTGTAGTGGCTGTCCATCGTCGAAAACATCGCCCGTCTGCCAGACATACCTGATGTTGCCGAACAGGCTGAACGTGTTTGGCAAGAGGACGCAGGCCAGTCCGTCCATCTTTAGGGCTCGACTCATCTCTCGGATCGCAGCGGCTGGGTCAAAGTAGTGCTCGATGCTGCCGACGTTCGTGATATAGTCAAAACAGCCGCTGGCGAAGGGTAGATGCTCCGCGTTCGAGACGCAGAGGGTGTCCAGACCGTACTCGTGCATGCTCTTGTGCAAGGCTGCGGCAGATATGTCGATACCATGGGCATGCAAGCCCTGCTGCTGGGCAAAGCGAACAAGGGTTCCCTCGCCCGAAGAGACATCGAGCAACGTCTGGCCTGGGCGAGCATCGAGCAAGCTCAGAATCCACAGGTATAGCGAGTCGCGCTGCCGGATGCCAACGGTGTTGTACAGGTGGTCGTAGGCCTCGATTTCGTCAGTGTGTGAGCGTATATGCTTGTGGTGGATCTCGATCATATGGCATTCCCTCTCTGTCGTCTGGACAGGACGGTGATCTCTGGGCCCAATGCAAGCCTGTCCACGAGAAAGAACCAGGGCGCACTGAGCGCCACGAAGCCAGGACTGGCAGCCACCCTCAACAGCAGACGCCCCAACCGACCGACTGGCTTGCTACGTTCCAGCAGGAAGCGCAGGCTGATCACAAAGGAGGCGTGGCTGCCTGACATACACCACATCCTCTCAACTGAGAAACCTGTCTCTGCCAGGATGCGGGTCAGCGTCTTCTTGGAGAACACAGTCAGGTGTCGTGGGGCGTCCAGACCAGCCCAATGGGGTCCGAACAGGCGGGCGTCCAAGCTGTCGAGCGAGGGTACTCTGAGAAGGAGGACGCCATCTGGCTTGAGAATGCGCCAGATTTCGCGCAGTGCCTTGCGGGGAGCGTGCAGGTGCTCCAAGGTGTCCCACATGGTCACGGCATCATAGCTGCCGTCGGGGAAGTCATTTTCCTCGATTGTGCCCACTTGAGCAGGTATCTTGAGGACCTCCCGGGCGAACGCGATGGCCTGTGGATTGCGATCGATCCCATAGATCTCCCAGGAGGTGTGTCTTCTCATCTCTGCCAAGAACAGGCCCGCGCCGCACCCCACGTCCAGGACCTTGCCCGATGACCGCTGAGCCAGCAACGGCTGGCGACGTTTCCGGAGGCCGTATTGCACCAGCCAACGCCTGGGATGGGGCATGTCTTCCAGCAGAAGGGAAGCGTGAGGGTCGTAGGTTGGTGGGTAGTGCGCGTCCATCTCATCCGCCGTGGGCCGGGGATCCAGGTAGCCCAGCCCACAGTCGAGGCACCGAAAGAGAGTGTAGGGCCCAGGCTGCCGGGTCAGATGATCCTGAGCCGTGCAGAGGAGCTCCTGCCGGTTCGACCCACATAGAGGACAGCACACGCTCTCCATGCCCTGGAGTGAAGGCGCGTGCACTTTCACTGTTTCTTGCCTCGGGGCGAGGATCGAGCCACGATCCCGAGTCCATTGTCCAGGTACACGTGCGCTTTGCCCAGAGCGCGCTGAATCGCTGAGCGCAGGCCCGTCGATGTGAGGAGGTTGAACCGGCCGATTGGCTCAAGCTCGGCCTTTCTCAGGAGTGCCTCTAGGGTGCAGGCAGTAAAGTAGTACAGGTGTTCCAGCGGTTCTATGTGGTGCCAGCGGACGCCGCGAAGCCTGGCAGGTACGCCCCCCAGATTTGGGACGTGAACCAACAAGATCCCTCCCGTCCTGAGCAAGCGCGCACAGGTATTCAGCATCTGGTAGGGGTCCCCGAGGTGCTCCAGGACATTGATCAGCGTGATCACGTCATAGTGAGCATCCGGCAGCCGCGCCAGGTTGCCAGAGACGACCGCGTCTGCTCCCAGGCGCTTCTGGACCAGGTGGATCAGCTCGTCGCTGACTTCTGAGCCCACGCACCTGATGCCTGCCTGTCCCGCGACCTCCAGCAGGACTCCGTCCCCACAGCCGATGTCGAGCAGGGTATGGGCATTGCGCCCAAGCCAGGCAGGGATTCGGAGGACCAGATCCTCGTATGCTGCTTGTCTACGCTCACGAGTCTGGCAGAAGTACGCCAATTCTTGTTCTGTGCTGTACGCCGCGATGCCAGGATCTGACGCAGGGCGGGGATTCACATAGACCAGACCACACTGCCTACAGGCGACGACTATCTCTTCAAGATCGACCAGGCACTGCGTGTCGTTGACCCAGAGACTGGAATGCGCAGCTTCTCTGGTTCT
>JADHXD010000060.1 GCA_016783145.1 Anaerolineae bacterium
CAGTACAGGTGTTTGCGATTGCCGCAAGTATGGGTACTAGTTTCTGTCCAATTGACATCTATCAAAACCTCTCCCTCTGTAGCACTCCCAGCGAAGTAGTCGGCGCGAGTCCCGGCCCTTTGAGAGACGTCGGTCATCCCCAAAGTGGACTGGGTGTCTCGCATCTATTATAGCGGAATAGAGTATAAGTTGGGTGACAATTAGGTTAAAAAAGGGCTAGAGTCTTTGGGTTTTGGGAGATTACCTTCCAGAGGCTTGACAGCGCGGGCGCTTTCTTTTTCTGAAGATTTCGATAACGGTTCCGTTTTAGAGGCTCGCCCAGCTCCAGGCAGAGTGTCTATTCACGACCTGGGGTGCCAGTCCCCACGGGCTTCTAAACCGCCTGTAGGAGCTGCTTTTGGACCTGTCTGGGCATCCGCGGAAATTGCAGCCTGTGCCGGAGGATGCCAAGCACGCCGCAAGCGAAGTGATTTCGAGCGCTTGAAAGGGTCGCTTGCTTCCGGCATACTGTTTACGTGAGCGTAGGGAAGGGGAGGTCTTGCCGCGTACTGAGGCGGAACGCTGGCTTGAGTCATATAGGTGCGACATTCGTGAGAAGTAAGGGTTCGCTAGAAGTAAAGAGAGGATCACCGGCTTGCGGCGCGGTCCTCGCCCCCCGATTCGCCCCAGACACGCGCATATCCCTCGCGTCGCTGCGTTTCATCGGTCTTGGCATAGATGCGCGTGGTTGCCGGAGAGGCGTGTCCCATCAGGTCCTGCACCAAAGCCAGGTTCTCGGTCTGTTCCAAGGCACGGGTGGCAAAGACGTGCCGGAAGTAGTGCGGCGTGACTCCCACCTCGCCAATGCCGGCCTTGTTGGCCAGATCCCGGATGAGCCGCGCCACGTGCCGGGTGGTCAGCGCCGAAGGTGTGCGCCCTGACCGGTTTCCGTGCCCGCAGAATACCGGCAAACGGTTGAGCGCGCGGGAATCGCTCCCGTCCTCCCTGGCCTGCAGGTAGGTCTTGAGGGCCATCCACGCCCGTTCGTCCAGGTACACCTTGCGATACTTGGTTCCCTTTCCCTTGACCAGCGCGCTGCGCGCCAGCCAGTCCAGATCCCCTCGCCGCAGCGAGACCAGCTCACCTACCCGACACCCCGTGGAGCGCAGCGTTTCCACAATGGCGATGTCGCGCAAGCGGGTCAGCTCGCGTGGTCGAGCGGCAGGCTGATCTCCGCTTGCCGCGGGGATGGAACGAGCGGCCCGAATAATAGCCAGCACCGCTTCCAACTTGGGATCCTTGGGACGCGACTCACCGCGGATATTGCGTGCGTCGCGATACGTCTCTTCCAGGCGCGCGATGTCTGCCGCCTCAAAGGACACGCCCCGCTTGAGAAGCGACCGATAGAAGCGATAGACGGCTGTCAGGTACAACTGCAGCGTCGCCTTGGCCGGGCGATCTGGTTCGGGGAAACGGACGTGGCGCAGCCAAGGCACAAAGTCAATGGCATGATCTACGCTCAATATCTCTACCTGATCGCGCTCGAACTGTATCCCCTGCTCCGCCAGGTAGTCGCGAAAGTGATTCATCGGCGTCGTGTAGGTCTGAACGGTGTGCGCCGCGTTCAGACTCTGCAAGAACCTCTCCACAGACTCCTGAATCGTCATCGGCTCTGCCACGTGCGTTCTCCCTTCCATGCCCTTTCCCGGGGGACACGGGAGGCAAATCGGCTTCCTCTATGTCCATATAAGTATAGCACATCTGGCTGACTTGGTCAAAGGCACTCGCTTGTGCCCAGCACGGCTCTTCCACCAAGCAGCAAAAGAGCGGAGGGAAGGCCCCTCCGCTCTTGGATCTGTGCAGGATCTCTGACTCTAGCTGGACTTGACCGAGATCTTTTTTGTCGCCGGGCTCACCTTGGGCAGATACAGGCGGAGCACGCCGTTCTTCAATGTCGCCTCGATGTTGTCCTGGTCGATCTGATTCGACAACCCAAAGCTGCGCTGGTAGTCCCCCGCATCGTACTCGCTGTAGGCTAGAGTGTATCCCTCAAAGTGCACTGGATCGACGTAGCCGCTGATCTTGACCACACCCTGTTCCAGAGTGATCTCTACGGAATCTTCGTCCACACCGGGCATATCGGCTACGACGACTGTCGTGTCCTCGGTATCATAGATATCCGCACGGGGTACAAAGACCCTGCGATCGCGGGCGCGCTCAGCGCCCTCTTCGACGATCTCTTTTTTTTTTCTGCTTCCTGAACCTGCAATTCTCTTTCCTCTGCCATCTTGTTCGCCTCCGTTTACAACCATCCCTACTTGCCTTCACGCCCCGGGCTAGCCAGACTTGATCGCGATTCTCTTGGGCTTGTCCGCTTCTGCGCGAGGCAGAGAGATATTCAGAACACCTCGCTCAAAGTTCGCCTCGACATTGCCTGACTCGACCGGGAAGGGCAGTTGGAAAGAACGCTCAAACTTGCCGCAGCTTCGTTCCCGGCGATGGTAGGTCTCGCCCTCCTGGAGCAGATCGGCTTCGCGATGTCCCTTCAGAGTCAGCGCGTTGTCCACCACCGAGATATCGATGTCCTCAGCTTCAAAACCAGGCAGCTCGGCGGTAACGACAGCCCCATTCTCGCTCAACCACACGTTCATAGCCGGATAGCACGGCTCGGGTTGCCACACAGTACGTGCTGGTGCACTAGAGAGCCTACGATTCATCTCACGCCGCAGGTGCTCCATTTCTCGCCAAGGCGATGCAAAACTGCCAAATGGTCGTCTCAACATCTCACCCACTCCTCTTGAACATAAGTCCGGATCCTCTCGAACCGTCTTACCAGTGACCAACGCGTCCGAGGACCTTCCCCAGATTCGCGTCGATGATATTGTAGCACGGACACATTAGACCAGCATAAGAGCAACGTTAGAGATCCGTTAGAAATCGCGTCCGCGGTCGGGTGGATTGAACGGACAGCGGGCCCCAGATAGACCCGTCGTCTGCAACGCGATCACACGCGATCATCCCGGTAATGCGGTACTGCACAGCGGGCAGGTGCCGGAAGGATTGCCGCTACCCGCCAGGTATGGTACAATGTGACTGCTTGCGCTACCACGTCGCGGAGGTGCCTTATGCGCTCTACCCGCCGAACAAGGTTGCTTGCCCTGGCCCTAGTCACTGCCACGCTATTGGCTTGCCGGATCGGACCTCAGTCCCCTGCCCCACTCACTCCTACGCCGGTGCAGGCCGCGGCTACCCAGGCACAGGTCACCATTCTCCCTCTGACTCCCACAGCTCGTGCTCCTGAAGACACGCCGACCTCAACCGTCGCGCTCACGCCGACTCCCATGCCGGCACCCACCCGTACGCCGGTGCCAGCCCCTACCCCCACCCCGCCCCTACCGAGCGCCGGGGACCTGCCCGCCGTCTGGACCGAAATCGACTTTGCAGGTTGGCATCACGCGCTTGGGGAAGGTCTGGAACCTGTGCCCCAGGGCAACTACTATCCCTATGATCTCTTGGCGGGTGAGGGCTTTGTGTACGTTCTGGGCCGGTGTGCTGATGACTCGCTACGCGAAGCCCACTCCCCGCCAGCCTGCCTTTCCACGTTCGATCTACAGGCCGACCGTGTGATGCAGACCTTCGAACTGCCCACAGGGTATGAGGGGAGCCTCACGGCAGCAGGAGATGCCCTGTACCTGCACCGTCCCTGGCCTGGAGAGTTGTACGCGTTGGATCGTCAGACCCTCTCCCTGCGCGAGACCTACTCTGATGTCCTGGCGGTCGCCTTTGACGGAGAGAGCACGACGTATGCTCTGACAGAGGAGGGCCTGGCACGTCTCTCGCCCAGCCCAGCCTTGAGACAGGTTGACACCGCTCTCAGCAACCGCCCTGTCGCTATGGAAGCCACCGCCGATCGCGTCTATGTGCTGGGTTACGAGTCGCTGCGGATCTTTGACAGGGCCCTGTTCCTCGTCGCGAACATTTCCCTGTCAGAAGCAGTACCACGCACGATGACACTCGATGTCAGGCACCAGCGATTGTACATCGGCTGCGATGACGGACTGTACGCGCTCGACTTGACGACCGATCAGCTCACACGCACACCCTGTGCTGTTCGCCACATCCAGAGACTGGCACCCAATGCCGCAGGATCGCGTCTCTACGCCCTCACCCATCACGCTACAGACTGGTATGGCGGCTGGGACGTCGTTGCCCTGGACATCGACTCCGCCTCAGGCCAGACCTGCGCGGAGCCCAAAACACTGTACACGACGCTCGACGGGCAGTTGCGCGACCTGCACCTCGACGAAGAACGAGCACGCTTGCTGGTCGCCAGCTATGACGATCATGCCCTGCTCCCGCTCAACCTGCAAACGGGCAAGGTCGATCCCCGTATGCCAGTGGGCATCGAGGTCAGCGAGGCGATCGTGGATGAATCCACCAACCGGCTGTACGTCAGCGATACGGGGGGATGGGTCCACGTCCTCGACCGACGAACCTATGAAGAGACCGGTCGCCTATACGGAGGGCGGCACCTCAGCCTGGATGAGACCACCCGCCGCTTGTACGCAGGCGACCCGCGGCTTCCAGTCGTGACCGTCTTTGACAGCGACTCGCTGTCTGTGAAGCGGACCATCCCTCAGCCAGGCAAACCCCGCGCCGATCCTACCACAGGCCGGGTGGTGATCGTCAACCGTCGCTTCTACGTCTACGATGGCGCAACCGGAGAGGAGCTGACCGAACTCGTCCCTGGCACCGGCCAGCCCTCCGAGCAGTGCCCGAGCTGTTTCTATACCACTGCCCAGGAGGTCGTGATCGATGCTCGTCGCGGGCTGACAGCGACGATGACCTATACCCCTTGGCCTGGCAAGCCAGGTCCGCAGGAGTCCATTGACTATGACCTCGCATCGGGACGTGCCTACTACTCACTGCTCACGGGCGGGTACGTGCGCTATAGCTCGATCGCGCTCTACCCAGACCTGGGACAGCTTGGTGAGAGAGGTCAGCACGTGCTCTACCTGGAAGGGTTGTCGGGCTACATCAGGTTGGATCCCCCGGCTCGAAGGCTCTATGTGACGCGCGGGAACATGCTGTTCGTGCTCGACAGCGAGACCCTGAATCGGGTAGGACGGATCTACACCGAGGGTTGGACACCGGTCATCGCCGCCCTCGACGGCGAACTGGGACGATTCTACACCCCGGTCGGCAGCAAACTGGTGGTCTGGACCCGCGAAGGAGCGGCGAGGCCCTCCTTCCCTCCCGAACCAACCACCATCACGGGGACGGTCGCCTCTATCCTGCCTTCTCCCAACTATGTCGCAGACCACACGCTGCTGGCGACGATCGACGGCAGGCTGTGCCGCTCGGTCGACGGTGGGGAAACGTGGGAGAGGCTGCACGGCGGACTACCCGAGATCGAAGCCTTTAGCTATGCGGTTACGGCCGCGTTTTCTCCGAACTATGCCGAGGATCGAACCCTCTTTGCCGGGATATCCCTCGGGGACACGCACGGCGAGGGAGTGTACCGCTCGGTCGACGGCGGAGAGACGTGGCAGTCGTGCAGCAGCGGGTTGTATGACCTGCGCGTGTACCAGGTGATCCCTGCCCCAGACCTCCAACTCTCTCACACCCTTCTGGCCTACGCACGTACTCAGAGAGGAAGTGCCATCTACCGCTCGACGGATCGGGGTGATCGCTGGCGGATGGTCCTCCAGCAGACCGACTATAGCACGCCGCCGCTCCCGCGCCCAGATGAGCTGCTCCTGGTCACCGACCACCTGCCCAAGTTCGAGTGTGATTATCAGGGATCGTGCAAGCGATCGGGTGATGGTGGCGCGACGTGGTCGCCTGTGGATACGGGCATGGTCCAGCTTGGATCCCTGGTCGGTTACGCACTCTCGCCGCACTACGGCCACGATCACACCACCTACTTTCTCACTCAAACTGACCTGTACCGGTATCAAGAGGACACTGAGACTTGGTCGATCAGCACGCTCCCCGTCTTTGGCGATCGCGACTATACACAGTATCTCACCAGCATAGCGACGGCGGAGACAGGGTCCACTGCACATGAGCTCTTTGTCAGCTCGGTGGATAGCAGGTTACACCGGTTTGACGCAGCCGAGATGCGCTGGGAACAGGTCCAGGTGAGACCCCTCCCACCCACCCCTCCACCGACACCCACGCCTTGTGTGCAGGACGTGGATGAGCGATTGCCGGAAGGCAGTCCAGAGATCTCTGCTCGCCTGGGATGCCCTACCGGCCCAGGAGAGGAAGCCTTCGTTGCCGTTCAACCTTTCCAGCACGGCTTGATGTTCTGGCGGCAAGACCTACGCCAGGTCTACGTACTGCACCAAGATGGGACTTGGGCCGCCTACCGGGACACGTGGAACACCGAGCAGCCCGACCACGACCCAGACATGGTGCCACCAGAAGGATTGTACCAGCCTGTCCACGGCTTTGGCAAAGTGTGGCGAGAACGCCTCGGCGGGCCAGATGCACAGATCGGATGGGCCACCGCACAGGAATATGGATTCGACACCGTCGCCCAATCCTTTGCCCGTGGAGGGGTCCTCCAGGGAGAACAAGGGGTGCTGTACATCCTGTACGCTGACGGCACGTGGGAGAACCGCTAGAGGAGGAGGAACGTTGCTCAGGTCAGGAGAACAGCCCGCTGAACTGCAGAGGTGGCACGATCGGCTCGAGCCCCTCGTGGCCGAGGCGCGAAAGCGGATTGCAGGGGTCGATCCATCCGAGCTCGCAGCGAGGAGCGGCTGTGCGCGCGATCCGGATGGCTTCCTGCGCCTGACCTGCCTCTGGCAGCAGTACCTGATCGACCTGCCCGACCTGACCGTAAGGCAGTCAGATACCGGGCGAGAACCGAGCGCCTTTACCCAGGCCCTCCTCCTCACCTATCTCGATGCCGCCGATGGCACCGCACCATCCGGGCGATGGATCGCATACCGGGACTTGCCAGGGGGGATGTTCTACGCCCAGGCCTTCCACGGCTACGCCGAGATCCACCTGGTTCGAGAACTGGGAGACGGGGGGCTGGAGGCCTTTTGTCGAGCCGCAGAGCGACTGGGGGGAGAGCGGATTGAGATCGGCAACGCCGGGTACGCCTTCCAGATCCTGCCAAGGGTTCACCTGGCAGCGGTCTACTGGCTGGGAGACGAGGATTTCCCCTCACAGGCTTCGATCCTCTTTGAGGACAGCGCCACGCACTATGTGAGCACCGATGGCCTGGCGGTCCTGGGCAGCCGCGTGGCAGAGGCGCTCATGGAAGCAGCGCGCACAAGGAAGGAATGACCATGACCGTGAAAACGACCTCACCCTTTGGCCTGTGGCCAAGCCCGATCACACCGGCTAGCCTGGCTCAGAGCCTCCGTCTCTCCGATGTGGCCTGGGACAGCGATGGGGAGACGCTGGTCTGGTTGGAGGGCCGTGCCGACCAGGGAGTGCTGGTCTGCTCGTGGCGTGGACAGGCCCCCCGCGACCTGACATCGACCCTCTCGGTGCGTGCAAGAGTTGGCTACGGCGGAGGGGATTATGCTGTAGCGAACGGCGTCGTCTACTTTGTCGCACAGGAGGGGCGGCTCTATCGCCAATCGCTTGCCAGCGGCGAGGCGCAGCCGATCACGCCACAGTTTGGGCATATGGCTTCTCCTACTCCTTCGCCGGATGGACGATGGGTGGTTTATGTGTATACTCACGAGGGAGAGGATGGCCTGGGTATCGTGGACGCGACCGGGAAAGCGTGGCCGCAGAAACTGATGTGCGGTCATGACTTTTACATGCATCCCTGCTGGCATCCTGACGGCACACGTATGGCATGGATATCGTGGGACCATCCCAATATGCCGTGGGACAGTGCAACACTCAAAACGGCCTACCTGGACACGACCGCGCAAGGGCCGCCGATCGTCACCCAGGTGGAGACGCTGGCCGAGGGTCCGGACATCGCCCTCTCTGAACCGCGCTTTTCTCCCTCGGGCAGCACACTGGCCTACCTTTCCGACGAAAGCGGATGGAGCAATCTATACCTGTATGATCTCCAGACACGCACGCATCGCCCACTGACCTCCAACCAAGCGGACATCGGCAGGCCTGCCTGGGTCCAAGGCATCCGCAGCTATGCGTTTAGCCCCGGCGGTCGTCACATCTACACTATTCGCAGTGACGCGGGATTCGACAGCCTGTGGATCTATGATCTGTCCAGTGGGCAGGCCAGGGAGCTGGATCTGTTGCCTGTTGACTATACGAATCTCTCCCAGATCGCCGTCGACCCCGTACGCGGCAGGCTGGTCTTTCTGGCCTCATCCAGCACGACCAGCCCGCAGGTGGTGAGCTACTCGTCCGAGGAGGAGATCCCCGTGCGCGTCCATCGTCGCAGCACAGGTGAAACCATCCCCTCTGCCGACCTTTCCAAGCCACAGCCCGTTTCTTGGGCAGCCGGAGATGGTACCACCGTACACGGCCTATACTATCCTCCCGCTGGCAGTCGATCCCCCACCGCCGGCCTTCCACCCGCCGTGATCAGCGTTCACGGTGGCCCAACCGGACAGGCCTCTGCCGCCTACAACCCACGAGCCCAGTTCTTTGCCACGCGCGGTTACGCCTACCTGGACGCCAACTACCGGGGCAGCACGGGCTATGGAAAGCGCTACATGGCCGCGCTGCGCAGTATGTGGGGGATCCTGGACGTGGAGGACGCCGTCGGCGCGGCACACTACCTGGTAGAGGCCAGACTCGTCGATCCGGAAAGGCTGGTGATCATGGGAGGCAGCGCGGGCGGATACACCGTGCTCCAGACGCTCGTCACCCACCCGGGTGTATTCAAGGCTGCACTGTGCATGTACGGCATCAGCAATCTGTTCACCCTGGCCGCAGATACGCACAAATTCGAGGCGCGGTACCTGGACTCGCTGATCGGACCGCTGCCCCAGGACAGCGCTCTCTATCGCGATCGCTCGCCGATCTTTCACGCCTCCAAGATCGTCGATCCGATCGCTGTGTTCCAGGGAGAGATCGACCGAGTGGTTCCCAAAGCCCAGTCAGAGACTATCGTCGCCTCGCTGCGGAGACAAGGCATCCCTCACGAGTATCACGTGTACGAGGGAGAAGGACACGGATGGCGCAAGAAAGAAACCATAGAAGCGTTCTACAAGGCGGTGGAGGCGTTTCTCAGACAGCACGTGATCTTTGCATGACACTTTGTCAACCCTCTGTTAACGACCCTGTAACCCACTCTTCGCCCAACCTGTGTTAGAATAGAGTCAAGCTGAACCACAGAAGGGTCAGCATAGAGCGACCGGCGGCCCCCCCCACCGCCGGTTGTTCGCTTTTTGGCGCTGTTCGTTTCCTCTCTGGTCACGATTTGCCCATTTCCCCGCTTTCTCATACAATCCGCCTGATACGTGCATCTAGCCCCCTTGGAGCATCCGCACACGGCGATCAGCTTTTTTGTTCAAGGGAGAGTGAAAGTGACACCAGAAATGAATCCTTTCGAGATCGCCCAGCGCCAGCTTGCGCTCGCCGCTGAAGTGATGGGCCTCGACGCAACCCCGCACGAGTTCTTGCGCTGGCCGATGAGGGAGTTTCACGTTCGCATCCCGGTCAGAATGGATGACGGCACCACACGGGTCTTTGAGGGATTTCGTGTCCAGTACAACGACGCACGGGGACCAACCAAGGGAGGCCTCCGCTTTTACCCTTTGGAGACCTTTGATACCGTCCGCGCACTGGCAGCCTGGATGACGTGGAAATGTGCAGTCGTGGATATCCCTCTCGGGGGGGCAAAAGGGGGGGTCGTCTGCAACCCCAAGGAGCTCTCATTGAGCGAGCTGGAGCGCCTCAGCCGAGGCTACATCCGCGCGCTCGGGCACTATGTGGGCCCCGAGATCGATATTCCCGCTCCAGACGTCTACACAAATCCACAGATCATGGCCTGGATGATGGACGAATACAGCAAGATGGTCGGTCACAACGCTCCGGGCATGATCACCGGCAAGCCCATCCCTTTGGGCGGCTCGCAAGGGCGTGGGGACGCCACGGCCCGAGGAGGGATGTACTGCATGCGCGAGGCGGCGCGCGCGCTGGATATCGATCTGAGCCAGGCCACCGTGGCCATCCAGGGCTACGGCAATGCCGGTCAGTATGCCCACGAACTGGTCAGCGAGCTGTTCGGGTCGCGGGTCGTCGCTGTTTCCGACTCCAAGGGAGGCATCTACTGCCCGGATGGGCTCAGCTTTGAATCCGTCTCCGCCCACAAGCAGGACGAGGGCACAGTCCTCACGTACGCCGATGCGGCCCAAGCCTGCCAACGGATCACCAGCGCCGAGCTGCTGGCCCTGGACGTAGACGTGCTCATCCCTGCCGCTCTCGAGGGCGTCATCCACGCGGAGAACGCGCATGACATCCAAGCGCGGGTCATCGCCGAGCTGGCAAACGGCCCCACCACTCCCCAGGCCGATGAGATCTTGATCGAAAAGGGCGTCTATGTGATCCCTGACTTTTTGTGCAACGCGGGTGGGGTCACCGTCTCATACTTTGAGCAGGTCCAGAACGCGTACGGGTTCTACTGGGATATCGACCTTGTCCACCAACGGCTGGACCAGAAGATGACCTCCGCGTTCCAGGCCGTCCACCGTGTCGCTCAGCAGCATGGCACTCCCAATCGGATCGCGGCCTATGTCGTCGCCGTGGCCCGGGTCGCCGAAGCATGCAAGCTGCGCGGTTGGGTCTGATCGCAGCACAGAGGTGTGACACTCTCGACTGAAGCGAAGTGAGGGCCAGGATTCCGGCAGCTCCTGGCCCTCACGCTCGGAGGAGAAGAGTATTGTTGTCCTTACTATACCACAGGCCCTCCTAGCGCGCTGAACGCTACGTCGTCGACAAGCTGTCGAACGCCCTCCGCCACATCGCTCTCCTGCCCGGTTCACGCAAGGGCATCTCCGAAGTACGGCTGTTGCATTGTCGCTTGACTTGACTGAGGAGTGCCGCATCGGATGCGGCACGGTGCGCCAGTAAGCAGGGCGCATCGGGGGATGCGCCCTCCTGCCCGGTTCGCGCAGGGGGTATCTCCGAAACCGGGATCTTTGACACATCCCCCAGACTGTGCTATACTCCGCCTCAATCACATAGTTCAGGCAGAGGTACCCCGTCGCCCGGATGCAATGGGTTCAAAGGGAGAAGCCGGTTCCAGTCCGGCGCTGTCCCGCAACTGTAGGTTCGACGCCCGTCGAACAAGCCAGGTCGCCCGCCTTTGCCAGCTCACGACAGCCCTCGCGGAAAAGGGAAGGAGTGCTTTACCCGTGTCATCACCTCCCCCGGCCAAGCCAGGGGAGGTTTTTGTTTGGCGCGATCCAGATCATAGGGGCGCGCCTATCGGACTCCGGCCAACCTGACCGGATGCTCACAGGAGGTCACATGATTCAGAAACGTATGCTCTGCGTCGCGGTCGCCCTCGCCATCGTGCTCGCTCTGTCCCTCCCCGCCCTTGCCGATGGTCCCAGCGCCGTGGCCTGGCTCAAGGTGCAGCAGAACAGTGACGGTGGGTTCGGAAGCCCAGAGAGCACGATAGGGGCCACGGCAGATGTGCTGCTCGCCGTTGCCTCAACCGGCGATAACGGGATCGCCTGGGTCGCGGACGGGAACACCCCGCTCGACTATCTCAAAGCGAACGGGTCTTCGATCACGAAAGCGGGCGACACAGCCAAGGTCATCCTGGCCACGATCGCCTCGGGCCAGGACCCGCGCACCAGCGCGGGCCTGGATCTGGTCGCCAAGCTGGAAGGCATGGTCGGCAGCGATGGCCGGATCGGCGGCGACAACGACTTTGTCAACGAGCACAGCTATGCCTTGATCGCCCTCAGCAGTGCAAAGCGTCCCATCCCAACCCAGGCGATAGACTACTTGATGAGGAGTCAGATCGCCGACGGCACGTGGTCGTGGAACGGCGATGCGGCCGTGGGCAGTGGCGACAACAACACGGCGGCTATCGTCGTCGTCGCCCTGATCGCTGCTGGCGTGCCCGCCGACAACGCGCAGGTCGAGCAGGCATTGGCCCACTTGAAGGGACAGCAGAACGAGGACGGCGGGTTCCCGTATATCAGCCCCTCTCCCTATGGCACCGACAGCGACTCGAACTCTAGCGCAGTGGTGATGTGGGCCATCAAGGCCGCGGGAAGGGATCCGGCAGGTGTGGAGTGGAAGCACGGCGGGAAGGACGGCCATTCAGCTCTAGACAGACTGCGCGCCTTTCAGAACGAGAGCGGCGCGTTCCGTTGGCAGGATGGCGCGCCCGGCGACAACTTTGCCAGCACCATCCAGGCGGTGGTCGCCCTGGAACTCAAAACCCTGCCCTTTGCTACGATGGATGTCGGCGCAGCCTCGGAGGAGATGGCCGAAGAACAGCCCGTAACGCTCCCGGAAACGGGCGGAGCAACGTGGGTCCTCACCCTGGCCCTCCTGGGCGGTGGCGCGGCGCTGTCGAGCGTTGGCCTGGCCTTGCGAAGGCGCTTGTAGGGAACATGTCCGAATCCAGGCGCGGCCTCGTTCACGTATACACCGGCGACGGCAAGGGAAAAACCTGTGCCGCTCTGGGCATGGCTCTGCGCGCTGCCGGGCACGGCTGGCGCACCTATGTCGGCCAGTTCATGAAAGGCCAGGACTATGGCGAGCTCAAGGCGGCGCAGATGCTCGATGGCCTGCTGACCATCGAGCAGTACGGCAAGCCGACCTTTGTCCACGTGGGTCAGGTCACCCCTGAAGACGTTCAGATGGTAAACGAAGGCCTGGCCCTGGTACTCGGCGCGCTGCAAAGCGGCGAGTACCAGATGGTCGTGCTGGACGAGATCAATGTTGCCCTCTACTTTGGGCTGCTCGCCGCACGGGACGTGCTGAGCGTGATAGACGCCAAGCCGGAAGGGGTGGAGCTGGTGCTCACCGGTCGGCGCGTGCCGGAAGAGATCCTGGCCCGCGCCGACTATGTGACCGTGATGCAGGAGGTCAGGCATCCCTACCAGCACGGCGTCCTGGCCCGGAAGGGCGTCGAGTTCTAGGAGGGATCGGCGGCGTGCTGCACCCTACGACCTGGGTCGCCTGGACGGCAGTGGTTGCCGCCGCATCCATGCTGACCCGCAACCCCCTCTACCTGGCCATCTTGCTGGGCATTGTGGCGGTCAACTACCTATCAGTCAGCCAGGACCGACCGGAAGCTCAGGGCTGGCAGTCGCTCGTGCGCATCGCCTTCGGGATGGCCTTCTTGATCATCCCATTCAACGCCCTGAGCGCACATGCAGGGAGCCACGTGCTGTTCCGGCTTCCGTCCAACTGGCGACTGATCGGCGGGAACATCACCCTGGAAGCCGCCGTGTGGGGCGCCAGCAGCGCCCTGGGACTTGTGACGCTGATCGCCCTCTTTGCCACTTTCAACCTGCAGATCAACCAGGCGCAACTGCTGCGACTGACGCCGGCTTTCATCTATGAAGCCGGTCTGATCGCCTCTATCGCCCTGACTTTTGTCCCACAGATGATGGTCAGCTCTCGCGAGATCCGTGAGGCGCAGCTCATTCGCGGGCACCGGATGGGCCGAGTTCGCGACATGCGCCCTTTCCTGATCGCCTTACTCACTACCGGGTTGGAACGCAGCTTTCAACTTGCCGAATCGATGGAGGCGCGTGGTTTCGGCAATGTTCGGGACCTGCCCCCAAGGCGGGATCTGACCTACAAGGGGCTCACCCTGCTCGCGCTGGCAGGGCTGATCAGCGGGCTCTTTGTGCTGACCTACATGACCACCTCGCAGTGGCTCGGATGGGCTGGTATCGCCGGAAGCTCGGCCTTGCTGCTGGGTGTCTTTTCGGCACAGGGCAAGCACGTGCTGCGCACGCACTATCGCCACGACCGCTGGACGTGGCGCGATGGCATCACGCTAGGCATCGTCCTCGCTGTCGCCTTGATCCTGGCCTGGACACGCGTGCGAAACAGCGCCACACTCGCATACTATCCATATACGGGCCTGCTCCCACCTTTCGCGCCCTGGCTTGGCTTTGTCCTGACTGCTCTGATCCTCCCGGTGTTCTTTCAGGAGGATCGCCGTCCCGGCGCGAGAGGAACCAGAGGGAAGTCATGATCGAACTCAGCCACCTGACCTACTGTTATCCGGCAGACGGCCGGACCCCTGTCCTGGACGACCTTTCGCTTCGCATCAACGAGGGTGACTTTGTGCTGGTCGTCGGCCCCTCAGGCGCGGGCAAGTCGACCTTCTTGCGCTGTCTCAACGGCCTGGTGCCTCATTTCTATGGTGGGACGATCGCCGGTCGACTCTGCGTAGCGGGACGCGATCCGGTGGAGATGGAACCGCGCCGCATGAGCGAGATCGTCGGCTTTGTCTTTCAGGACCCGGAGTCGCAGGCTGTGGTAGACGTGGTAGAGGACGAGCTGGCCTTCGCTATGGAGAACCAGGGGCTGCCACGGACCACGATGCGCAAGCGTATCGAAGAAGTCGTGGATCAACTGAACATCGCCCACCTGCGCGCACGCACTCTCTCTACGCTCTCCGGTGGGGAACGCCAGCGCGTGGCAATCGCCGCCGTGCTCGCCCTGCACCCTCAGGTGCTGGTCCTCGACGAGCCCACTTCGCAGCTCGATCCACAGGCCGCGGAGGAGGTGCTCGACGCGCTGGTCAAGCTGAACCGCGACCTGGGCCTGACGGTCGTTCTCTCCGAGCACCGCCTGGAGCGGGTCGCACAGCACGCCGACCAGATCCTCTACCTGCCCGGTCCAGGGGAGCGGCCGCTGATGGGACCTCCCGCCGAGGTGCTGGCCCACGTCCCCCTCGTCCCGCCACTGGTCGAATTGGGCAAGCGGTTGGGATGGTCTCCTTTGCCGCTGACCCTGCGGGACGCGCGCCGCTACGCTCACAAGCTGCAGGATCGTCTGTCCAACGCGACCGATCTGGAGCGCGCGCCCAGCAACCCGGATCGTCCGTCCAATGCGACCGGCAAGGTTTGCATCCTTGAGATACGCGACCTGCAGTTCGCCTACAGTGGGACGCAGGTCCTGCGGGGGATCGACCTGGCGGTGGGTCAGGGGGAGTTCCTGGCGATCATGGGGCGAAACGGAGCGGGAAAAAGCACCTTGCTGAAGCAGTGCATAGGGCTGCTGAAACCGGATCAAGGCCAGGTGCGCGTGCTCGGCATGGACACCGCCAGCACCCCGGTGGAGGTCTTGGGCCGGCACATCGCCTATGTGCCGCAGAACCCCAATGCCCTGCTCTTTGCCGATACCGTCGCCGACGAGCTGGCCTTTACCCGCCGCGCCCGCGAAATGCCGCCTGGCGATGACCGTGCCTTGCTGCATACGCTTGGACTGGCAGCTATGAGCGAACGCTACCCGCGCGATCTGAGCACAGGCGAGCGCCAGCGGGTGGCGCTCGCCGCTGTCCTGGTCGGCGAGCCGGACCTGATCTTGCTGGACGAGCCAACGCGCGGGCTCGACTATGCGCAGAAGGCAGCGCTCACCTCTTTTCTGCACACACTGAGGAAGGAGGGCAAGACAGTGATCGTCGTTACACACGACGTGGAACTCGTCGCTCAATGCGCCGAGCGGGTGGTGCTGATGGGCGACGGACAGATCGCCGTCGATGGGCCGGTGCGCGAAGTGATGAACGATTCGCAGGTCTTTGCACCACAGGTCAATAAGCTGTTCCGCGATCCACGCTACCTGACTGTCCAAGACGTCCTGGCAGCTCTACAATGAATCGATCGCGCGCAAGCGCCACGACAGCAAGGTGGCTTAACAACACGATCTTGCTGCTGGTCACCCTCATCGGCATCGCCGCGTTCAGCTATCCATTCGTCCGCCGGCAAGCCGATCTGACCACAGCCGCTCACGCACAAGATGCACCCCTGATGTTCGTGGTCCTGATCATCCTCTGCCTGGGCGCGGTGCTGGGCAACCTGCTCAGCCAGAGCAGCGGGCTCAATGCCAAGATGGTCGCCGCCCTGGGCATTCTCACCGCCGTCAACGCCGTCTTGCGCGCTGTCCCCGGCCCGGTAGGCTTTTCAGCCATGTTTGCCCTCCCCATCCTGGCCGGATACTGCTATGGGCCGACCTTTGGAACCTTGCTGGGCGCTCTCTCCCTTGCCGTCTCTGCCCTGATGGGCGCGGGCATCGGCCCCTGGCTCCCCTACCAGATGCTGACCACCGGCTGGGTGGGCCTGACCTCCGCCTGGCTCCCCGATATGCACCGCCGCCCACGGGTGGAGGTCACGTTCCTTTCTCTATGGGGAGTGCTGTGGGGCATGGGGTTTGGCCTGGTGATGAATCTCTGGTTTTGGCCCCTGATCTACGACCCAGGGCAAGCGGACATGTACTGGCAGCCAGGCATCGGGGTCGTAGAGGCACTGAAACGATACCTCGTGTTTTACGCACTGACCTCGTCGTGGTGGGACGCAGGACGCGCTGTGGGCAACGGGATCGTCATCGCCCTGTTTGGCGCCCCTGTCTTGCGCCTTCTTCGTCGCTTTGGCCGGCGGTTCACCTTTGCATCGAGAGGCTGAGGGCCCTCAAAGAGGATGGCACTCACGGACGCGTGCCCTACGAACGCTCAGCCCGCCCCACCGCGTGGGAACAGCCGATCCCTGTACCGGTACTTGTTTTTCGGCGGTTTGTCGATTTTCTCTCTGCTGGCGGAGTCGCGTTCCGCAAAGCCACCGACCGAACGCACCCGCCCCTTGCGTGAGCGTAGGCGCGATCCCGATCTAACCGAACTGGCAATATTATTATACCACATTGGATGACCCGTGTCAAGAGAGAGCGCCCCTCGTGCGGCACGGATGCGGGCAAGACGACCACGCCCCACCAGGAGAGGGAGCAGGCATTCTGGAATCTCTGGTTTCGGGACCACAAGCCCCCTGCGAGGAACTCTGACGGGCCGTCGTAGACACCTGCACTCACCTGCACTGCGCAGGCGCAAGTGTGGGGGCGCAGGTACAAGTGTCCTCGCAGGGGCTTGCCCTGTCCGGTCCGAGCCAAGATGGGACACTACTGCTGGGGCGCTTGCCCTGTCCCATCCGGGCCAAGATGCGATACTGCTGCTGGGGCGCAAGCGAGCCGCTTGCCCTGTCCCGTCCGGGCCAGGACGGGGCGCTACGAAATACTGGGGAGCGGCTTGACGACTTGACGAAAGTGGTGTATGGTTCAACTCGTACGATGCCAACATAGAGGGAGAGCGATCGATGACTGACAGAGCTTTTGGACAAGGCATACGACCGCAGGTCCCCACGCCGCCCAACGTCTTCTTTGACGGCACCCGGCTGGGACTGGAAGGGACGATGCTCGCCACGTTGAGCGTCGCCATCCCGGCGGGGCTGCACATCGCACTCAGCACCATGCTCGGGTACGCGGTCCGCTACGCAGACGGACTGCCCGAGGAGGCCAAGGCTTTTTCCCTGTTCGGATTCATCTTTATCGCCATTCTAGCCATCGTGGCTATGGCAATGGTCATGTTCTTTGGGGGAGCGATCTCGACGATGGCCTACAGCATGGGCCTGGTCGCCCTGATGCTGCGCTGGGTCGGGAAGCGGCGGGGCAGGGAAAGGATGACGAGCACGATCTTTGGTGCCGTGATGGGGCTGATCGCCGGACTCTTGGGTTCGGTGCTCATCTTTACCCTGATGGACCTCAAGCCAACCTGGTCTCTGTATGCCACAGTGTTCCGGTGGCCCGCCATCCTGTCCATCGACGGCATCGCGCTCCTGTGGTTCTCCTTGAACCCACCGATCCAGGCCGCCGCCGGCGCGCAGGTCGGGTGGCGATTGGGCAAGCAGCTCGAAGAGATCACGCTGTACTGGTTCTGGTAGTGAGGTGCCAGGCACTTGCCAAGTGCCTGGCACCTTGGCTCACATTACCCGATGCACCACGTCGCGTCGTTGACCAGCTCAACCTTGCCGCTGGCTGCCGAGCGAATGCCTGCATCGAGGATGGCCATGACCTCCAGGTTCCGGTCCATGTCGAGCGTGGGATGGAGCGGCTCTCCGGTCTCCAGGTGGTGAATGAACTCCTCTGCCAGCGTCGCCCGCCCCTCAGGCAGCGGATCTCCCTCGATCACCTGATCCGGCTCTCCCAAACCATGGCCGCGCGTGGTGTAGACCTCCACAACAGGAACCGGTCGACCTCCGGCGGGACTTGGCCTGCTCTTCAGGACCAGGGTTCCCCGGGTACCATAGACAATCGGCCCGGTGGGGATGCCAACGCTCCAGGTCGTCCACGTTCCCTCCAGGATAGCCAGGGCCGCAGGGAAGCGCACGGCAATCACGGCGTTGTCGTCGGCGTCCCCATAGTGACTGGTCAGATTGGCGACGAACGCCGTAGCCGCCACAGCAGGCTGGCCCAGGAACCAGTGCGCCAGGCAAGCCCCGTAGCAGCAGTAGTCGAGCAGCGCCCCGCCTCCTGCCGCCGCCTGGTGCCACCACTCGGCGCCCTTTTCGAGGTCGGTGTAGGCATCCTCTCCACTGGAATAGGACAGCGGCCCCATCGAAGCACCGTTGCGCCACTTGACCTCCCACACGCCGCCGATCACGCCCTCGTCAATCAGCTCTTTCATCTTGCGCACGGCAGGGTCCCACGTGGTCGGCCAGTTGACCATCAGGGACACGCCGTGGGCCCTTGCCGCGCGAGCCATGCGCAGCGCACCAGAGAGACTGGCGGCCATCGGCTTTTCGGTGACCATGTGCGCGCCCACGCCGGCGATCGCTTCCGCCACCTCACCGTGACGAGCGTTCTCAGGACAAAAGATGACGATGTCGAGCTGCTCCTGAGCAAGCATCTCCCGATAGTCCTCGTACGCCTTGGGGATGCCGATCCCTTCGAGGGCCCGCCGGAGGTTCGCCCTCCTGCTCGATGGCTTTGTCGTGAGCGACGGCACGGCGGGCACCGTGTCGGCACAGGCTACCCACTCTACGTTCGGCAGGCCTGCGAATGCATGCAGCAGCCCGTTGATATGCATGTGCGCAAAGCCGATCGCGCCCAGACGATAGATCTTGGTCATCACATCTCCCCTTTCTGGTCGTGTGGTCCCATCGTAGGATTCAGATACCTCCGTGGCCCTGTCCACGGGTTCTACGCCGCTGTCTCCCCAAGCTCGTCTTCGGACTCTTTGTCATCCCGCTCGTCTCCGAGATCCCCCAACGCGTCCGCGGCCTCATCGTCGTCGCGTTCATCCTCGGGATCGTCCATTTCATCCTCGAAGTCGTCATCATCGCGTTCGTCCTCGAGGTCCTCCAGCACATCGTCGATCGCGTCGCGCACCTCCTCGTCGTTCGTACCCTGAACCCCGGCTCTGAGTGCGGCGACGGCCTCTTCGCCCCCGATCGAGGCCAAAACGCGCACAGCAGCCAGGCAGATGTCACGCCTTGGATCGAGCAGCAGGTAGGCCACACTCTGCACCGTGGCAGGGTCCGCGAACACCCCGAGTGCCCCCAGGGCCAGACGCCGTATCTCGGCCGAGTCATCCTGCAGCAAGCCCGTCAGTTCGGGGATCGCCTCGCGCAACGCCGCCAGGGTATCTGAATCGGCACGGAACAGGTCGACGTAGCTGTGGATCCCTTCCAGAGCCGCGCCATAGACTTCAGTCCAGGGGGAATCGAGAGCGGCCAGAAGGGCCGGGATCGCTTCCGGTTGGGGGTGTTCTGCCAGCGCCTGGATAGCACGCACGTTGCCCCCGGCAGCGGCGGCGATGAGCACGGAATAGGAGCGCACTCCTTTGCGCTGTGCGAGGGCATCGACCACTGCCTTACTCACACGCGGGCTCGTATCCCCGTACGCGCGGAGCAGCAGGTCCAGAGACCCCAGGTCCTCCAACTTGCCCAGGGCCTTGACCGCCTTGGCGCGAGCGCGCTCGTCTTCGTTCTGAAGCAGTTTACCCAGCCGCCGGACATCGCTTGCCGCAGCGCGCTCCATCGCCCCAGCAGCCGCCTCACGAACCATTGGCTCGGGGTCGGAGAGGGCTCGATCCAGCGCAGCCAATGCCCGGCCGCCACCGATCGTCCCAAGGAGGAGGACGCCACCACGACGAGAAACGGGGTCGGCGCTGCGGGCAGCGTCCAAGCCCACAGGCAGAGCCACCTTGCCCAAGCGCCCAAGACCCTCCGCAGCCGCTTCCTGCAGGGCCAATGCCCTCGCGCGGGCCTTCTTTCCCTTTTTCCCTTTGAGAGGCGCAATGCCCGGAGACAGGCGTGCGGTCAGCACGGGAATTGCTCGCTCGCCTCCGAGAGCGCCTAGTGTGCGTGCCGCTGCGCAGGACACTGCCCCATCCGGATGATCGAGCAGAACGACCAGGGCATGGAATGCACCGGCGGCATCGGCCCCCATCCGCTCCAGGATCTGGAGCACAGGCACGATCTCCGCCTCGCCGCCCTCCAGCAAGGCTACAAGAGCGGGGACCAACGGTTTGCCGATGCCCACCAGCCCAGCGAGCACACGATCTGCTCTGCCGTCGTGGGTCTTGTCCCCTACCCGCCAGGCGGCCAGAAGCGCAGGCAGCACATCGGCCTCCCCGGCCCGGGCACGCTCGAGCAACTGCTTGTGCCGATCCAGGAGCTCATCCTGGACCCAAGCACGCACTTTTTTGTCCTGATCGTCGTACAGGGTCATCAATTGCGCGGTCGATCCCGGGACATCGCGGTTCTGCAGGCAGCGCACGGCCTGCCTGCGGAGCGCGCGGTCCTCCTCGGCGAGTGCGACGGTGGCCAGAGGAACGATCTCGTTGCCAAGGAGCCTGCCCAGCGCGGCGAGAAACGCTACACGAAGTGAGGGGGAGGCCGTTGGATCCGCGAACGCCCCGCGCAGAGTCCTCTCTGCGCACGCCCCTCCGATCTGCCCCAGGGAGCGCGCCGCAGCGATCCGCGCGCGCGGAGAGCTCTCCTCCTCAAAGGCCCGGCAGACCTCCTCCCCCGCTACCTCTCCCAGGTTCCCGAGGGCATCAGCGACCCGCTCGAGCACGCCATCCTCCTCATGATCGAGCAGGGCGATCAGCGGCCCCACCGCTCGCCGATCGCCAATGCGTCCCAAGGCATCGACCGCCTCTTTGCACACCCGGTCGCTCTCGTCCTGCAGGCACTGGATCAGCGGCTTGAGCGCCGGGCGGGCCTCAGGTCCCAGGGCGCCCAGCGCGCGGATCGCACACTCCCGCACGACACTGTCTTTGCTCCTCAGTCCTTTGGCGATCAGGGGTTCCACCGCGGGCAGACCTATCTGGGCCAGGGCCCGGCAGATGGCGGCCCGCTCCTTTTTCCTGCTCCGCCTGTAGAGGCGAAGCAGCGGTCCGACCGCTTGGGCCGCACCTGCTTCCCCAAGTGCGGCGATCGCATCCATACGCGTCGATTTGCGCTTCAGTCTTTCGAGTTCCGGGCGAATGCCTGCAGTCTGTCCGGACTTTTTTCTTCTCACGTCTGCCTCCTCTCCTCGGCGGGAAAAACACGTCACTGCCGTCACCCGCAGAGATACAGCGCGCATTATAGCACAGATATGCGCAGCACTCAATGATCGGTCGACGGTATCGGGACGGCTGAAGCCGTAACTACGAGGGCCACGACACGGCTGAAGCCGTAACTACGAGGGCCACGACACGGCTGAAGCTGTAGCTGCGAGGGCGTACGACATGGCTGAAGCCGTAGCTGCGAGGGCGTAAGACACGGCTGAAGCTGTAGCTGCGAGGGCGTAAGACACGGCTGAAGCTGTAACTGCGAAGGCCACGACACGGCTGAAGCTGTAGCTGCGAAGGCCACGACACGGCTGAAGCCGTAACTACGAGGGCGTAAGACACGGCTGAAGCCGTAACTACGAGGGCCACGACACGTGGGTGCCAGGTCCAAAATCCCTGATCACGAAAAGAGGCCTCCACGTGGCGACCTCTTTTGACCAGTGCAGAACTACGAGCCCTTGGGGTCTACGGAGCCTCAACGGCTGACGCTATTCGCGCATTTGGGGATCGAGGGCGTCGCGCAGGCCGTCTCCGAGCAAGCTGAACCCCAGCACGGTGAACATGATGGCCATGCCGGGGAAGAAGACCATGTGCGGCATCGTGCGCAGGAAAGGCCGGCCGTCGCTGATCATCACCCCCCACTCTGGCGTGGGAGGCTGGGCTCCCAGGCCCAGGAAGCTCAGGGCGGCGGCGGTGAGGATCCGCCCGCCGATGCCCATGGTTGCGGAGATGATGATCGGGGCCAGGCTGTTGGGCAGGATGTGGCGGAAGATGATGCGCGGATCGCGCACACCGACCATACGCGCGGCATCGACGTATTCGCGCTCGCGGAGGGAAAGGACCATAGAGCGCACCAGGCGCGCGTAGCCGCTGACGCCCACCACACTCAGGGCGATGATCGTATTGAACAACCCCGTACCACGCGCGGCGACAATGGCGATGGCGAGCAGCATCCCCGGAAAGGCCATCAAGATGTCCATGAAGCGCATGATCACCATGTCCGTCGTGCCGCCAAAGTAACCGCTTACCAGCCCCAGGAACGTCCCCCCAATCCCCGAGATCAGTACAGCGACCACCCCCACGCTCACCGACAGGCGCGCGCCGTGCAGGATGCGCCTGAAAATGTCCCGCCCCAGGTTATCGGTGCCCATGATGTGCTCCCAGGAGGGGGGCTGTCGCGAGTTCTCCAGATCAGAGTCGATCTTGGGATTGTACGGGTCGACGATCGGGGTCACAATGGCGACGAGGAGGACAATGCTGACGATGACCATGCCGATGCGGGAGGTAATGCCATAGCGCATCCGCCGCCAGGCGTCGCTCCACAGGCTGCGGGGCTTTTTCTGGAAACCGTCCAATAGGGTGGATTCTGTCACAGGTGTCGCTCTCCTTGGTGGAAACGGATGGTCCGGCCCGAAAAGTCGTTCCACCACGGAGGCACCGAGGACGCGGAGAGTGGAAGGGCGCTGGCGCACAGCGCAGGGCTATCGCCAGCGTGTTCTCCGCGGACTCTGTGTCGCCGTGGTGACACAGCTTGTCTTGGTGGCTTCCTAGTCATACCGGATCCGAGGGTCGATGAAGGCGTAGAGGATGTCGACCGCCAGGTTGACAAAGACGTAAATCGTCGCGCTGACCAAGACGCTGGCCTGGACGATGGGGTAGTCACGACCCTGGATCCCCCGGTAAGCCCACAAGCCCATGCCGGGCCACGAAAAAACCGTCTCGGTCAGGATCGCCCCTCCCATCAGGCCTGCCAGCCAGCCGCCGATCACGGTGACGATCGGCAGCAGGGCATTGCTCAGCGCGTGGCGGATGACCACGATGCGCTCGGAGGCCCCCTTGGCCCAGGCCGTGCGCACATAGTCCTGGCGCAGGACCTCGAGCATGCTGGCCCGGGTTATGCGCGCCAGTCCGGGCATGATCACCGTGCTGAGCACAAAACTGGGCATGATCATGTGCCAGAGTGCGTTCACAAAGGCCCCAAAGTCGCCCATCAGCAAGGTATCGACCAAGATGAACCCCGTCCTGCGCTGGACATAGATCATCACGTCGATGCGACCGCTCGGGGGCAGGATAGCGTGATCCACGGATAGGGCATAGATGAGGATCAGGGCCAGCCAGAAAATGGGCATAGAGACGCCGAGCAGCGCGCCGATCATGCCCACGACGTCGAACCAGGAATTGCGCCGGATGGCCGAGATCACGCCAACGCTGATGCCCACCGTCACACCGAAAATCAGCGACCCGACGATCATCTCGATGGTCGCCGGCAGGCGGTAAGCCAGCTCAAATGTGACGTCCGTGCGGTTGATGATCGACTGCCCCAGGTCGCCGCGTGCCAACTGGCCCATGTACTTGAGGAACTGGATGTGCAGCGGGTCATTGAGCCCCAACTGCTCGCGAACGCGCTCGATGGACTCCACGCTGGCTCGATCGCCCAGCATGGTGATCGCCGGGTCACCCGGGATGAGGCGGATCAGGAGGAAGACGATCACCGTGACCCCAAAGAGGACGGGAATCAAGCCCAGGATGCGCCGGACGATGTATGCGGTCAATATCCACACTCCGAGAACGCTTCACAACACAGGAGGCTCGCTTGCGGTTTGGCAAGACAAGCCTGTGGTCTGACCTACGATGGCCCTGTACGAAAAGAGCAGGGGTGCCAGGCACGCGGTCGCGCCACAGTTGCCTGGCACCCTGCAGTTTCTCTCAACAGACGCTCGCTACCCTCTCCTACTGAAGGAAGGGCAGGTCATGGCGCGAACTACTCTTCCTCGATCGAGTACAAGTGCCACTGGTACCTGAAGGGGATCGGCTCGTAGCCCATGACATTCTTGCGCAAGAACGTGCGCCCGGCGGGCCAGACGATGGGCAGGCGCGGCATATCGTCATGGACGATCTGCTCACCCCGCTGGTACATCTGCTCGCGCTTGGCCGTATCGGGCTCTCGCGCGCCGTCGATCAGGAGCTGGTTCAACTCATCGTTGTCGTAGCAGTCCTCAGCCTTGGGCTCGCCCGTGGGGTGGATAAAGTGCCAGCCGATAAAGTTGTCGGGGTCGCCGTTGTCCGAACCCCAGCCCAGCATCCACATGGGGAACTTGCCCTCATTGCGGTGCTCGAGGTAAGCGCCCCAGTCCTCGGTCTTGAGCTCGACCTCGATCCCCACCTTGGCCAAATCGACGCCGATTGCCTCGCCGATAGCCTTGGAGTCGGGGAAGTAGCCGCGAATGACGGGGATGTACCAGAACTCGGTCTTGAACCCGTCAGGGAAGCCGGCCTCGGTGAGAAGCGCCTTGGCCTTCTCCGGATCGTAGTCGATGGCGGGCAGATCGGGGTTGTGACCCATGATCGCCGGCGGCTGGAAGCCCTCGGCCAGGACGTCCCGCTCGGTGTAAAAGGCGTCGATCAGGGCCTGGCGATTGATGGCGTGGGCGATAGCCTGGCGGACCTTGATGTCATCAAAGGGCTCAGTGCACTGCTGGAAGGAGATGTAGCCGACGCCCGTTGAGGCAAAGTCATAGGACTGGATGTTCGGATCGGCCTCGGCTGCCGCGTGGTCGGTCTGCGCCAGGTCTGCCTGGTGCACCCCCCCGGCGATGAACTCGGCCAGACGCGCCGAGTTGTCGGGGATGGAGCGGAAGATGACGCGGTCCAGCTTGGGTCCCTCGCCCCACCAGTCCTCGAAACGCTCGACGACGATCTTGTCGTCAGGCACCCACTCCACGAACTTGAAGGGGCCGGAGCCCACGGCGGTGCCCGCCGGGGTGCCGTACTTGTCGCCCTGCTCCTGGATCGCCTTGGGGCTGGCGATGCCAAACGCGCCCAAGGGGAGCTTGTAGAGCAGCACAGCAGAGGGATTGGCCAGGGTGAGCTGGAAGGTCGTCTTGTCGATGGCCTTGGTGTCGACGATGGCATAGTCCTCGCCGAACTCAGCCGTATAGTACTCGAACGAGCGGCCAAAGCGCCACTCGTTGCTCTCGTCGCGCCAGCGGTCAACGTTCCACTTGACCGCCTCGGCGTCGCACGGCGTTCCGTCGTGGAACTTGGCGCCCTCGCGCAGCTTGAAGGTCCAGGTCTTGCCGTCGGGGCTCTCCCAGGACTCGGCCAGCCATGGAATAGGCTTGATGGGGATGCCGTCCAGCTTGACCAGCGTGTCCAGGATCGTGAGCCCGACCCGCCACGACTCCCCGTCGGTCACCGTGGCCAGGTCCAGGCTTACAGAGTCACCGCCGCGGCCCACGATAAAGGTCCCGCCACCGCCACCCTTGCCCTTGGGCGCGCAGCCCCCGGCGAGGGCGACAACCAGGACGACGACGATTGCCGAAATAGTACTCCACTTTCGCTTTGACATTCTTTCCTCCTTCGGACAGGTCAAATACGAGGTCGAAATCCGTACCACATAGACCAGAGTGTTCCTACGCACCTCCCTTCTAGCACCTCTTCAGGGACAACGCAAAACTCTGTGTTCTGAATGGGTCTCGATGAATACTGGGATAAGGCGTAAAGATATGAAGGAGCAGCCAAGTACAGGCCAGTTTAGCACAGAAGCGCCCCATTGTCAAAAGGAGCGTGAACTTGACAAAACCGCGACGTAGATAGTATCATAGCAGGTCTCAGAATGGAGTCGCGAGAGACCTTGTGAGACAAGCAATCCCCAGGGTCTGAGGAGCATTTCTTATGATCGACGTGGAACATCTGTGCAAGGACTATGGCACGTTCCGGGCATTGGACGACGTGACCTTTCACGTGGACAGAGGCGAGGTGGTGGGCTTTCTGGGCCCCAACGGCGCAGGCAAGACGACCACGATGCGCATCCTGACCGGTTATATGCCGCCCAGCGAGGGCCGGGCGCGCGTCGCCGGGTTCGACGTGTTCGAGGACTCGCTGGCGGTCCGGAAGCGGATCGGGTACCTGCCGGAGTCAGTCCCCCTGTACGGTGAAATGAGCGTGCGCGCTTACCTGGACTATATGGCCAGCTTACGCCGCGTGCCGGAGCGCAGAAAGGCGATCTGGCGGGCCATGGAGGCGTGTCACATCGAGGACCGCGCGGACTCGCTGATCGGCAAGCTCTCGAAAGGGCTTAGACAGAGGGTGGGCCTGGCCCAGGCCATCCTGCACGATCCGGAGGTGCTGATCCTCGACGAGCCGACCATCGGCCTGGACCCCAAGCAGATCATCGAGGTGCGCGAGCTGATCCGAGAGTTGGGCGCCGAGCATACGGTCATCTTGAGCACGCACATCTTGCCCGAGGTCAGCCAGACCTGCAGCCGGGTGCTGATCATCCACAATGGCAGGATCGCGGCGGAAGGAAGGCCAGAGGACCTGATCGCCAGGCTGCAGGGCGCGGAATACGTCCACGTGCGGATCGGGAGCGCGCCCGCGGACGCGCATGCCGTCCTCAGCGAGGTAGAGGGCGTGGTCGAGGTGCAGCCCCAGGGCGAAGGCAGCTACCACGTCATCTGCGCGCCGAGCACGGACAAACGCCCACAGCTGGCCCGTGCCGTCGTCGAGCGGGGATGGGATCTGCTGGAGCTGCGGACGGGGGGGATGAGCCTGGAGGACATTTTCCTCAGGTTGACTACGGATGAGGCCCCCACCCCTCCCTCCCCCGCGGCAGACCGCAGGGGAGGGGGAAGAGCCCCCGCCCCAACTGCTGCGCGACCCCGCTACCAACGGCGGGATGCTTCGCGACCCCGCTACCAACGGCGGGATGCTTCGCGACCCGGCACGGCAGGGGAGGGAGAAGAGCCCCCACCCCAACAGGGTCGCGCCAGGCCAAGGAGGAAGGGCCCCCACCCCGACCCTCCCCCGCGGCAGACCGCAGGGGAGGGGGAAGAGCCCGCTCCCCGACTGCTTCGCGACCCCGCGGCAGACCGCAGGGGAGGGAGAAGAGGTCCCACCCTCTCCCGTGACAAGGCCGCAAGACATGCGGTAGAAAGTCAAGTAGCACTTTGACATTTCCATAGATTCGAGTCCATCACCGGATCGGCGACAAGCAGTGTGAACAGATGCCAACAGGTTTTGCTTGCCTGCGGTTATGTTAAGTTCTGTCTTTGTGA
>JADHXD010000210.1 GCA_016783145.1 Anaerolineae bacterium
ATCGTACAGCCCCACCGCCAGCATGTAGCGGCCCGTTGTCACCTCTGTCAGCGGGAGCGCGACCTCATCGCTGACGACCTCACCGGTCCGCCACCAGTTCGTGGGATACGTCCCTTGCAGAGGTCGTGCATCGAACTGGACGGCGATTGCCTCGCTCTCTGGATCGAACAGATGGACAAAGACCGTATAGTCGTCCGGCATCGGACGCAGGGACTGCCAGTGGAGCGTAAGGCGCAGCGCGCTGGCATCCTGAGCTAGGTCATACCCCAGCAGGCGCACCTGGCTCCCAAAGTCAGCCCCGACCTGGTGCGCCGCTTCTGGCACTTGGTTGATGTGCGCGCGTTCGGTCAAGGGAACGACCACCGACCCTGCCGCCGGAAGGCCGGGCAAAGAGCGGTCGTAGAGCACGATGTGGAGCGCGGCCGCGCTTTTCGCCTCAACATCGGGCGGCACCGGGAGCCGCAAACGGTCGGTCAGCCACTCTCCTGTGGGCCATGCTGAGGTAGGCCAAAAGCCGTGTCCTGGACCACCCTCCAGGTCGCGCTGTGCCAAGAGATGGCCGCCGGCGTCAAGCATGTTCAGCGAGCAGGTATAGTTCGCTGGGATGGGTGCCGCAGCTTGCCAGGTCAGCTTGACCTCCCAGTGTCCACCCTTCTCGCGGACCTGCACGTCATCTCGCAGGAGGATCCGGTCCCCGAACCGCGCCAGGATGGGATCTGCCTCCTGGGCCGGACGCGGGTTCGCCACCCACACCGGGCGGAGGTATGTCGTGCCCAGCGTGTCTCCCCGTTCGTTGACGGCGTGCACGGCCTCTGGACCGTCGAATACGCGCAGGGCAAGATAGTACATGCCGCTCGCTGCGTCTGGGGGGATGGGGAGCACGTGCCGGGTCGTGGTCCCCTCGATGGGCGTGCGGGCCTCGGACAGGGGCGCTGGTGCAGGCGCTAGATCGGGGTGGGGGTCAGCCGGCGAGACCAGGCGAAGGTCGGCGATCAGATCCGCGCCGTCCATCCACCTGAGCGTGACCGTCAGCGCGCTGCCCCCGCTCACAGTCTCCTCGTACTGGTAGGCCAGCAGCCGGGCTCGTCCGTCAAAGTCGATGCCGTCCGGGTTGTGGTGAAGGAAGGGCATGCGATCAAAGTCCATGCTGAGCGGGTCAGCAGTGGATGTGCTACCTCGGGCCGAAAGCATGCCGCCCAGCAAGAAGAGCACACCGAGCAGCACCCCGAATCCGCCAGCCGCGGCCACGACGCGCTTCCACCGGGTGCCGCGGAGCGGACCCCGCTCGAGCACAAAGGACGCTCCGATGGTTAGCCCGGCTGCCAGAGAGATCAGGTCGGCGATCCAGCGCTCCGGCGTGCGGACAAAGCGCAGGGAGATCGTGTGCTGGCCCTGTGAAAGGCGCAGCGAGACGAGGCCGCTGTTGGGCAGAGGCTCGATCGCCAGTCGTTCCGATCGCTCTCCGGTGACGCGATCGGCCCGCCAGCCGGGAAAGTAGAGCGTGTAAAACACGAGGTGGGCCTGATCGGAGGCTACGTTCACCCGCCAGCGCTCGGATCGGGCGCTGCGCCCCAGCAATGTCACCTCTGTGACCTGTCCCTCCAGCGCTGCGGGCGGCGGGCTGCGCCCGCGGTCCAGGCTTGCTGCCGAGGCCCACGGCCTCGGCTCCACGGACGCGGGCAGGTACTCTCCCCGGATGGTCGTTCCGATGTTGGTTGTGAATGACTCAAACAGGGCCAGCCGCTCCGGTGTCACGTCCAACTCGTCGATCGGCAGGTATTCAGGACGCAGGTTGCCCACAGCGGCGATCGTCAGCAGCGCGCTTCCGATCGTCGCCACCCACCAGGGCCTCGGCAGCCGCTCTGCCAGTTCGCCGACGATCAGCGCGCCAAAGAACGCCTGCACGGACAGAAAGCGCCACGGGAACTGGATGATGGGCAGCAAGGGGAACCGATCCCACAGGAACCGCGAGAGCGGCGTGATCATCACTGTGCTCAGGGCGAAACCCGCCACCCAGAACGCGGCCGATGAGCGAGCACCCGTCGTTCTCTTCCGCCTGTGTCTCAAAAGATCTACGAGCAAGGCGATCAGCCCCGTGGAGATCACGGCCGCCTGGACGGCACCCATGGCAAACGGCGTCGGGCCGGATATCTCATAGTCAAAGAGCAGTGCTGGCTGGATCAGGTCACGCCCGCGAAACTGGGACGAATAGTGAAAAAAACCGCTGGTCTGGATGTCTTTGACGCCCATCCACACATGGTCCAGGTCAAACAGGACAGCCTGGTACAGACTGGCGGACAGGGCAAGCCCCAACGCTCCACCGCAGGCGATCCGCCACAAGGCCCGCCAGTCAACCCGCTGCCACAGCGCAGGGTGAGGGGGTGAGGGCGTGCCTGGCGCCGGCTGCGGAGCAGGCCACAGCAGATAGAGCGCGTAGGCGGCGACAAACGGGCTCAGGATCAAGGCCGACAGGTTGTGCGAAAGCAGCAAACCGCCATAGCTCAGGGCCAGCCAGGCTGTCCGGGAGGGCGAAGGGTCGGCCCGCAGACGGCGCAGTGCCCAGAAGACCAGGGGGTAAAAGACAAAGGCGTAGAATTCGGACAGTGAGTCGCCGCGAACGTAGACGTTGACCAGGTGAAAGGGGGCGCAGGTGTAGGCAACTGCAGCCAGAGCCGCCGAGGCAGGATGGCGGAATAGGTCTCGAGCCAGGAGGAACATCGACCCTGCCGCCAGCAAAACGCCGAGAACCTGTGTGGCTTGCAGGGAGAGGATCGGCCCCCAGCCGAGGAACCGGAACAAGGCGGCGACATAGTAGGGCAGCGCCGCGTAAAAGTCGAAAAAGGGATACCCCAGCCCATAGGCTGCATCGGGCATCCAGCGCACAGGGAAGGCTCCTGCCCTGAGCCCGGCGACCAGTTGCTCCAGCCGGACAAAGAGAAACGGGCTGTCTCCGCCGCCGCGCGTATGGACGGGGCCCTGCCCGGCAAGCAGGGGATAGATGACAAAGAGAAGGCAAAGGAGCGTCAGGCATAGACACCTGACGCTCCACAGTCTCCAGATCCTCATATCTCTCCCTGGAAGAGCCTCTACATAGGAACCGCCGCCGTCGCCGAGCCCCAGCCAGCCACGCGGACACCTGACGGCGTGGTCCCACGGGCCTACGTGCGGTCAGAGACCTGCGATGACCGCGTCGAGCGACTTTGCACAGCCCGGTCCCGAGAGCGAGATCTTGGCTCGGGACAGGGTCTAGTCACGGCGCGCGGTGTTAAAGGCGATCAACACACCCAGTGCCAGGACGATGATAATGATCCCGCTGTACGTATATACCGAGTTGCCCACGACAGACAGCAGGGCGACTCGGGTAGGGGTAGGAGACGGCATCATGGTCGGCGTGGGCGTTGGCTCCCGCTGAGCCTGGTTGCCAAACTCGACATTGATCATCGCTCCCCCATGCAGCGAGATCCCCCAACTGTCGTGCGTCGTCGACTCGTATCCTGGCGGGTTCATCTCTGAGATAAAGTATACGTCGGATTCCAGGCCGACAAAGCAGAACGGTTCGCTCAAGCCATTGGTAGAGTAGGTGCCTACGACGTGATGTGCATCCGACAGCGTGAACACTGCGTAGGGGAGCAGTGGCTCGCCCGGGTTGCGGAAGCGGTCGCCATTGCGGTCATCGAACGCGAGCACGCAGATCGAACCGGCTACCGGCGTCGGTGTATGGGTTGGCGTCGGCGTGACCGTTGGCGTCGGCGTGTTCACCGGTGTTGGCGTGGGCGTCTCGGTTGGCGCCGAGGTGACGGTCGGCGTTGGCGTGATCGTCGACGGCACGCGAGTGGGTGGCGGCACATAGGGCCTGGGGGTGTTCGTCGGAGGCACCGGAAGTGCGACGACGTTCAGCGAAGCGTCATCCCAGTACACGTCGTTGTGCTTGCTCGGGTAGTCAGGTGCCGACCAGGTAAAGACGGTGACCGTGCCCTGGGCCGCGGTAGCCTCGACGACGTGCTGCACCCATGCATCGAGCGGGTTCTGCTCAGCAGACCAGACGATGGCCGGGGAATAGGGATCGGTTCCCCCCTTGGGGTCTATCCCGACGCGCGTGTGCATCGGGCCTCCACCCGAGGATTTGTTCGCATCACTCCCATCGCCAGCCCACGCTTGACCCCAGATGCTGAGTTTGAGCCTGGTGCCGGGAACGATTCCCCCGATCTGCTGATAGACGCCCCCGATGTGCGTGCCGTGGAAGGAGAACAACTGCTGTGCATTGCTTCCGGAGTGAATCCGATTCTGGTACGGAGCAGACGGCTTGAATTCGGGCATCCGGTTCTTCCATGCCGGGTCGTCGCCGCCCTGCTGCTTCCACCACGGCAGCCACTCTGGCGCCATGATTGCGGTCATAAAGTGTGCATACTGCTTGTAGGTCCCCTCAAAACTGGGATTCCTGACCAGGTTATCCTGTGCCAGAGGTGCAGCCTGAGTGGATGGGATGAGGACAGCGGTCAAGACAACAGCAACCACTACCACCAAAGCCAATATACGTAGAACTCGCATCGATTTCCTCCTCTGTAGAGGTTCAGCCAGGGCCGGTTTCGCTCAGCGCACGTCGTTGCCGGACGACGTGCATCACTTTAGCTCAAACCGGTCCGCACCCGGCTTTCCTCCGTCTCCCAACACCCGCAGGTGTCGCATTAAGGTCAGCTCATACCAGCCAACGATCACTTGCTCTCGATCTGGGTCGTAGACCGCATCGAGAGTGTGGGTATCGACTATCTCATCTCCAGGGGTCCACCAGGTTGTGGGATAGTACCCCCCGCCGGGCGCCCCGTCATCCTGAGCGATCATCTGACCATCGCGCACCAGGTGGACAAACACCGTGTACGCCGTGGACAGAGGCTGTACCGCTCGCCACCGCAGCCGCAGCCGCGTCCGCTCGCCCTCTGCAGGCTCCATGTCCCAGCCCAGCAGTTCGATCTCGTCCTCAAAGCGCGCTGCGACGACCGGAGCGTCGTCCAGCCTTGTGGCCCGATAAGCGACGTACAGTAGCCGCGGCTCCGCATCGAGGTCCCCACGCTCCAGAGGTCCGGGCCAGGCCTCGATGCGTGCGGGGTGTGGGAGAACCTCGCGCACGGCGCTCAACTCCTCGTGCGGCCAGGCCAGGACCAGGACCTCGTCTACCTGCTCTACCGGGTCCCGTCCCAAGATCGAGATCCGCTCCGGCGATGCGACCAGGAAATTCACCGTCAGCCGGTCCTCCCAGGCCCTTGGCGCCAGGTAGACGTGCCTGCTGGGGATCGGTGTCCCTTCTGGCTCCTGGATGCCCTGTCCCTGCCACCCCGTGCCCAGGAATCGATTGATCTCGACCGCTTCCTGCACCAGCTCGGCTTCAAACGGGTAGGCGAGGTCCGGCGTGCCTCCGTGTCGGCTCAAGTAGTCGTAGCTGCCCCACAGGGACGCGACCGCCAAGACGACCCCAATCATCGTCTTGCTGGCCCAGGCAGGACCGCGTTGGGCCAGGCGTTGGCTCGCCCACTCTAGCCCCAACGCCGGGTAGACGGCTGCCATCGGCAGCACGCCCACGGCTCGCAGAAAGTGCGGGCAGTCCTCTGCCAGGATCGTGGGGAGCAGCATAACCCCTGTCCAGATCAGGGCCAACGCAGATGCCCCGTCCCTTCTTGCTCTCCCCACAGAAAGCAATCCCCCCAACAGAAAGAAGGCTGAGGTCAGGGGGTCAAAGAGGGGACGCAGAGGGACGTTGTGGCGCGGAATCGAGTCGCCGCGGAAGGTGAACAGACCGGCTGCCCGGATCACGTTTCGGGTCAGCAGGCCGAATAGGTCGCCGTGGTTGATCTCTGGGTTCAAGATCGAGACCTGTGACGAACGACCCAGGGAACTCCCGGGGTGCGTGATCCAGTACGCGGTCAGCGGCATCATCGCCACCAGGGCAGCCAGAGCAAGACAGAGCACCTCCCAGCGCCCCATGCGCTCTCGGCTCACCCACACTTGGAAAAGAACAAAGCCAGCCACGGCCACGAGGACAAGTCGGGCGGCAGTATACGTGTACAAGCTCAGGCCCAGGAGCGTACCCCCCAGCACCCATCCCACGATCCGTCGCCATCTCACCTGGCGACGTCCTGCCCACCAGAACCACAAGCCCAGGGCCGTGACCAGGGGCATACTCACTGCCCTCAACCCGATGCGACTGAGATTGATGGGCCACGGAGCGACGGCGATCAGCAGTGCACTCCACAAACCCACGCGCGCGCCGAACAGCGCGCGCGCCATCAAAAAGGTCGCCGGAACGGTGAGCGTGCCCAGTACAGCCGCTGTGACGCGCACGGCGTAAGGCGTTCGCCCGAGCAAGGCCAGGGCCGCGGCCATACCATACAAGAAAAGCGGCTCGCGGCCGTTATTCGCCTCAAAAAAGATGGGACGCTCCCCCTCCAGGACGCGCCATGCATCCATGCCGTTAAAGGCTTCGTCGTGATAGAGACCCGGCGGGAGGGTGCCAAGCCTATAGAAGCGCAGCACCGCGCCCAGGAGCACCGTCACGGCAAATAGAACCCACAGCACGGAGAAACGCGCTCTCCTGTGGGGTATCGTCCCTTCGGTTTGCTCGTCCACGGCGCAGATTATAGCACAAGTCGGGCAAATGTCAAGAGAGAGGAGGGGGCCAGGCATTCTAAAGGGGGGCGCTTTCACCCTCTACAGCAGCGCCCCGTCCCACCTGGACTGGCCCCCAGGTGCAGGCTGGCCCGGACGGGGGGGCTTGCGGTCCCGACAAAAGGGCCACCAAAATGTCTGAGGTGTGGCGTTGGCTTGTCAAATGCTCGAAATATGGTAGAATGAAAATAGTGCTTTTGCGATGTGAGGGGATATGCTGACCATCAAGCAAGCTGAGTGGCGTTGGGCGGGGATCTGGTCCGTGGTGCTGGTCCTGATGGCGATGCTGCCCTACGTCGTCGTCAATGCGACGACGCCGGAGGACCTGTTCTTCCTTGGCTTTCTCTCCAACCCGGAG
>JADHXD010000061.1 GCA_016783145.1 Anaerolineae bacterium
GGATGCCTTCGAGTTGTTGGGCAAGTGGGAGCCGGTACAGGGAGACCCAGCACACGAGGCCGTGAATGCCCGGTGGAGCGACCCGCACAAGGCTCAAGAGGATCACCGACGGTTGGTATTGATGCGCCGACTAGAGGACAGCGACCCCACACGCATCTACGTCGGATGCAACCTGGAAAGCTTGTCAGCCGAAGCCATTCCCGTTCGCTTTCGCCAGCGCTGGCACTGCCAGGAGGGGGTGATCCGTCAGATGATCAGTGGCGCGAATCTCAACGCCAACTTTGGCTACAGCTACTGCGAAGTACCCAATCGTACTCAAAAGCGGCGTTGGGAAGAAGCGCAGGAGAAAGTTGAGGTCAGTGAACGCCTGCTGAACCAAGAGCAGGAAGCCCTCGCTAACTTGTGGCGTAAACTGACCGGTCGGCGTAAAGCTTATCACCAGCAGCAAAAGGTGTTGTCCAAGGAAATCGAAGCCAAGAAGATCGAACTCGCCCACCGTCAGCAGGAAGGACGAGCCATCCTCCGCTCTCGAAAAGGCCTGCTCAGTCGACAACGGCGGTTGGATGACTTGACGGTTGACTTCCAGCGGCAGCGTCATCGTCTGCTACAGGCAATGGCACGCCGTCTTACTCGCCGCAGTGAGTTGCGTCAAGAATTGTCAAAACGCCAGGCAGCTCGCGACGAAATCGATACCGAAAGCCTGTGCAGAGAACGGAGCTTGGAGAAGGATCAGGTTGTGCTCGATATGCAAGTCCTGTTGACCAGCCTGCACGACTGGGCGCGAAACCATTACTTTGCACCGGCATGGCAACGCCTTGAGTTGGATACGGCGATCAAGTTGATCTATCGCAAACCAGGCCGGGTCAAATGGGGTGAATCCGAGATCGAGGTCGTGCTTGATCCTTACCGTTATTCGGAACATCAGCAGGCTATGGAAGAGACTTGTCGTCACTTCAATGCAGCCCAAGTGTATTGGCGGGACGGGCGATTGCTCCGTATCTACGTGGCCAGAGAATCACAATTCCAGTTATGCAATTGTTAAAGTGCCGTTCAAACCTGATGCTAGCCGCTGCTCATAAGGAAACCAGATGGAACTCGCCCAATGCAGCAAACGCCATCATCCGCAGGCTCCCCACAATCTGCGTCCTCTGCGCAATCTGTGGACAGGTTCCCCTAACCTGCGCAATCTGCGTAATCTGTGGACAGGTTCCCCTAACCTGCGCAATCTGCGTAATCTGTGGACCCACTTCTGCGTCATCTGTGGACAGTTTCCCAAGCATATCACACCATGCGCCGCCTGTCAAAGTTTGGGGTTGGCTTGTCTTTCTCCCTGCTTTGTGCTACACTTGCATCCCTGTGAGGGAGGACAGCTCCGATGCAGCGCGTGACATTCCGCTCCCTGGCATACTACCAATTCGAGGCCCTGATCCCGGGGACCGTGCACGGCATGTTCACCCGCCTGGGCGGGCACAGCCGGCCTCCCTGGGCGAGCTTGAACACGGGAGGTTCCGTCGGCGACGATCCGGCGGCGGTGGAGGCCAACCACCGCCTCACCTGCCAGGCCCTCGGTCTGGACGTGGAGGACCTCGTCTCCTGCGTCCAGGTGCACGGCGCCGAGGTCGGCGTCGTAGACGAGCGGGACCGGGGGACCGCGCGGCCCGGCACCGACGCCCTGATCACCGCGGCGCCCGGCCTGTGGTTGATGCTCCGCTTTGCCGACTGCACGCCCGTCCTCCTGCACGACCCCGTGCGCCGCGTCGTCGGGCTGGCCCACGGGGGCTGGCGCGGCATCGCCGCCGGTGTCGCCCGGAAAACGGTGGAGGCCATGCGCGACGCCTATGGGTGCCGCCCCGCCGACCTCATCGCCGGGGTCGGACCCGCCATCGGCCCCTGCTGCTATGAGGTGGGGGAGGACGTGGCTGAGGCCATCGGGCAAGCGTTTCCCGCTGCCCCGAGCCTCCTGTCTCCCCGGGCGAACGGGCGTTGGCACCTCGACCTCTGGTCGGCGGCCCGTCTCCAGCTCGCCCGGGTGGGTGTGCGCCAGGTGCACGTGGCCCGGGTCTGCACGGCGTGTCACACAAAGGAGTGGTACTCTCACCGCGCTGAGCGAGGACGGACAGGACGCCACGCCGTGCTGATCGGGCTGGAAAAGTGAGGCAGGCGATGCAGGACACGATCTCAGCGAATGTGGCGGCGGTCCAGGCGCGCATCGCCGCTGCTGCCCGACGTGGGGGGCGCGACCCGTCCGCGGTCACTTTGGTCGCGGTGACCAAGACTCGTTCGCCGGCCGAGGTCGAGGCGGCGGTTCGTGCCGGCGTGCGCCACCTGGGAGAGAACCGCGTCGAAGAGGCGGAGCACAAGATCCCCCAACTGCGCCTCCCCGGCGTGAGCTGGCACATGGTCGGCCACCTGCAGAGCCGCAAGGCCCGTCAGGCCGCCGGCCTGTTCGATATGATCCAGTCCGTGGACAGCGTCCGCCTGGCGCGCAAGCTCGATGCCCTCGCCGGGGAGCGGGACGCCCCCCTGGCGGTCCTGATCGAGGTCAACGTCTCCGGAGAGGGGACCAAGTACGGCTTTCCTCTCTCCGACCGGCCGGCCCTGGAGGCGGCGGTCGCCGAGATCGCCGGCCTGCGCCACCTGTGCCTGCAGGGATTGATGACCGTCGCCTTTATCGCCCAGGACCCCGAGGAGGTCCGTCCCGTCTTTGGCGGACTGCGTGCCCTGCGAGACGACTTCAGGGCCCGCTTTCCCCAGGTCGATTTGCGGCACCTCTCGATGGGCATGACGGATGACTTTGAGGTCGCCGTCGAGGAAGGGGCCACAATCGTCCGCATTGGACGGGCCCTGTTCGGACCCCGCATGTGAAGGAGAGGACATGGTTCTTGCAATCAGCGTGCTGCGCATCCTGTTCAGCGTCTACAGCCTGGCCCTGGTCGGGCGCGTCTTCCTGGAGATGATCCTGGGCCCCTACCACAGTGTCGTCCTCTTCCTGAGGCGGATCACCGAGCCCGTGTTGGCGGCCATCCGGCGTCGCCTTCCGCCCGTCCGGAGCGGCGGCGCCGCCTGGGATCTCTCGCCGATGGTCGCCATCGTGCTGCTCTGGGTCATCGAGCGCGTGCTGATCCTCATCCTCGGCAGCATCGCCTAGCGGATCGGTTACCCGTGGTACCAGGGGGTCTTGTGAAGGGATCGCTTCCCCTCGGCAAACTGTCTCCAGAGGACCTCGCCAGGCTCCTTGGCAAGCACACCTTCTCCCTGCCCGATGACCGGGTGCTCGTCCGTCCGGGCGTCGGCGAGGATGCCGCGGTGATCGACATGGGGGATCGCTGGCTGGTTGCCAAGACCGATCCCATCACCTTTGCCTCGGACGAGATCGGCTGGTACGCGGTCCACGTCAACGCCAACGACATCGCCGCTGCCGGCGGCGTCCCGCGCTGGTTCCTCTCCTCCCTGCTGCTGCCCGAAGGCAGGACGGACATGGCCGCGGTGGAGCGCATCATGGGCCAGATCGCCGCCGCCTGCCGCTCGCTGGGCGTCGTGCCCTGCGGGGGGCACACCGAGGTCACCTACGACCTGGACAGGCCGATCGTGGTCGGCGTGATGCTGGGCGAGATCGTGCCCGGTCGCCTCATTCGGAGCAGCGGCGTCCGCGTCGGAGACGTCATCTTGCTCACCAAGGGGGTCGCCGTCGAGGCCACAGCGATCATCGCCCGCGAAAAGGAGGGGGTCCTGGCCCGTAGCTTCTCCCGCCCCTATCTCGAGCGCTGCCGGGCATTCCTGCGAGATCCGGGGATCAGTGTCGTGCCCGAGGCGCGTGCCGCCCTGGCGGCTGCCGATGTGCACGCCATGCACGACCCGACGGAGGGTGGCCTGGCGACCGGTCTCTGGGAGCTGGCTGCGGCCTCGGGCGTGGGGTTCGAGGTCGACGCCGAGGCGATTCCCATCTACGATCAGACGCGCCAGTTGTGCGCGGCCTTCGGGTTGGACCCTCTGGGGGTGATCGCCTCTGGCTCTCTGCTGATCGCCGTGTGCGAAGCCGACGTCCGCCCTGTGTCTGACGCCCTGCACCGTGCGGGGATCGCCGTCGCGCCCATTGCCCGTGCCTGGCCCGCCGAGCGCGGGCTCGTCCTGCGATCGCCGGAGGGCACTCGTCCTCTCCCGCGCTACGACCAGGATGAGATCGCGCGCCTCTTCTAAAGGATCGATCGATGACCCTGTTCTCGCTCGTTGGGCCCGCGCTTGCCGCCCTGGGCCAGGTTCCCCAAGAACTGCAGATCGCGGACGTGGAGGCGCTGCTCCAGCGGCACTACCCGAACCTGAGCACCGACCGGCCGGCCCTGCTGGGCACGCTGTCGGGCTCCGCGGGGTGTGAGAGGGTCAGCGCGCTCCTGCGGGCGGCATACCCAGATGCCCACACGGTCACCCTGATCGCCCTGTCCGGAGGACGGCCATCGGGGCTGCGTGCCCTGGCCCTTGAGCAGCTCGAGCAGGTGGACCTGGGCGCCGGGTCTGCGCTGTTGTACGTGCCGCCCCTGGCCCGTCCGGCGGCCGTGGAAACATTCCAGGACACCGTGTCTCGCCTCCGCGCGCCCGATGGATGTTCGTGGGACCGGGAGCAGACGCACCGCTCGCTGCGCGAGGGGTTCCAGGAAGAAGCGTACGAGGTCCTGGATGCCCTCGACCGGGGGGATCTGCAGGCCCTCCAGGAAGAGCTGGGTGACGTCCTGCTTCACGTCCTGATGCAGGCCCAGATCGCGAGCGAGTCGGGCGAGTTCCGGATGAGCGACGTCGTGCGCCAAGTCAACGAAAAGATCATCTACCGTCACCCGCACGTCTTCGCCGGCCTGTCCGTGGCCGGGGTGGAGCAAGTCCTGGTGAACTGGGAGGAGCTCAAGCAGCAGGAGAAGGAGGCCCGGGAGGCGGCCCCGTCCATGCTGGAGGGCATCTCGCCGGCGATGCCCGCTCTGGCCCGCGCCCAGTCGATCCAGCGCCACGTCGACCGGACAGGGATCTTGTCGGCCGCGGTGGACGAGCTGCGCGCACGCGCGTCGGGCGCCCTCGACGACCTGCTCCGGCAGACCGATCCCGGGACGCGGGAAGCGATCCTCGGCGACCTGCTCTTCGAGGTGGTCAATCTGGCCCGAAAACTGGGGGTCGACGCCGAGGGCGCGCTCCGTCAGGCGAACGCTCGCTTTGAGGCCCGCTTTCGCGCGCGCGAATTGACAATCCGAGAGAGTTGAGCTATACTGTGGCTTCGTCGTCCACAGCGGTGGGCGACCGGATGTGGACTGGTTCAAGAGTGTGGAGGGTATTCAGATGGCTCGTGCAAGCAAGATGGGCGCGGACGTTGCGACGCGGGATTCGAATCGCGCCCAACTCAGTGGACATATCTGTGAGGCCTGTGGGAAGGCGATCCCCCAGGGCGAACTGCTCGTGGTGCGGCTGGTAGAGTTTGATGGCGCACGCACACGCAAGCGCCGCCGGGTAGCCTATCACCGCAACGGTTCCTGCTACAAGACCGCCTAGCACAAGGTTCCTGCATTCTGTGTGTCAAGGCCCAGAGCTGTCCTCTGGGCCTTGATGCGTTCTCCGTACCGCGTCCCCAAGCTTCCTCGCCCTCCTCCTCTGCCCAAGCGTTCGAACGTTTGTGCGAATTGGCCCTTGACTAGAACGCATGTTCGTGATATAATACTGTCAACTGAACAGATGTTCTCAGAAAGGACCTGCACATGGCGCTCTCAAAGAGGCAGCAAAACATACTTGGCTTTATCGGCCGCTTCGCGCGTGCGAACGGCTTCCCGCCTACCATCCGTGAGATCGGGCTCGAGGTAGGCATCTCTTCGACCTCGGTCGTCAACTATAACCTGAACGTCCTGGAAAAGAAGGGCTTGATCGAGCGCGATCCCAGGGTGTCGCGCGGGTTGCGCCTGAAAGAGAGTGCCGGACAGCGTGCCCGCCCCGGAAGGAACGTCGTGCAGATCCCGCTGGTCGGCCGGGTCGCTGCCGGACAGCCCCTCCAGATCCCGGATGGAGCGGCGGACTTTTCGCTGTTCGGGGACGAGACGGTCGAGATCGCCAGCGGCATGCTGCGCGACACAGAGGGCGTCTATGCGCTGCAAGTAAGCGGTCTCTCGATGATCGACGCCCTCATCAACGACGGCGACATCGTCGTGATGAGGCACCAGAACCACGCCCAGAACGGGGATATGGTCGCCGCTCTGCTCAGGGACCGGAACGAGACGACACTGAAGCGCTTCTACCTGGAGGGCGACCGGGTGCGCCTGCAGCCGGCCAACCCCGCTATGGAGCCCATCTTCATCCCCGCGCGAGACGTGGACATCCAGGGCAAGGTGATCATGGTCATCCGCCACCTGAACTAGGACCGGTTATCCACCGTTCGCCTCTCTTGCGCCAGGCAGCTCAGCATGCCTGGCGCACTCGTTTTTTGGCTTTTTCCCTCTTGACATAGAACGCATGTTCTGGTATAATGGACAGTAGAACAAACGTTCTAATCCAGGATTGCAGTGAGGGTAGAAATGAACCGCCACATTCGTCTAGAGCACCAGGCCGATCGGATCGAGGCCACGCTGGCCACCCACAAGGTGAACAGCCGTGTCGCGGGCGGCACCGTCACCTCGCGTTTTGTGCGCTTTGACGTGCTGCCCGAACCAGGGACGCGCGTGCGGCGGATCCAGTCCCTTGCCGAGGAGCTGGCCCTGTCGCTCAACGCGTCCAGTTGCCGCGTGTTCCGCCGCGGCGGCAGGGTCCAGGTCGAGGTGCCGCGAGAAGACCCCAGGCGCGTGGAGTTCCTCCAGTTGTGCCGTCGGCTCACCGAGGTGCCGCCGGTCACCGCCTTGCTGGGGGTAGACGAGGAGGCGGTGCCCGTTCTGCTGCGCCTTCCCAGCCCGGACGTGGCCCACGTGCTCATCTCCGGGAACACGGGCAGCGGCAAGACCGTCCTGGCGCGCACCATGGCGCTCTCCCTGGCCATGTACAACGCGCCGCGCCAGGTGCAGTTGGTGTTCATCGACCCCAAGCAGCGAGGATTCGCGCCGCTTGCCCAGCTCCCACACCTGCTCACCCCGCCGGTCTCCCACGATGGCCGGGCCGCCATCGTGCTCAGCCGGCTCACCGAAGAGATGGAGCGCCGAGACCAGTGCGGGTGCGACACGCCGCGCATCGTCGTCTTTATCGACGAACTGGCAGACCTGATGATGTCCGGCGGGCGCGCGATCGCCGCGCCGCTGACCCGGCTCGCTCAGCGCGGCAGGGAGGCCGGGATTCACCTGGTCGCCTGCACGCAGCGTCCCACCGCCGCGGTCATCGGCGGGCTCGTCAAGAGCAACTTTCCGGTGCGCGTGGTCGGCAGTGTCGCCAGCGCTGAGGATGCCAAGGTGGCGGCTGGGCTTCCGCGTACCGGGGCCGAGCGTCTGCTCGGCAAGGGCGACTTTATCGTTGTCGCCCGCGGAGAGCAGGTCCGGGTCCAGGGATCTTACGCGGGCCCGCAAGAGATCAGGCGCATTGTGATGCAGCTATGCAACGGCAAGCACGTCTCTTCCCCGCGCTTGGGGAAGCGGGTTGCGGACGCGACCAAGCGGCTGGTCAGCAATCTCTCTATCACCGCACAGGCCGCGCGCTGAGGCACGCCGCGCCGCACATTCGCACAAGGAGACGGGGTATGCGTAGAAGCGTGGAGGGATCGTCCGCAGGAAGCACCAAGCAGGTCATCGTCCTGCTCGCACTGGCCTTTGTAGTCACGCTGGGTGTGATGATCGGCACACGGATGAGCAGCGATGCCCTGGCTGTGCTCGTGGGGGTCATCGCCGGCGTGGCTGCCAGCATACCCACGGCGCTGCTGCTGATGGCTGTCACCCGCCGCCAGGAGGAGGAGTACGTGGAACCGTACGAGGACCGGCGGCAGGCGAGTCCTCCGGTGATCGTCGTTGCGCCCGGAGGCGTTCCGCAGCAGTTGCCACAGTACGGTGCGCCCTATGCCTATCCCCCCCCACCCGATCGCCGCCGCCAGTTCCGCGTCATGGGCGACGACGGTGAGGACGAGGAGCCCGTGGAAGGCCAGGCAGAGGTCGTGTCCTGGTACGGCTAGGGATCCTCAGCGACCGCCCTGTCCAGCGCGGCGTGCGCTGCCCTGCCTGCTTCTGGGCTTCCGCCTGGGACACAGGCGGAAACCGCGGCTCGAGCGGGTGGTGTGCGCGGGGTCGTGTTCCCTCGGATCCGTGAGCCTCCCTCCGCTCCCTCTCGGACCCTGGGCGACCTATCCCTGGCGTGGCAAGGTACTCGATGAGTGGTCCGCCTGCTCGCAGCGACGTCGCTGCGGCTCCTGGGTTGCCTCGCGGGCCCAGGGCTGAGCGTGGGAAAAATCGCGAAACGGGCAAAAAACAAGTACCGGAACAGGGGTCGATTTGTGGATGTGAGGTGTGGGGTACAACTATCCTCTGGCCATCTCAATCGCTTATCTGTCCTCCACAGGCGGGCTTACAGAAGGTCTGGCCGGTGCTTGACACGACGGTCCCTCTTGAGGTATGATGGGTGTATGGGTCCTGGGCGGCAGGCGCCCGGGGAAGCGTGGACCCACCCGCGTGGGGAGAGGAGGCGTACGATGACCGCCTCGCGTCGTGAGTTTATCAAGCGCCTGGGCATTGCTTTCGGCTCGTTGATGGTGACGCGCTGCACATCCGTAGGGCGCGACTACAGTGGGCCGGGAGCCGCGCAGGTCACCTGCTACACCGTCGAGCCGCTCGATACCCCGACTTTGGACCCGTCGCTGGGTCAGCGAGCACAGGTCTTGACGAGCACGGTCCAGAGCGGTGACCTGGACCCGGCCACGACGAGACGGGCTCAGGCTGCTCTCGGCCGGGAGCGCGTTCGTCGCTGTTGGGCAAGCCTCGACGAGCTGTCGGAGCAGACAAAGCAGGACCCTGCCAACAGCCAGGATGCCAGGGACAGCCTGTCCTCCGATCATCGCGCCGCGTTGGATGACCTGATTGGCCTTGGGGAGCTGGGTGCACCGGTCGCTGCTCAGGTGCAGGCAGCCTTTGAGGAGGCAGCCTACCACGTCTGGCGCTCCTTTGCGGCCACCTGCTACGAGCCGGTGGAGGCGCCTCTCCACCAGGCCACGGTCCGCGGGGACCTGATGATGGTACAGCAGCGCTTGCTGCTCGAGGACACCGAGGACCTCGACCCGGAGACTGTCGCGCGCGCGCAGTCTGCGATCGCCCGCGATATCGCCGTGTTGGGCATTTGGCGCGCAGAGGGATCCGTCGACGAGCGAATCGCCGAGCTCTGGAAGTCTGGCGAATATGAGGCCAGCGCGGAGGATGTCGAGGCTGCCCGTTTTCTGGTCGAGCTGCTGCTGGAGCCGTGAACCAGCCGCCCGGCAGGCAGGGTGAAAGGCCCCCGGTCGAGGACACAGAGGCTCCTGTCCTCGACCTCAGTGATGCCGGCTGCCATCTCCCTCCTGGCAGGGCGCGGGCATCCCGTTTTCTGGTCGCGCTGCCTCCGAAAGGGCGATCCGTGTGCCGCTTGCCGGAGAGGGCCAGGTGACCGAGTCGCGCCCCCGTCTGCGTACCCTCATCTACGAAATCACCCAGCGCTGCAACCACGCCTGCCTGCACTGCTACAATGTTTGGCATCCCGACCCACAGGGTCGCTCCGCCTACCCCCGAGGCGAGCTGGACGCCGCTCAGGCCCTGGCCCTGCTGAACAAGGCGCTGGACGAGACGCGCTGCGATCACGTCACCTTGACCGGTGGCGAGCCGCTCCTGCGCCCTGACCTGCCTCAGATCCTCGACCTCCTCCGTGCGTGCGATGTGGGGGTGACTATCATCAGCAACGGTCGCCTCCTGACTGGAGCCACCGTAGCGGACTTGCTCGGGCGCGGGGTCGGGCTCTTTGAGCTTCCCCTGCTCAGCCGCCGCCGCGAGGTGCACGACCGCCTGTCCGGTTCCCAAGGCGCTTTCGACGCGGTGCTGTCGGCGATGTCTCACATCCGCTATCGCTCGGGGCAGTTCGTCGCCGTCTTTGTGGCTACGCGGGTCAACATCCCCGACCTGCACGATGCGATCCGGTTGGCCTTTGCCTTTGGCTCGCGGGGCATGATGCTCAACCGCTTCAACCCCGGAGGGCGCGGGCGGGCCTATCTGGACGAACTGCTGCCCACGGCCGAGGAGATGCGCCAGGCACTGGCGGTAGCTGACGCCGCCTCTGCCGAGCTTGGCTTCCCGATCTCTTGCTCGATCGCTCTTCAGCCCTGCCTCATCGACCACGACGCATACCCGCACCTGCACTTTGGGTTTTGCGCTGTGGGCACGGAACGCGCCTACTACACCCTCGATCCGCTGGGAAACCTCCGCCCGTGCAATCACACCTCGACCATCCTGGGCAGCCTCTGGCAAGAGTCCTTCGCTGACCTGATCGCCCCGGAACGACTGGCTGCCTTTGCGGAGGCGGTTCCCGCTTTCTGTGCCCCTTGCGTGCTGAGGGATGTGTGCCAGGGAGGGTGCAAGGCAGCCGCGGAGGTCTGCTACGGGTCGTTGGAAGCGGAGGAGCCCTTCCTGCGTAACAACCGCTCCGGCTCCAGGCCAATCGCCCGGTACGAGGATGCCGGGGCGCGCCGTGGGGATTCAGGCCGCCCGGCTTAGGCTGGCGATCAGCGTGTCGAGAGCGAGCGTGGGTTCGATCTTGCCCGTCTTGATCTCGACATCTGTGTCCAGGAGCTTGCGGTAGATCAGGTGCAGTTGCGCCATTGAAAAGTTCTTGCTCTGAGACAGGATCTTTGTGATTGGGTAGGGGTTCTGGTGAAGCTCGCGAGCGATGTCCTCGGGCGTGATCAGCTCGGAGGCCAGCTCCTTGACCTGGATCATCAGCCTGAACTGGCGCGTGATCATTCCCAGCAGCGCCAGGGGATGATCACCGGCGTCGAGCAAGTCGTGGTAGATGGAGCTGGCTGTCTTCCCATCGCGTCGGCCCAACGCATCTACCATGCCAAAGATGCTGGCCTGGCGCAATTGCGGAGTCAGAAGCTGCAGATCCGCCTCGGTGATCGGGCGCTGCCCATCGGTGTACGCTGCCAGCTTCTCGATCTCGTTGTAAAGCAGGTATAGGTCGTCTCCAACAAAGGTGCACAACATCTCTGCTGCGTGTGCTTCGATCTGCGCCCCAGCCTGCCTCACCCGGTTGCGAACCCAGCGGACCAACCCGCTGCCCGTAGGCGCGACAAACGCTTTGACGTATCCGGCTCCGCTGCTCTGTGCCAGCGCCAGGACTGGGTGCCGGAGAGGAAGCCTCTTGCTCTCCACGAACACCAGCCGGGTCGTGGGCGGGACGTGGGGCAGGTACGCCACCAATTCCTCCAGGAACTTGGCCTCAGCACTCGCTTGGGCTCCTCTTGGCGCCAGCCGGGCCAACAGCCCCCCGACGATCACCAGCCGCCGGTCAGAGAGAAAGGGGATGGTATCGCAGTGGTGAAGGAGCTCGTCCAGTGTGGTGGAGTGACCGTCGAGGTGGGTTGTGTTCAACCCAGCCATCGCCGGATCGCCCATCTTGGCCGTCAGAGCAGCCAGCTCCTCCGCACAAGAGAAGGTATCGTTGCCGTGGAAAACGTAGAACATGTCAGACCGTGGCTAGATAGTCGAGCCGAATCCGGTGAACGGGCAACTGCCCGGCCTGGAGCCGGTCTACCCGCGCGACCTGCGTGCCGGCAAGGTCCGTCTGGGTCGTCACGTGCTCCTGTACCAAGGGCCCCAGAGGCTGGGCAAGCATCAACACCAGCGTGGAAAGGAGCAGGACCAAAGGCAGCCGTTCGCGGCGCGAGTGCTTGCTCCCAGGCAGCATGGTGAGAAATGAGATGAACCCCACCAGCGTCCCCGCTGTCACGATGTTGGTGCCGCAGTGGGGATGGATGGCCAGGTGTCTCTCCCCTCCCTGTAACCGGGTCAACGCTTCGCGGGCGGCGTCTTGCACGGCTGCGGTCGGCAGGTCTCCGTGGACAAAGAACGCGGAGGGCGTGCTCCATCCTGTGAGCCGCCGCGTCGGGAAGTAGCGATTCAGGATCTGGATGGTGGCGTGCTCCAGCGCGTGGTTGCGCCGCGTCCGGGCGATGAATGGAATCTGCACTGTTCTGCTCCCTATTCTGTGAGCCCTTGTGACTCGGGAGAAGGGATAGGCTTGGCGACGATGACCAGGCGATGGGTGTTGTTCGTGTAGGGCCAGCACGTAACCATCGTCAGCCGCTCATCTTCAGTGGGCGCGATCCAGGCGGTGTTCTGCTCGCGAACCTCGGGCGGCTCTCCCTTCTCCTTGAGGATGAGCTTCTCCTCCACTGCATAGTGATACGCTTGATCGCCAACGTAGACTATCGCACGGTCTCCGACATCGAGGTCTACCAGGTAGCGGAAGACCTCCCCCTTGATGTTGTGGTGTCCGCTGAGCACGACATTGCCCGGGTTGCCGGGGAGAGCCGCGCTCTTGTGCCACCCCACCGCGTCATCCGCCACCTGCCAAACGCTGTACTCGGTCCCAGCTTCCTTGACGATGTACCAGCCTACGGGTACGATGGCCGCATCTAGTTCGATCGCCGGGATGATCAGGCGGTCTGGAGGCTGGGAGGCGGGCGGGGGGAACCCTGTGCTATCGATCCGTGCATGCTCCCTCACCTCCTCTGTCGGCAAGCGAACCGCGCGAGTGGCCTGTGGTGTGGTGCCCGCAGCGGGCGTTTCTCGAACGCGCGTGCGGAGGATCGTCTGCACGGACCGCGTGACTGAGGACGTCGGAGCAGGAGTAGCTGTAGACCAGCCAGCAGGAAAGAGCACAACGGTCGGGGAAGGGGAGGCCGCTGCGGGAGGGGTCGCAGCGAGTGTCCCTGCCGCGGCAAGAGCAGTGCGTTCTGCGCGGTAGTTACGGAACGCGACAACAAGCCCACCGCCGAACAGCACGGCTCCCACCCATATCAGTATGCTGCTGGCAAGCGTCAGTTGCTCAAAACGGCTCAGTGACGACCAGGTCGATTTCCGTCCAACGCGTTCAGCCATCGCCTTCCTTTTTCCCAAACGATAGGCTCATTATACATCAGGTCCAGAACTGCCGTCAAGAACGCGCCGCTTGACGCTGGCGTCTCCTCCTCGGCACGCCCGGGCGCGATGTACGGAGGGCGAGCAGCGCCCTGCAGGCATCCTGGACTGCCAGTGGAGAGGAAGGGATCACAGCATATCCAGCGGGTCGACATCCAGCCGCCATCCGGGCGGCAGCGCTGTGCTGCGGAGAAGCTTGTGAAGGGGGTCCTCACCCGCGGGGATCGAGCTGGCTTGAGGGAGAGGGGGAGCGCGGACGATGATCTGCCAGCGCCACCGGCCGCGCAGTCGGACGAGAAAGCAGGGCGCAGGGCCGATCAGCGCCACTTGTTCGAGACTGCCTCGGCGGATGGCGTCATTCAGGAGCTGGCTCAAGTCGCGGGCCTGCTGCCGGCAGTGCGCCGGATCGGGATCGCTGTAAACCAGGCGCGCCAGGCGAGCAAAGGGCGGGTAGCCAAGCTGGTGGCGAAAAGCGCGTTCGCGCGCGTAAAAGGCAGCATAGTCGTGTCCGGCAGCGGCCTGGATGGCATAGTGCTCGGGGGCGTATGTCTGGACGATCGCTTGCCCACCACGCGAGCTCCGGCCTGCGCGTCCGGATACCTGCGCCAGCAGTTGGAACGTACGCTCGGCCGCGCGAAAGTCCGGCAGGTTGAGTGCAGTGTCTGCGCTGATCACCCCGACCAGGGTCACCAAGGGCAGATCCAGTCCCTTGGCGATCATCTGGGTGCCGACCAACACGTCTGCCTGGTGCTGAGTGAAGCGATCAAGCAGAGCCTGATGGCTCGAACTGGAACGGGCCGTATCGCGGTCCCAGCGTATGACCCGGGCGGCCGGCAGCAGCTCGTGCACGGCCTTCTCTACACGCTGTGTGCCCAGGCCAAAGTACTTGATCCGGTGGCTCTGGCACACGGGGCAGGCCTCAGGCACCGAGCGCTGATACCTGCAGTGATGACAGACCAACTGCTCGTCCTTGAGGTGAAAAGTCAGGGCGACCTCACAGCGTGGGCAGCGGATCACCGTGCCGCAGTCGCGACACATCACAAAGGTGGATGCCCCGCGGCGGTTCAGGAATAGGATGGTCTGCTCTCCTTCAGCCAGGACGCGCTTCATCTCCTGCTGCAGGGCACGGCTAAAGATGCTTCGATTCCCGGCACGCAGTTCGTGCCGCATATCCACCACGCGGACCGGGGGTAGGTCGGCCGCGAGGGCGTCCTCATAGTCTGGCCCCAGCGAGCGATACCTGACCTCCTGAGGGCGCTGCGGGTCCTGTGTGCTGCCCACATCGAGGCGATGTCTCAAGATGCGCTGTGGAAGCCTCAGCAGTTGGATCGTGCCTGTCTCGTGAGCGTGGTAAAAGGTGGACAGGTCGGGCGTCGCACTGCCCAAGAGGACCACTGCGCCCTGCGCAGCGGCGATCTGTTGTGCTACCCGGCGCGTATGGTAGGTGGGCATCACATCGCTCTGCTTGTAGGACGAGTCGTGCTCCTCGTCCAGCACGATCAGACCGATGTTCTCCAATGGCGCAAAGAGGGCCGATCGCGGCCCGATCACGAGCTGGATGTGTCCTGCCCTGATCCGTCTCCACGTGTCATAGCGTTCACCGTCTGAGAGACCGCTGTGGATCACCCCGATGCCCTTGGGGAAGCGGGCAGCGAAGCGGCGGATCGCTTGAGGGGTCAGCGAGATCTCGGGCACGAGTACGATCGCCTGGCGGCCTTGTGCAAGGGTGGCGTCCACGGCTCGCATATAGATCTCGGTTTTCCCGCTGCCTGTCACGCCGTGCAGAAGGAAACTGCGACCTCCTCTTCCAGCCCCGAGCTGTCGGAGAGCCGGCTCGATCTCTGCCCACACGCGCTCCTGGTCGGGCGTCAGGCGCGGGGGCGTGTCGAGCACAAATGTACGCTCCAGCAGCGGGTCCCGCCACACTTCTCGTTCCGCCAGATCGACGAGGCCAAACCCCTCCAGCACACGTAGGTCTTCCAACCGGCAGTCGGTCTCCGCATAGACCCAACTGACCCACACCCACTCCCCCGCGGGCCGAGCCAGCAGATAGTCCAGCACCCTGTGCTGCCGGCCAGCGCCGCGCAGGTCGATGACCCTGTCCCTGGTCTCCTGTCCGGAGAGACGGAGCAGGACGGCGGATGGCTCCTCAAGCCTGCGGAGGAGCCTCTTCCCCTCCAGCGCGCGCAACGTGGAAGTGGATGCGCCGGTCTGTGTCCGCAGCGCGAGTTCCTCGACAGGCATACTCTGCGCGCGCAGGTACTCCAGCACGGCTCTCTGCTTTGGGGCGTGCTTCAGGTCCACGTCTGCCGCGTCGGGCAGGGGGAGCACAAGCACTCGCCGCGGAACCACCTCGATCCACCCTCTGCCAGCCAGCGCGTGGACCGTTGCCATCGAGGTCTCGGCGACCTCCAGCAGGCGGTCTGTGGGTGGAAGCGGATCCCCATCGTCGAGGAGGGCCTGAAGCAGTTGTGCCTGCTTTGATGGACGCCCCAAGGACGGACGCATTGCCTCGACCTGAGGGGGAGAGGCTGTGAGACGGACAAAGTTGACGCGCTTGGGCTGGACGCGTGGGGCGGGCAGCTCGCTGCCTGGAACCAGGATGCCGCGGCGGGTCAGCGATCTCACGGCTCGCCTTGCCGGTTGTACTCCCAGCCTGCGCGCGATCTGTGCCCGGGAGAGGGCACCGTACCGTCCTACCAGGTCGATCACCTGCTGCTGTGCTGCTGGGAGGGAAGAGGGCACGGCCACATCAGGATGGAGCCGGAATACGGTTCTTGGTCGGCGTAGCAGGCCCGGGGGCAGCATCAGGCGCAGGCAGTCGATGAGCGGCGCCAGGTAGTACTCGCTCAGCCACAACCCCAGATCGACCTGGCGTTCGGAGAGGACGGGCTCACCAGACAACAACCGGGCCACGGGCTTGGTGTCGGGCACGGGTGACCGATCGGAGAGGGCGATGACCAGTCCCTGTGCCGGCTGCGGTCCAAACGGCACCTCGACCAGCGCGCCAGTGCACACCTTTCCATCCAACTCGACGGGGATGTGATAGTGGAACACTGGCCCGGGGTACAGGTCTCCTGCCGATTGCAGGGCCAGAGGTGCGGCTCTGCGATAGGCTGTTCTTGTCCCGTGAATAGTGGCATTGACACTCACAACGGCAAACATGGTGCTTGGTCACCGTCTCCTGTAGACTGCAGCAGCCAGGTAGCCTACGGTATACTGGCCGGGCGTGTGATCGCCGGTTACATCGCCAGAGTTGGTGTGATACAACACCTGGACCTGGTCGGCGCCTAGTGTCTTGGCAGCAGTCAGCATCGCAACGATCGGGATCCGCCCACATACGCTGCAGTCACGGGGAGACAGGGCCTCTCTGATCCGGGGCATATCAAAGCTGGCAAGGGCGTCCATCACGGCCTTGTCGCGGCGGACTACCTGCTGGTAGTCCCTGATATGGTGCATGTCAGAGCTAGCGACGATGAGTGCTCTTCTGTCTGCGAGCACCTCCGACAGGGCGTGACCCAGCTCCTCGCCAGCTCCAAACGATGCATCACCGATCATCACGGGAAGCACGGTGAAGCGCTCCAGGGCGACCTGCAGGAAGGGCAGTTGGATCTCTAGTGAGTGTTCACCATCATAGCCGACCCGGTTGATGGGCACCCTCTCCTCAAGTTCGCGGACGAGATCCAAGTCCAGTTCCACCAGACCGAGGGGGGTCTCGTATGCACTGGCACTGGTGATGGCGAACCTCCCTAGAGGGATCTGGTGCACAGGTGAGATGATGGCCACGACATCGAAGGACTGGTCGCGCACCTGGCTGTATGCGTAGGCGGCAGCCTGTCCAGAGTACTGGTATCCAGCGTGCGGACTGATCAGCCCGATGACCTGTCCATCCAGGTCAGGGGATTCTGCCTTGTCAAAGAAACGCCCGATGGTGCGCTCTAGTCCATGAGCAGTCCCAGGATACCACTGCCCAGCGATAATGGAACGTCTCGTGCTTTGAGACATGTCTTGCCTCCTCTCTCGATAGGCTTTGCCAGTCTTTGTCGTTGCATGGCTGAGCCAAGTCGAGCGGGACCAGGTGGCATGCAGGATGTGAGAGAGAATGTGGGATGAAAGCTGTCATGGGTGACCCGCTACGAGCGCATTGATCGGTCGAAGAGCAGCCGTGTGTGAAAGCCGGTCTACATACCTGGCGCTTGTAGTGTGATCGCCATCCACGTGCTCGCAACCAGGAGGATGATCGCACCGAGAACTGCTGCCCCCCACTGTCTTGGGCCATTCAGGTCTACCAGACTGGGACCGTGTGCCGTCGCAGAGGCTTGGTAGCGAGGCGTCAGATTCCATCCCAACAGAGCGCCGGCGAACAGCCCGCCCAGATGTCCCCAGATGTCGATGTTGGGTGTGGTGAAGGTGAGAACCAGGTTGAAGGCGATAACGGTCAGGGTAGAGCGGAAAAGCCTTCGCCCGCGCTGTCCCAATGCGTGCCTGTAGCGATAAAAGAACACAGCCTGCGTTCCGACCAATCCGAAAATGGCCCCAGATGCACCGGCTGACGGGTTGGGATTAAGGATGAAACTGCAGAGCACGCCATAGACCCCGGATAGCAGGTAGATGCTCAGGAACCGGGCATGCCCAAAGTATCTCTCGATCTGTGGGCCGATCATATAGATGGCGTACATGTTGAACGCCAGGTGAATCCCATTGAGGTGCAGAAAGACCGGAGTCACCATTCGCCATGCCTGCCCCTGCACAATCAGCCCGTTATGCTTGGCACCCCACACCAAGGGCAGATTGGGGCCGATGATGCGCTCCAGTGCAGTCGAGGCCAGCCAGATGAGCACGTTCATGGCAATGATCACCCAGGTGACGGTGGGCTTCCACTGCCTCGGCTGAACGTAGGATGGGGTGCTTGGCGATGAATCGGCCTGTACCTGTCCAGACAGGGCCGGCGCGCTCTGTGTTGCTGGCAGGCTTGGATGGGAGTACGTGTGTGACACCTCTGTGGATGGACGGGTGCCGCGTGTGTTGTGGTCCGATGACTCCAGTGGCGGTGTTATTGGATTTGTGCTCATATCCTGGCTCGACGTGGATGGGTGCGATGTTTCTCGGCGGTGATGATGGCCAAGACGGTCTCTACGGTCTCATGCAGCTTCTGGTCGGGGTTGGGGATCACATAGTCGAATTCCGGGATGCGCTGCATTTCTTGTCTGGCAGTCTCCAGCCGAATCGCCAACTGGTCCTCCCTTTCTGTGCGCCGTCGTTTCAGCCGCTCTGTCAGCTCTCGCTCCGACAGGGTCGCGATAAAGATCAGGATGGCTTCTGGTGCCATTTGGCGGATGGTCGCTGCTCCCTGGACATCCAGGCGCATCACGACATCTTGCCCGCTTGCCATCGCTCTGCGAAGCTCGCTGCGAGTGACGCCCTTGTATTGTCCGTAGACGAGCGCGTGCTCGACCAGCTCGCCCTCCGCGATCATGCGCTCGAACTCGACTCTAGACACAAAGTAGTAGTCTACCCCCTCGACCTCGGTATCCCGTCTTGGACGTGTGGTGGTCGTGACCACAAAGTGAGGGTGAGCCCCTCTCGCGTCCAGTTGGCGGATCAGTTCTTTGACGACCGAGTCCTTGCCCGAACCTGAAGCGCCCGAGATCACGATCAACAGGGGCGCATACGTAAAGTTGTAGGGATGTTCGGAGATGGCTGTCTGCAATTCGCTTGCCCTGCACCTGGTTTTGCGCTATAATGACGTCATCAGACCGCAAATTGGGAGAGTGTGAATGCCGATCTATGAATACGAATGTACCCAGTGTGGGCAGAAGGCGCGCAAGTTCTGGCGGACGTTTTCGGCGGTGGATGAAGCCTCTTTGCAGTGTCCACGCTGCGACGAGCACAGTTTCCGGCGTCTGGTGTCACGCGTCTCCATCATTCGCTCTGAGGGCTCACATCTAGATGACTTGGCCGACCCTTCCAACCTGTCTGGGCTTGACGAAGAAGACCCGAAAACGCTTGGCCGATGGCTACGCAAGATGAGTCACGAAGTGGGAGAAGAAATGCCTCCCGAGTTCGATGAAGTCATTGACCGTCTGGAATCTGGACAGTCTCCAGAAGAGATCGAGGAGAGTATGCCCGAGCTGGCGGAAGACATGGGAGCACCGGGCAGTCTTGGCGGCGATGACTTTGTCGATCTCTAGACGCCATCCATCCACATCAGAACTTTTCGAACCGCTCCACGTTAAGGATAAAGACGACAGCGCCCCCTACCTGGACCTCAATCGGAGTGGGCATATATAGCTCTCCGGACTCGACCATTGGGGGCAAGGGGTTGACGTACTGGGTTCGTGTGTGACAGCTCGCCTTGACTTTCTTGAGTACGTCCCCCACTTCTTCGTCTGCAACGCCGACCAGCAAAGTGGCGTTTCCCTCGCGCAGAAAGCCGCCAGTCGTGCTGATCATCGTTGCCCCGTGACCATCGTGCATCAGCGCGTCGATGAGCGGGTGTGCATCATCGCTGTTGACAACGCAGATCAAGAGTTTCACTGGACTTGCCTCCTTTTCATTCCCGGTATATGCGAACGCGACGATGAGGCTCTTTGCCTCTACTGTGTGAGATCAGCCTGAACGAGCGTGCCATCTCGTGCTGTTGGCGACGGATATATGCGTTCTGCGGCGTAAGCTCCACCATCTTTGTGCCCGTATTGACGCGGCGAATCGCGTCTTGCGTCTCGCGCAATGCTCGGGACAGCCTGTCCTCACTGTCATCGAGGTCAAAGATCCCAACCAGCAGATTCTGGATCTGCATCAGCGTGTTGGCGCGCAACACATACACAGGGATTCCTTCATCTTCGGCTTCCGTCAAGAGTCTGGGTCGGCTGCGGTAGTAGCTCTTGAGCGTGATCACCGCATCCGCGCCCTCCAGATCGTCGAGGATCTGGATCGGTACAACCAGTTCTTGTGCTGCCTGACGCAGACGGTTGCGTGCCACTCCATAAGCATAGATCCGGTGGGGCCGAGGCGGCACGCTCTGCTTCTCGACGGCAGAAACGATCTCTTTCTCCGCCGGCGAGGATTCTTCCTCCACCTCGATCTTGCCCTGTTCGTTTCTGTATCGGATCTGTGCTGGCACCGGTCGCTTCCGAAGCAGCCCATCGACGGCTTGGGCCACGTCAAGGTGAACGGCGACCTGTTCCCAGTCCTGGATCTCGATGAGGATGTCAAAAGTCGGCGGAGCTCGTCGCTCCAGGACGGTTTTCTGCGTTCCGCGACGACGCGCCTCTTCATCGCTGAGCGTCACACTCTCGATGCCCCCGACAAGATCGCGGAGAGTCGGATTGAGCATCAGGTTCTCGAGAGAGTTGCCATGTGCTGTGGCGATGAGCTGCACGCCTCGCTCAGCGATCGTGCGCGCAGCCAGGGCCTCCAGCTCACGACCGATCTCGTCGATGACGATCACCTCGGGCATGTGATTCTCTACGGCTTCGATCATCACTTCGTGCTGCAGGGAGGGCTGTGCGACCTGCATACGGCGCGCGCGTCCCACCGCCGAGTGCGGGATATCCCCATCGCCGCCGATCTCATTGGAGGTATCCACGATCACAACCCGATTGTTCTTCGCGAGGACACGGGCTACCTCGCGCAGCATGGTGGTCTTGCCCACTCCAGGACGCCCAAGCAGAAGCACGCTCTTCCCGGAGTGGATGATGTCTTCTATGATGGCGATCGTGCCATAGATGGCTCGCCCAACGCGGCAGGTCAACCCCACGATGTCGCGGTTGCGGTTGCGAATGGCGGAGATGCGGTGCAAGGTCCGCTCGATTCCTGAGCGGTTGTCCGCATCGAATCTGCTGATCCTTGATACGACGTGGTCGATGTCCTCACGGGTGACCTCTTGGTCGCTGAGAATGACCTCGCGGTTGACAAAGCGCGCCTCGGGTACGCGTCCCAGGTCCAGGACGATCTCAAGCAGACCCTGCACTGCATTCGGCTCGCGCGAGGCGCGTTCTATGGGCCCCGGAAGGACCCGCAGCAATGCGTCCAGATCGTCATCTTGTTGGGCACCGTTCTGGGTGGTGCTCAGATTCTCCTCTTCCATCTGTCTCCCGTGTGGCACATTCACTCAAGCTACTCGTGTTGTCATATCAGTTTGGGCAGAGCAGTCCTTCACGGTCCCTCAGTAGGGGATACCGTCGTAGTCGGGGCCTCCGCGCGTTTCTCCAGCGCTGGCACCAGGCTCCGGGCTGGTTCCTTGATGCGTGCCGTGGTGTGCTTGACCAAGCGACACTGGACAGAGACCAGATCAAACCCACGCTCCGCCAGAGGCGCCCGCAACCGGCCTTGATACTCGCGCACAGCGCAGTACACGGGATGCGTCGGGTAGTAGTTCAGCAAAGCCAGGCTATGATCCAGCAGCACAGTTCCACCGTCCCCTGCGCGGGAGTGAACCAGGAACCTCAGCCAGTGGCCGGTACGTCCTGGCATCAGGAATCCATAGCCCGCGATCCCGGCCTGATCTTCCAAGACAAACCCTTCCCCCTGGTTCCACGCCACCGGCCCGCACAACCACTTGATGGTGTCACTCTCTGCCAGCGATTCCGCCTGCTGCACCAGGTGTGGTGCAGTAGCCCGATAGAGCTGGCTGATCGCCCAGGCATCCGTGCTCTGCTCTGGGCGGATACCTGCCTGTGCCACGGCCTGTGGGTGAGCGCCAGGGACCAATCGAAAGATCTCCTCCCGGCAGTAGACACTGAACCCAGCGCCTAGGAGGATCTCCATCTCCTCCGTTCCATCTGGCGCACAGGCGTAGATCCGCTGGACGCCCCGTTCTCCAGCGGCTGCTGCAACGTGACTCAACAGCCGGGTCCAGGCCGCACGTGCATCTTCGTCTGCGTCGAGCCGAGGCGACATATACTGGATGTACATCTCGGGACGAGAAGACGGCTGCTTGACCTGCGCGAATCCGTGCATTGACCTGCCATCTCTGCCTTGCTCGTTCAGTACAAAAGTGGACAGTCGGGCCTCGTCAAGAGACCACAGCGACAGCAGCGCCGTCCACAAAGGAGACGACGGGCGGGTCAGTGCCTCAATCGGGCACAAGGCCACGTGAACCTTTGCCAGGCGCTTCAGCAGGGGCAGATCATGTAGCGTGAATGGCGCGATCACAAGTGCGTCCTACCTTTCAGACCAGATGCCTATGCATCAAGGCACGTCTATTCTACTCGGTTTCGGCCCAGTTGGCAAGTAAACGACGCCCAGGTATTCGAAGGCCTCCGCGCAGGCCCCCAAGGCGGATTCAGCGCGTTGGCTTGGCTTCTGCGCCTGCCCTCCGGCGTCTATGCAGCCAGGTCCGCATGCCGAGTGAACCCCAACCTGCGGCCGCGAGAAAGCTGCCGATCAGGGCCGCAAAGACCTCTGTCCGCTCAGGCGCCCGCCCTTCGACGAGGAGCGCCGTGAGCACAGGGATGAACTGCGCGAGTCCAAGGAGTCCTGAGCCGATATCCCCGGCGATCTCTCCCCATTCGCATCCTGAAGTCTTGATCACGATCCTCCCGAGGCCGGGGATCGTGTGAGGGCGGAAGCCTCGTGCCTGCTGTTTGATCAATGCGGCCCAGATGGTCAGAGAGACGACGATCCCAGTCCAGGTCACGATACGCACTCCCCACTGGGTATCGGCGAACGCGGAGGCCAGAGCGTACAAGACCAGGGCGATCGCGAGAGTCAGGAATAGTGCGATACCAACGTGCAGTCCCAAGGTGACCACAAAGCTGACGATCCATGCGAGCAGGTCTTGCTCTCGCATCTGCTCTTTGTCATTGTGGGTGTCGGCCATCCTCTGGCTGCCCTTCTAGCACTCTGCCGCCCAAAGCCTCAAACCAGGCCTGCCGCACCTGTTGGGGTACGGGGACCGTGTTTCCCAAGCTGGGTTTGGGATAAACTTGGGATATCGGTCCCGGAGAACCAGGTCGTTGTCGCTGGAGATGCGTCTAGGCTGGTGCTTTCTTGAGGATGTAGTAGGTGCCCTTCTTGGCTCCGATCTTGAGCAATAGTCCGCGATCGGTCAGGTCCACAAAGTCGAGTCGCAGGGTCTCTGCTGAGACGTCGGGGCAGAGGTTTCTGTACTCGCGATTGGTGATCCGCCCGTGCTCCTGGATGTAGGACAGCGCCTTGATCTGCCGTTCGTTCATGCTGGATTCCCACGGGGGAGTGGCCCGCCGGATCCGCGTGTTTCTCAGGATCACCGTGAACGAGTAGGGCGTATCTCTGAACTCGGGCAGCGGTTGCCCGGCTTCGACCATGTCCGCGATCATCCTGTCGATGCCCAAACCCAGTTCCTCAATGAATCCCCACTGGAACAGACCATTCACCAGGCGCGGATTCCGGGAAAAGTGCTCCTCGACGATGTTGTCCACTGTGATGTATCCGGGCAGACCCCCGGGGCTGATCACTTCCATGCGATCGTCGAACATGCGGATCTCGATCCGCCGGCCGCTTAGGCGGTAGTCACGGTGGCTGACTGCATTGACCAGCGCCTCGCGAACAGCGAACGAGGGATACTCTCCTTTCTCTTCCCGTACGAGGCCCTTGACAACCGCCGCAACGCGCATCTCCTCCCACACAACCTGCCAGGCGGCCTCGATCAATGGTGAAAGTGGCCCGGTGATCTCTTCACGTCGGGAATAGCCCGGTAGCCCTCCGGGGCCGCGAAGCTCTGTGCCAGCAAAGCGGACGACGATCAAGCCACTCTGAGGGAGAAACGCCTGTGGTTCGTGGCCAAAGAGAAGCAAGCCGCATACGGTGGGGGTTCCATCCTCCGTCACCGCGCCTGCTCTGAGGAGCATGCTCATGTCGTCCGAGGAGATCGGCCTCCGCTGGCGTTCGGCCCGCTTCGCCCGGTAATCAGCGATGATCTCTGGGTTCAGGTCGTCAAGCGTCGCTCCGTTGACCCCTTCAGTTTCAAAGTCACCGCTCGACTTGGTCGCTGCCAGGTGACGGATCTCGTCGCCGCCCAGAGGTCGATTCTTTGCCCCTGACCGGATGACCACTCTGCCGTCCATCAGGGAATGCAGTTCGCTGCTGCGGGGAACGCGGATGGCGACGATCGGGTTCCCGCCGATCTCGATACGCTGCCACTCGGTGCGTACTCCGGGACGGCACTGTATCAGCGCCAGACGCAGGACATCCTCAACATCCTCGAGCATCAGGTCGGTATTGATCGCTTTGTCCTTGTCGATCCCCATCAGGACGGTGCCCCCGTCGCTGTTGGCAAAGGCAACCAGTGTCTCCGCCAGGCGGTCCTCGTCTGCGGCGAACATCAGTTCCAGGGTTTGTCCTGGTCCTTTCTCAGTCCAACTGGACAGCGTCATCTTGACCTCACGGGCGACGCCTGACCTGCTAGCGTATCATCGCTAAGAAACGCATCCACCTCGGCTCGCGTCGGCAGCGAAGGCTGAGCACCCATCCGCGTCACAGATATGGCCGCCGCGGCATTCGCATAGCGGATCGCCTCTACCATCGGCAAGCGACGGGCTAACGCGCAGGCCAGTGCGCCACTAAACGCATCTCCGGCGGCAGTTGTGTCCACAGCTCGTACTGGGAAGGCTGGCACGATCTGGCGTGCTTGCGGCGTAGACCACATCACTCCGCGACTTCCCAAGGTGACCAGCACGTCTCCCACACCTGCGTCCAGCATCTTGGAAATCGCCCGCTCCTGATCCTGCTCACCAACCACAACCTTGATCTCGTGCTCGTTTGGCGTGGCCACAGAGACCATCGCCAACAGGCCAGGGTCGACCTCCTTGGCCGGGGCAGGATTGAGGATCACTCGAGCGCCGGCACGATGGGCGATCTCAATCGCGTGACGCACAGCGTCTGTCGGCACCTCCAACTGTACCAAGAGCACGTCGGCGTCGGCAATGGCCTGTGTCGCGCAGTCTACGTCGGCAGGCGTGAGCCGAGAGTTGGCCCCCGAGGCAACGGCGATGCTGTTCTCTCCCTTGGCGTCCACAAAGATCAGCGCGACCCCAGAAGCGGCACTTGCATCTCGTGCGATGCATGACGTATCGATGCCCTCTGCCTCATAGCCAGCGATCGCTTGGTCGCCAAAGACATCCCTCCCCAATCGAGCGACAAAGGTCACATGTAGGCCCAGGCGGGCAGCAGCAACAGCCTGGTTGGCGCCTTTGCCCCCAGCCGCCGCCATGAATGTGCCGCCGATTACGGTCTCGCCAGGACCGGGAAAGCGCTCGGTCTTGATCACCATGTCCGTGTTTGCGCTGCCAACGACGACAACCTTGTGCTGTAATGGCATCCCTTGCTCCTCAGTACAGGCTTAGCTTCGGCGGCCACAACACCGTTTGTACTTTTTCCCGCTGCCGCAAGGACAGGGGTCGTTTCGGCCTACACGGCGTTCATTGAGATCGTTCGCTTGCGGATGGGCTTGCGGGGGAGGCGGTGGGACACGCCTGCTCAGCTCCCGCAGCCGGTTCTCGCTGTAGGCAAAGAGCTGCTGGTAGGCGGGGCACAGATAGTGCGTCCGTCCGTGCGGGTTGTGATCGCGCATAAGTGGACAGCCGTGGTTGCAGATGTGGGCCCATGTGCACGCTGCGCACGCTGGGTCCCCTCGACGTTTTCGCTTGCGGAAAGCAATGGCCTTGTCGCTGCTGGCAATCACATCGAGCTCTTGCTCGTGCAGGTTTCCAAGGCGGAGCGGCTCTTGCACGTAAAAGTCACAGGGATACACATCGCCGTTGTACTCTACGACCACATAGTCCCCACACTCTTCCTGGAACTGGCAGACCTGCGGCCCGTGCCCGGCAAAGGCCAGGAGAAGATTGTCAAAGAGGCGAATTGATGCTTCTGGCTGGCCGCCATTGTACCATAGATCAAACACCGTACACAAAAAGGTACCGAACTGCTGCGGTGAGACCGAGAACCCGGTGAGCTCACCACTATCTGGATCGCGCTCCACGCATGGGATGAATTGGAGATACCGAAAGCCTTGCTCAAGCATAAAGGCATAGATCTCTTCTGGGTGGTCTCCGGTGACGTTGTTGACGACCGTGAGGATGTTGAACTCGGCCCCGTGGCGGGTCAGGATCTCGATGCCCTTCATGACGCGCTCGTAGCTTCCCCGACCGTTCACTGACGTGCGGTAGTAGTCGTGCCGCTTTTGGGGGCCATCCAGGCTGACCCCAAGCAGGAAGTTGTAGTCAGCAAAGAGCTGTGCCCACTCGTCGTCGATCAGCGTCCCGTTTGTCTGTACTCCGTTGCACACGCTCTGTCCAGAACGGCCATACTCCTGCTGGTAGTGGACGGCCTGCCGGAAAAAGTCGATGCCGGTAAGCATCGGTTCACCACCCTGCCAGCCAAAGGTTGCCACCTGAGGCATCAACCGCATCCCTTCACGGATCAGTGCACGCAGGGTCGCGTCCTGCATCACATGCCGTCCCTTGACATCGAGATAGGGATCGGTAGGTCGCTCGTGATAGAAGCAGTACGTACAGTGCAGATTGCAGTCTGCCGACGCGGGCTTGACCAATATGCTGGAGATGACCGGTCTCTGCAAACGAGACTCCCCTCTGGTCGGTACGAGCGATGTCGATGAACGTGGACTGCAATAAGCAACCCTGCACAGGCTCAATGCACGTGCTATTGTACTCGATCCCCCTATCAAGCGCAAGCAGCGAACGACCCAGGGGATCGGTGCGAACTGCGGAGCGTGATGCCGGTGGACTCTTGGCAGCCGGAAGCCTACTGACCAAAAAAACAGGTCGGCATTCCTTTGCGAATGCCGACCTGTTGGGGATGCGTGGCGCAAAGCGCTATGCCCTAGTGGGTCACTCCACATGAACATTGACATTTTTGCGAAATCGCATACAATCCTCCACTATACCAAAATCACCGTTGAGGAGGATAACAACCGTTCCTATGACTCGTCGTCGAAAGGACCCACTTCGATCGCTAACAGATGAAGAACGAGATGTTCTAGAGCAGATCAGCCGTTCTCACAGCGAGCCAGCGAGCCACGTTGCCCGCAGCAAGATCGTACTGAGTGTCGCGGATGGCAAGACCTACGCTGAAGCAGCACAAGCAGCCGGCCGGAAGGCCAGACAGGCCGTCTCCGAGCTGATCAGCCG
>JADHXD010000211.1 GCA_016783145.1 Anaerolineae bacterium
TCAAGTTGGCTCCGCGGTCACTCTGTACTATAATAGGGCTCTTGGCGCAGCGAACTGCACAGCACTCAAGAGGGTCCACCGAGATGAGCACAGGCCATTGGGGGGCAGGCGAACCGACCTACCCGCAGCGGATCGATGCCCTGCGGAAGGTCAAGAACGAGCACACCGAGATCAAGGTCCGGCTGTACGGCCACTTTGACACGGATGACCACGGGTACATCCCCTGGACGGAGCCCATTCCCTTTGAGGTCGTGCCCAATCATCCCTCCGGGGGCAGCTATGGGATAGCGGGCGTCGGCGAGAATTTCCGCCGCTGGCTGGAAGCCCACCCGCTGTACATCAACCCGATGAGCTCGCTGGCGGGGGCCTGGGTGCGCAAGGGCATCCCCGGCCTCGGTGGGTGGAAGCCCGAGGACCGGCCGGCACACCTGGCTCCGCTCCACGCCCGCTACAACATTTATGCCCCGGGCATCGGCAGCGCCAATCACCTGGGGCCCGATCTGTCCATCGGCCTGCGGCTCGGCTGGGGCGGGCTTCTGGCCAAGATCCGGCGCTTCCGGGAGCTGAACCGGCCCGTCGACCCCTCGTTCTACGACGGGGAAGAACAGCTTGTCCTGGGCGTGCAGTCCTGGATCGGGCGGCACGCCGCCCTGGCTCGCCGGATGGCCGCGGCCGAACCTGTTCCCGCCCTGGCCGACAACCTGCGGGCTATGGCCGAGGCCAACGAATGGCTGGTCGAGGGCGCGCCGCGCACTTTGCGCGAGGCGTGCCAGTTCCTGGCCTGGTTCCAGTGCGTCGACCGCATGTGGGGCCTGGGCGGGGCGATGGGCCAGCTTGACGAGCTGTTGCGTCCCTTCTATGAGGCCGACCTAGCTGCGGGCCGCGAGGACGACGAGTCCGCGGTCTGGCACCTGGCCAGCCTGTTTTTCAACGATCCGCACTACTCGCAGATCGGGGGACAGGCTCCGGATGGGCACGACCTGACCAGCCCGATGTCCTACCTGGTCCTGGAGGCCATGCACCGCCTGCGCACGCCCTCCAACATCAGCCTGCGCGTGTACGAGGGGATGGACCGCTCTCTCCTGCGCCGCGCGGTGGACTATATGTGTGAGGACGGTACAGGCGTGGCCTTTGCCTGCTCCGGCGGATTGGACGCGGGTTTCAGCCGCAACGGCTACCCCATCGGCCTGGCGCGGATGCGCGCCAAGGTGGGCTGCAACTGGACGGCTCTCCCGGGCATCGAGTACTGCCTGCAAGACGTGACCCGCGTCTGCCTGGTCACCCCGCTCCTGCTGGCCCTGGACGACCTCCTGGGCGACAGCGCAGCACCGCGCACGACACGTGCGGACACCCTGTGGGCGCGCTATGCGACCCACCTCGGCATCTCCATAGACGCGGTCAAGGAGGGCAAGGACATCCACATGCAGCGCCAGGCGGATAACTGGCCCGAGATCGTGCTCAACTTGTTCTGCCACGGCCCGATAGAGCGCGGGGTCGATGCCTCGGCAGGGGGTGTGGACATCGTGGACCTGGCGATGGACGGGATCGGCCTGGCGACGGCCGCCGACTCGTTCGCGGCCATCGAGCAGCGGGTCGTCGAGGAGGGGCGCCTGACGTGGGAGGAATTGGGCGAGCATCTGCGGGCCGGCCTCGCCGACGAGCACGTGCGCCTGATGCTGAGCAGCGTCCCTCGCTACGGGGCAGGCGGCACGCGGGCGGACAAGTGGGCGGAGCGCATCGCCGCCCTGTGGACGGGCCTGGTGCGCGATACGCCCACCGCGAACGGCTATCCCTGCGTGCCCGGGCTGTTCTCGCACGGGGGCACGAACCAGTACGGAAAGCGCGTGGGGGCCACGCCCAACGGCCGCCGCGCGGGCGAGCCCCTTTCGCACAGCGCGGACCCCGATCCCGGCTTTCTGCCCGGCGGCAGCCTGGCGGTGACCGCCAAGGCCAATGCCGTGGCTTCCGTGCAGCCCCGTTGGGGCAACACGACGCCCCTGCAGATCGAACTGGACCGCAAGCTCGTCCGTAGCCTGGGGGGCGTGGAGGCCATCGAGGCCCTGATCCTGGCCCACGACCGCCAGGGGGGCACGTTGATCAAGCGGTCGGCGGTCGGCGGTCAGCTTTCAGCGGTCAGCTTTCAGCCGTCAGCGGGCAGGGATCAGCGGTCTGTCGTCAGCCGTCCGTCGTCCATCTTGGCACGATAACGAGGTTATTGAATGCAGAGCGGATTCATCACCAACATCCAACGCTTTTCGATACACGACGGGCCGGGGATCCGGACGACGGTCTTTCTCAAGGGCTGCAACCTGCGCTGTTACTGGTGTCACAATCCCGAGACGCTGGACATCAGGCCGCAGCTACAGCTCTTTTTGGATCGCTGCATTGGCTGCGGCGAGTGTTTCGAGCGCTGCCCGCAGGGGGGGCACATCGTGGTCGATGGGCGGCGCGAGTTCCACCGCGATCGCTGCATTGGCTGCGGCACCTGCGCGGACACCTGCTATGCACAGGCCCTGGTGCTCGTCGGCGAGGAAAAGACGGTCGAGGAGGTGGTCGATGTGGTGCTCCGCGACCGGCCCTTCTACGAGACCTCGAACGGTGGGGTGACGCTGTCCGGGGGAGAGCCCTTGATGCAGTTGGATTTCTCGGTCGCCATCTTGGAGCGATGCCGGGAGGAGGGGCTGCACACGGCGATCGAGACCGCGGCCAACTATGCCTGGTCGCGGGTCGCCGCCATCCTCTCCGTCACCGACCTGGTGATGATGGACATCAAGCTGATCGATCCCGAGCGCCACCGGGAGGCTACGGGCGTGTCCAACACCCGCATCCTGGAGAACGCCCTGCGCCTGGGCGAGCAACCACAGCCCCTGATCGTGCGCACGCCGATCGTCCCCGGCGTGAACGACCGCGCGGAGGACGTAGCGGCGATCGCCGAATTCGTGAGGGGCCTGCCGAACCTGCTCTACTATGAGCTGCTGCCCTTTCACCCCCTGGCCCGGGGCAAGTACGACAGCCTGGACATGCCCTACCGCGCGGTTGGGTTGGAGACGCCCTCCAAGGAGACGATGGACGCCCTCACCGATGTAGCCCTGCAGTTCGGGATCGAGGCGCGGCACGCATAGGGGGAAAGGCTACAGCGAATTGTGGAAGAAACGAATGGCTCCCGCGCGCGACCATTCGTTCCATTCTGAATTCGTTGTAGTGTTCCACGGCTACCATATACCGACAAATCTCAACACCAACAGGGGCACGCCGATGTCCCTGCAACCGGCCTGGTCAATAGAGATCCCACAGGATACTGCAGTGGGTGTCGCCTGGGAAAGGCGACCTACGGCAGTGCCGCTGGACAGGAGTGTGGAATGGACCTTTCTCGCAAGGACGCTGACATCCTCCGCCGGCTGGCCGAGCAGCAAGCCGAGATCGCCGCCCTGCCCGTGCAGCGTGAAACCGCCGAGCTGTGGCGAGCGCTCAACGGGCTCGAGGCGGTGCGACCGCTGGTGTGGATCAATGAGATCCCGTGGAACGAGATGAACGTTGACGAGGAGCTGACCCTCCAGACCACGGATCCCTGGGCGCGGGAGCTGGAGACGGGCCTGCGCAGGCTGCTCTACCAGTGGCGGCACATGCCCGGCGACATGGTCGTCGAGGATTCTGTGCCGTGCCCGCTGGTGGTCCACTCCACCGGCTTTGGGATCACCGAGGACGTGGACATCCTGCGCACCGACGAGACCAGCAGCGTGGTCTCCAGGCACTTTCACCGGCAGATCGTCGAGCCTGAGGATGTGTCCAAGATCCAGATGCCCCGGGTCACCTATGATGCCGAGGTCACCGAAGCGCGGTACGCGGCGATGTGCGCGCTGTTCGGCGACATCCTGCCCGTGGTCAGGGTCGGCAAGAAGGGGATCTGGTTCGCCCCCTGGGACGAGCTCATCCGCTGGTGGGGCGTCCAGGATGCGATGCTCGACCTGGCGCTCCGGCCGGATATGGTCAACGCGGTTGTCTCGCGCCTGGTGGATGCCTACCTGTGTGAGCTGGAGCAGTGGGAAGCGCTGAACCTGCTGTCGCGCGACGACGACAACACGCGCATCGGCTCGGGCGGCTATGGCTACACCGACGAGCTGCCCGGCGAGCCGTACGATCCGGCCCGCGTGCGCCCGGCGAATATGTGGGGCTGCGCGACGGCGCAGATTTTCTCCGGCGTGTCGCCGGAGATGCACTGGGAGTTCGCGCTCCGGCACGAGATGCGCTGGCTCGAGCGCTGGGGACTGACCTACTATGGCTGCTGCGAGCCGCTGGATGTCAAGATGGGCGTCCTGCGGCGCATCCCGAACCTGCGCAAAATCTCGATGAGCCCGTGGGTAGACCCCGACCGGGGCGCGGCGCAGGTGGGCACAGACTATGTCTACTCACACAAGCCGAGCCCGGCCGTGATGGCCGAGGATACCTGGCGCCTCGGGCTCGCCCGCCAGCAGTTGACCCACGTCCTCGAGCGGACGAGCGGCTGCCACGTCGAGGTGATTATGAAGGACATCTCAACCGTGCGCTACCAGCCGCAGCGGCTGTGGGAGTGGGAAAAGATGGCGATGGAGGTCGTGCGCGCGTTCTCCCCGTGAGCGGCAGGCGTTCCACGCTCCGCTGATAGGCGCCAGCGCCTTATGTGGCCTCCTTACCGCAGGTGGCTGCAGGCCCCGTCGAGGAAGCTGAGCGCGGACCAGTTGCCGCTGGAAAAGTTGTAGCGTTCGACCAACATGCCGTCCACCGAGTCGGTGATCAGCAGCGTCTCCCCTGACCTGCACTCTTGCAGGCCGTACTCGTCCTCGTGGTAGGAGAGCCGTGTGCAGGGCGGAGTGGGGATCGAGGGCAGGTACCGCGGGACGAGTTCATCCAGCTCGGCGGGATAGCGCCCGCGGTCCGCTCGGTAGGCCTCCATCGCCTCCACGATCGCCTCCCCCTGGACCCGGTGCCTCACAAAGCAGACGCTGCGGATGACCGTTGGGCCGAAAAAGGGTGCGAGCTGCAGGATGGCGATGAACAGGCCGCCGAGAAGGTAGACCAGGATGCGCGCGCGATCCTCCGGGAACTGGTGGAAGAATTTCCGTATCTTGAGCAGGAGCACGATCAGGGAGACCGCCGCGGCGATGGGCCCGGCAAAACACATCAGCGCGCCGGGGCCGAAAGCGCCGCCATAGGTGTAGACTGCCCCCAGCGTGATCCCGACCTCTAGCACGACGAGGAACCCCAGGAAGAAGAGTGCCCACTTGACCGAGCGCCTCAGCAAGAGGACGAAGACCAAGGCGAAAGCGATGCTGAACACTCCGGGCAGGGCGACGATCAACCAGAACCCGCTCAAGAATGAACCCATCGATGTCTCCTTTTCCTCGCTGGCTCTGCCGCCCGGACCAGTGTCCGGACCGGTGTCCGGACCAGTGTCTGGACTGGTGCCTGGACGGTGTCTGGACTGGTGTCCAGACCGGACTACCCTTGCGGATAGGTGTCTCTCCATACCCATCATATCACAGATCGGGGATCGGCTCAACCTGAGACCTGGTCACGCCTGGCCGCTCTCTAGTGCCCACGCGGAGCGTGGGCACCAGGCTGGCGGGGGGGGGGGGGGATGGCCTAGCGGCGGCTAAGAAAGCCGCCCTACACCGTGAGGCACTGTTTTGCATTGTGGATATGCGTAGTAGGTCGCCTTTCCAAAGGCGACGTCCTGAGACGGCGGCTAAGAAAGCCGCCCTACTGAGGAGGGCTGGGCATGGTCGCGCGGGACGGGGTCCTCTGCCGGCGAAGACGCAATCAGCTTGGAGGAACGCCCGATGCGGCTGTCACACCGCATCGGGCGTAGAGGCAGTTCTCGGCCTGGATCACGTGATCCAGGCCGAGGGGAACTGCGGTGTTGCCTTGCCAGAGTCTAGTACCGACGTCTACTCGCTTGAGTAGGTGTTGAGAACCGACGGCAGATAGACCGGCGGGCCCACGTTGAGTCCGTACGAGTCGATGCTGGTGCTCGGCGGTCGCGGCGAAGCGCTGTCTTCGACCTGCAGGATGATCGACTGGGTCAGCGGGAACGAGCTCGGGTGTGCCTCGCTGCCCGCGGTGACCGTGTAGGTCAGGAAGCGACCTGTGCCGATCCTGGTCTCCAGAGACACGACGTCCACGTACCACGAGTAGAGGTACTCGTCCGCAACGCCGCTGCCCAGGGCAAAGTTCAGGGACGCATCGTAGCCCATCGCAGACAGCAGCGTCGTGGCATCGACGGCCTCCAAGACAACCTCGTCCCCGGCTGCTACGATGGCGGGGATCCCGGCGGTCCCGCTGATCTGGGCCAGCGGGGCCATGTACTGCTCGTTGGCCGGGATGTACGCGGTCGTCGTCACCGGGTCTGCGCCCGCCAGTGTGTATGCCACCTCGAGCACGTACACGGGGATCAGTTGGTCCTGGCCCGTGCCCATCGGGTGCTCATAGTAGCCCACGGTGTAGGTGAGGATCTCGCGGCTGTCATAGCCCAAGGGGATGTAGCTGAGGGCCACGGTGGGCTCGAGCTCGTCAAAGAGGGCCGTGATCTGCTCGATCGTCAGGATGGGGACCTCGGCCACGGTGTTGAGCTTCTGGCTGCCAACCGACCGCCAGCCGCCCACCCCGCCGATGACCGCGCCCTGCGCCGCCTCGGCCAGGGAGAGCTTGGCCGGGGCCTCGGTGTCCACGTACACCTTGAGCTTGGAGCCCGGGCCCATCACCGAGAACTCCATCGGTTCTGCCTGCAGCGGCGTGGTGTAGGTGATGATCCGGGAGTAGATGACCTGGTAGCTGGTCAGCGTGTCGGTGACCGCCTGGGCGGACAAACTTTCACCCGCAGGCGTTTCGGTCACGGTCTCGGCGACGGTCTCAT
>JADHXD010000212.1 GCA_016783145.1 Anaerolineae bacterium
TAGGGGACCGCAACATCAACATCTTGGCCATCAGCACCTCCATTTCCACCCTTTCGTGCGTGATCGACGCCGACCGGCTGCAAGATGCGGTGGGCGCGATGCGGCAGACGTTCGATCTGCCCTGACGTTTCCCCCCGCATTGCGCAGAACGCAGAGTACGGAAAGGATCGTCCCATGGATCTGGCTCAAACCATCCGCAACGTCCCCGACTTTCCGGTGGAGGGGATCCAGTTCAAAGACATCACCACGCTGCTCCAGGACCCGGTCCCCTTTCGGGCGGCGGTCGACGAAATGCTGGACGCCTACCGCGATCGCCCGATCGATGTGGTCGTGGGCATCGAGTCCCGGGGGTTCATCTGGGGGGCGATCCTGGCCTACGAGATGGGCGTGGGATTCGTGCCCGTCCGCAAGCCGGGCAAACTGCCTGCAGAGACGATACGCGCCGAGTATGCGCTCGAGTACGGCACCAATGCCCTGGAAATGCACGTCGATGCCCTTCGCCCTGGGCAAAAGGTGCTGGTGGTGGACGATCTGTTGGCGACCGGAGGCACGGCCAAGGCCACGTGTGAACTGGTGGAGCGGCTGGGGGGCGAGGTCGTCGGCGTGGCCTTTCTGATCGAGCTGACCTTCCTCCACGGCCGCGACAAGCTGTCCGGGTACGACGTTCTGTCCTTGATCTCGATGGACGACTAGAGTGTAGGGCAATCGACGCCCTGGCGACGCGCGCATGCCGCCTGAAAGACACTCTCTCACCTGGCACATTTGAGTCCATTGATGGTACAATGACTTGGATACGGTAGCGTGGAGGCGGAGTGTGTTTCGTCGGCGTCGGTGGTGGCTTCTGGGCCTGGGTCCCTTGCTCCTGGCTGCGGCCGGATGGGGGGTCTATGCCTGGTTATTCGTCGACCTGCCCGCCCCGGGTGAACTCCCACACCGCGTCGCCGCTCCTTCCTCCAAGATCGTCGACCGTCACGGACAGCTCCTGTACGAGGTCATTGACCCACACCTGGGCAAGCATTCCCCGCTTCCGCTGGACGACATCCCGCTGGCGCTGCAGCAGGCCACCATCGCCACCGAAGACGCCAGCTTTTACTCGAATCCAGGGGTCGAGCTGCGGGGCATCCTGCGTTCCGTGTGGATTAACCTGCAGGGCGGGGACATCCTGGCTGGGGGAAGCACCATCACGCAGCAGGTCGTCCGCAACGTGCTCCTCTCTCCCCAGGAACGTGCCGAGCGCACGCTGACCCGCAAGCTCCGCGAGTCCATCCTGGCCTGGCGGCTGGCCCGCCTCTATGACAAGGATGAGATCCTGGCCCTGTACCTCAACGAGATCTACTATGGCAATATGGCCTATGGGATCGAGGCCGCAGCACAGGCCTACTTTGCCAAGTCGGTGAACGAGCTGGACCTTGCCGAATGCGCGCTTCTGGCTGGGCTGCCGCAGGCCCCGGCCCTCTACAACCCGTTGATCGATCAGGGCGCTGCCTTCCGGCGCCAGCGGATCGTCCTGGCGCTGATGGTCAAGCAGGGATACATCTCGCCCCAGGAGGCCGAGCTGGCGAGCGGAGAGCAGCTCAAGTTCGCGCCGACTCCCTTTCCCATCCGCGCTCCGCACTTTGTGACCTATGTCTGGAGCACGCTGGAGCGCGAGCTTGGCGTGGAGGCCTTGGCCCGCGGGGGCCTCACGGTGCACACTACCCTCGATGTAGACCTTCAGGAACGGGGGGAGGCGATCATCCGTCGCCACCTGGAGGCCCTGCAAGAGCGAGGCGGGCCAGACCGGAACGTGAACAACGCCGCGCTGCTGGCCCTCGATCCCCAGACGGGTGAGATCGTGGCCATGGTCGGCAGTGCCGACTACTTTGAGGGCGCGATCAGCGGGGCCGTAAACACCTGCCTGTCCCTGCGCCAGCCCGGCTCGGCGATCAAGCCGATCACCTACGCAGCAGCGTTCGACCCCGAGTGGCAGCAGGTTCCTGGCGAGGCGGTGACGCCGTGGGGGGTGCTGCCCTTTACGGCGGCGACGATGATCGTCGATGTGCGCACCTCATTCATCACCCGCGAAGGCGTGGGCTATGTGCCCTTGAACTATGACCTGCGCTGGCACGGACCGGTGCTCCTCCGCCAGGCGCTGGGCTCCTCGTACAACTTGCCTGCGGTCAAGGTCTTGGATGCGGTCGGGATCGATCGCATGGTGGCTCAGGCCCGGCGGATGGGCATCACGAGCTTTGATCAGTCCACCGAGCGCTTTGGCCTGGCGCTGACGCTGGGTGGCGGCGAAGTGCAGCTTCTGGAACTGGCTTCGGCTTACGGCGTCTTGGCCACGGGGGGCGATCTGGTCTCCCCAAGGGCCATGCGCAGGGTGACGGACGCGGGCGGGCAGGTCGTATTCGCGCCTCCGACGGATCGCCACACGGGTGTGATCGACGAGCGTCTGGCGTACCTGATCACCGACATCCTCGCCGATGAGTGGGCGCGGCTGTCCGCTTTTGGTGAGGAGAGCGCGCTCTATCTCGGCATGCCGGCAGCGGCCAAGACGGGCACGACGACCGATTGGCGGGACAATTGGACGGTGGGCTATACGCCTGACCTGGTAGCCGGGGTGTGGGTGGGCAACGCCGACAGCGCGCCCATGGTTCACGTCTCCGGCATCACCGGCGCGGGGCCCATCTGGCACGACTTTATGGCCTGGGCGCTCAAAGACCGCCCGGGGCACTCCTTTTCTCGCCCCGAGGGCCTGGTGGAGGTGGAGGTATGCGCCCTCTCGGGGATGCTGCCCAACCGCTACTGCCCTCACCGGCGGCAAGAGTTGTTTATCGCCGGCACAGAGCCGGTGGGCGAGTGCGACATCCACCAGCTCTTCCGGATCGACACGGCGACTGGGCTCCAGGCCGCGGTTGGGTCGCCTTCCGAAAGGGTGCGGGAACGCGTCTACACCGTCTACCCGCCCGAGGCGCAGGCCTGGGCGATCGGTCAGGGATTCCCTCAGCCGCCGCCGCTGCCGGAGGAGCGCATCGCCCAGGGCGAGTGGGAGTCGATCGGCGAGGCGAGGTCGGCCCTGGAGATCGTCAGCCCATTCCAGATGGACCGCTATCGTCTCTCGTCCGCGCTGCCCCTCGAGGACCAGCGGATCATGATCAAGGTCCGCCCTGGTGGCGGGGCCGCGTTCGAACGGGTGACGCTGTACGTGGACGGCGAACCCCTGGGATCGTTTGCCGAGCCGCCCTACCGCCTGTGGTGGCCCCTGCAGCCCGGGACGCACGAGATCTATGCAGTGGGCGAGGGCGTGGATGGAAAAGAGATCGTCAGCGAGGTCATTGTCGTTATCGTGAGTGGATGAGGTAGAGAGATGGACACAAGAGCGCGTTGGAAACTGAACATCCTGTTTACGGCCCTGGTTGTGACCAGCATGTTGGCCTGTTCGCTGCCTGCGATCAGGAGGCCGACCGCGGAACCCACCTCCACGCCGCCTCCGGCCGGGACGGTGCAGGCGCTCGTCACGGCAACGCCATCGCCGACGGCGACCGCTGGCCCCACGTCTACCCCGGCGCCCACGCCGACGCCGCTGCCTCCCATTGCACCGCTGCTGCTGTACCGCCAGCCGGAGCGGGGCGAGGAGCTCAACGTGGATTCGCCGCTGCTCCTCGCCTTTGACCAGGCGATGGACAGGGCAAGCGTGGAACGGGCTTTTGCCATCGAACCCACCGTAAAGGGCAGCCTTGCCTGGAGGGACGACCGCATCCTCACCTTTGCGCCCGCTGCCGGGTGGCCGCGCGAGGCCGCCTACAGGGTCGCCATCTCTACCGCGGCCAAAAGCCAAGAGGGCCTGGCCATGCGCGAGGACGTGGCCTTTCGGTTTACGACCACCGGCTACCTGGAGGTGACCCAGGTGCAGCCAGCGCCCGGCGCGGTCGAGATCGACCCCAAGGGCGCGGTCACGGTGATGTTCAACCGCCCGGTTGTGCCGCTGGTCTCTGTCGCGAGCATCGGGGACCTGCCCGATCCACTGGCTCTTGACCCGCCCCTGGCGGGCAAGGGGGAATGGCTTAACACCGCCATCTATGTCTGGCGACCGGACGAGGGCTTTGCCCCCTCCACGACCTACCGGGCCACGATTGAGAGCGGGTTGGCTGACACCACGGGAGGCGTGCTGGCCGAAGACTATGCCTGGTCGTTCACCACCGAGCTGCCCCGGGTCACAGAGTTCTATCCCCTTGACGGGGCAAGCTACGTCGGCCCGTCAGAGACGATCAGCGTCACCTTTAACCAGGCGATGGATGCGACGTCTGTGGAAGAAAAGTTCGCCCTCAAGAGCCAGGGGGGTCAGGTCGTGGCGGGCACTCCTTCGTGGTCTAGCGATGGGACGGTCCTCTACTATCTGCCCGACGCGCCGCTGCCCCGGAACACCACCTTTACGGCCAGGGTGGACGCAGGTGCGATGGGCGCGCGGGGAAGCGAGGGCACGGCAAGGGCCCATATCTGGACCTTTACGACCGTCGATGAGCCGCGCATCCTCAAGATAACGCCCGCCGATGGCGCGCAGAACGTGTCTCCCTACAGCGGCGTGTACGTCCAGTTCAGCGCGCCGATGGACCCGCAGGGCCTGCCCGACAACCTGTCCATCGAATACCACGATCCCAACGCGGGGGAAAGCGGGGTGATCACGCCCACGGCGGTCTACTCCTACTGGTATCGCTCTGACACCGAGCTGTCGCTCAGCTTTGGCTTGCGCGCCTCTTCTGCATTCACCGTCACCTTGGGCGACGGGCTGCGAGACAGATACGGCAAGCCGGTCGAGCAGGGGGCGGTCTCCCGTTTCACGACACGCGAGCTGGAACCCAATTGCTACTTTGCCCTGCCAGACCGGGTGGGCACCTTTAACGCCTACACCACAACCACGGTGATCGTGGGCTATCGCAACATCTCGCGCTTGGAGCTCGAGCTCTACAGCCTGGGTGCGGACCGGTTCATGTCCCTGGTGGAGGGATGGCAAGATTGGCAGAATTTCAGTCCGCAGGACACGGCCCTCGTCCGCGCCTGGTCGATGTCTGTGTCGCCGCCATTGAACAAGACCCGGGTCCAGCGCGTGCCCGTTGTGGACGGGGAGGGCAAGAGCCCCGCGCCGGGACTCTACTATCTCCGGGTCAAAGCCCCGGAAATGCAGTATGACGAGCGTCGAAAGCCTGCTGGCTACCTGCTCTCCATCTCGCGCACCAGCGTGATCGTCAAGCGGACGGGGACCTCGGCCATGGTCTGGGTCACCGACCTCCAAACCGGAGAGCCCGTGCGGGACGCGCGGGTGACGCTCCGTACGCTGGCCACGCAGGGCGCTCTGAAGGGGAGCGGCACGACGGGCACGGATGGCATCTACACCGCCACGTTCAAAGAAGTGGACATGTGGGCCGGCATCTACGCGCTGGTTGAGCGCGAGGGAGACCTGGCCCTGACCAGCACGCAGTGGAACCAGGGGATCTCACCCTGGGACTTTGGGATCGAAGCGCGCTTCTATGCCGGCACCTCCGAGGCGTTGTTCTACACCGACCGCCCCATCTACCGGCCAGGCCAGACCGTCTATTTCAAGGGGGTCGTCCGCCTCGACGACGACGCCCGGTACTCCATGCCTGAACCGGGGACCGAGGTCGAGGTGACGGTCGAGGACAGCCAGGGGCGCGAGCTGTACAAGGAAAAGCTCCGCCTGTCGGATATGGGCACCGTTCACGGCGAGGTCACCCTCGACCAGGAGGCCGCCCTGGGCCACTATGCGATTAACGCGCGCTACGACGACAGCTTTTTCGGCACCAGCTTTCGCGTTGCCGAGTACAGGAAACCGGAATACGAAGTCGATGTGCAGGCAGACCGGGATCAGTACGTCCACGGCGACACGGTCAACGTGACCGCACACGCCACGTACTACTTTGGCGGGCCGGTTGCTGGGGCCAAGGCCCGTTGGGCGCTGTTGAGCCAGGACTGGTTTTTCCGCTGGGAGGGTCCTGGGTGGTACGACTGGGCCGAGTGGGAGTGGGCCCCCTATCGTGGTCAGGACGGGTTCTACGCGGGCTACGGGGAACTGGTCGCTGAGGGGACCGGGGAGACCGATGCCGAGGGGCGGTTCACCTTTTCCGTACCGGCGGACATCGCCGACAAGGCCAACAGCCAGGCCTTTACGCTCGAAGTGACGGTGACCGATGTCAACAACCAGGAGGTCAGCAATCGCGTCCAGGCCGTCGTTCACAGGGGGCTCTTTTACATCGGCCTGGCTCCACGCCGCTACGTGGGACAGGCCGGCGTGGAAGGGGTCGTGGATGTCAAGGTAGTGGACATCGAGCACGCACCGGTCGCCGATCAGGACGTCCAGGTTGTGTTTATGGTGCGCCGTTGGTACAGCGCGCAAAAAGAGGGAAGCGATGGGCGGTGGTACTGGGAGTGGGAGGTCGAGGACATCCCGGTGTACACGACCACCGTCAGGACGGGCGCGGAAGGCGATGCCCAGGCCACGTTCACGCCGCCGTCGGGGGGTTCTTACAAGGTCCGGGCCACGGCCCAGGACGCTCGCGGCAACGAGGTCCGTTCGGCAACCTATCTCTGGGTGAGCAGCGCAGAGTGGGTCAGTTGGCGACGAGAGAACAACGACCGCATCGAATTGGTCGCCGACAAAAAGGCATACAAGGTGGGGGACATCGCCGAGATCATGATCCCCTCTCCCTTCCGTGGGCCGATCGCTGCCCTGCTGACGATAGAACGAGGGGATGTCATCGACTACCGGGTGATCACCCTGGAAGGCAACAGCGAGACGGTGCAGATCCCGATCATCGAGGGATATGTGCCCAACGTGTTCGTCTCCGT
>JADHXD010000062.1 GCA_016783145.1 Anaerolineae bacterium
ACTGAGGAGCTGCACGCCGATGCAGAAGCCCGGCTGGGCAGGATGATCGACCGCTATCCCGTGGGGCGCACGCAGGTCGAGCCGACGACCTATCTGACGATCTCTGAGGGGGGATATCAGGCAGGGATGAAAGCCAGAGAGCCGCTATCGTGCCCGGCGCTCGCTGCGGGGTGAGGAGGATGACGATGCGCAGGATGCTCAAGTCGAGATCGGTCAAGGGCGGTCTTCCGCCTGGCGCGCTCGTGCACGTCGGCGAACGCAAGGTCGATGAAACCAAGATCAAGCTCATGGCCTACGACGAGACACGTATTGTGGAGCGAGAACCAGGCACGGTGGAGGAGTGCTTTCTTCCCAAGGACCACGGGGGCGTGACGTGGATCAACCTGGATGGCCTCCACGACACCGAGATGGTTGGCAGGCTTGGCGCTCGCTCTGGGCTGCACCCCCTGGTCGTGGAGGACATCCTGAATACCGATCAGCGTCCCAAGCTTGACGACCACGGCGAATACATCTTTGTCGTCCTCAAGTCGCTCTACCACGCCGACGAGGACAGTGGGGAGCCCGAGATCGAGCAGATCAGTCTGGTGATCGGCCCGGACTATGTCCTTTCCTTCCAGGAACGAGAGGGGGACGAGTTCGAGCCTATCCGCGACCGGATCCGGGGCAATGTGAGTCGCGTTCGCAAGGGGGGTGCCGACTATCTGGCCTATGCTCTAATTGACCTGGTGGTGGACCAGTACTTTGTCGTGCTGGAGCGACTTGGGGACAGGATCGAGGCTCTGGAAGAGGAGCTGGTTGCCGCCCCGACGACGCAGACCCTGCACGATCTCCACCACCTGAAGAGGGAGATGGCTTTCTTGCGCAAGTCGGTCTGGCCTCTTCGCGAAGCCATCAGCAAGCTGGAGAGGAGCGAGTCTCCGCTGATCCACGAGGCGACCGGGGTATACTTGCGCGATGTGTATGACCACACGATCCAGATCATAGACGCGGTGGAGACGTTCCGCGATATGCTGTCCGGGATGCTCGACATCTACCTGTCCAGCGTCAGCAATCGAATGAACGAAGTGATGAAGTTGTTGACCATCATTGCCACGGTGTTCATTCCCTTGACCTTTGTCGCCGGGCTGTATGGGATGAACTTCAAGTACATGCCCGAGTTGCAGTGGCCGTGGGGATACCCTATGGCATGGGCCATTATGATCGCCATCGCCCTACTGATGGTGGCCTACTTTCGCAGGAAGAAGTGGCTGTGAACCGATCACTCAGACCAAAGTCTGATCTTTGATCCGACCTTGGCCCGAGGCACCACGCTGGAAAGGAGTGTATACTCGTACCAGATGTGGGGACCTGTGCGTGGCAGTGAGCGAGTCGAACAGGTTATTTCCGCAGGAATGCCTGGGATCCGTGTCTACGCGAGCGAAGCGCAGGGGAGAAGAGATGAGAGCGAGGAAACCGTTCTGGCTCTGGGTATGGATGATGTACACCATGGTCGGGGCGGGGATGCTCTCAGCCTGTATCCCGAGCATGGAGCAAGCCGACCCTGTGATTGTGCTTGACCCGGTCACAGGGGGGTCAGGCACATCCGTCGCCGTGAGTGGAAGCGGGTTCCCGGCCGAGACGCAGGTAAGCGTTCGGCTGGGCCCCCCGAGTGTTGGCGCCAGCCCACTGTCATACGGAGATGCGACCACTGATGCCTACGGTAGATTTGCTCTCTCGTTCACGATGCCTGCCCAGTGGCCTGACGGCACACCCATCACAGAGACAGACCTGGTCGTGGTGGCGCTCAATGAGGATGCCAGCACCAAGGCGACCACCCCCTTTGGCTACGCGCCATCTGTCCCCGATGTATCGACGTCTGCAGCCAGCCCGGTAGAAGCTCATCGTCCGGCGATCCTCGCCTGGCATCGCGAGGGCGGCACGTCCGGCTCTTGCAGAGATGTGGCCGTGTATGAAAGTGGATACGTAGAGATCGCCTCGTGCAAAGAGGCCGTGCCGCTGGAGCGCAGGCTGCTCTCCGAGGACACAAGAAAGCGGCTGAATGACTGGACAGAGGTCTATCAGAGCTTCCAGGTCGAGCAGACCAAGGGGACAGGCGTGAATCGTGTGCTAACACGCACCACCTTTGTGGGGAATGGCCTGCGCGAGGTTTCAGAGATCGAACTGCAAATGATCCAGACGCTTCTGGAGACGCTGGTCTCTTCGCAGTAGTGCTTCCCGGGAAGAGCTGGCGATCAGTCCGCTGACTGCCGTTGACCTTGAGGTGAGGACAGGGTTACGCGCATTTGCGTGCCCTGTCCTTGCGCGCTCTCTATGTGGAGCACGCCTCCCATCTTTTCCACACGTTCCCGCATCGTATGCAGTCCCATATGGCCCGGGTATTCGCGCTGCGGATCGAAACCGATGCCATTGTCCTGTACGGAAAGCACCAGCTCACCCCTTTCTTGCTGCAGCCGTATCGCGGCCCGGCTGGCCTGGGCGTGCTTGACCGTGTTGTTTAGTGCCTCCTGTGCGATGCGGTAGAGTCCTTCCTTTGCCTCAAGCGGCAGGTCAGGTTCCTCCCCGAGCACCGTCTCCACCTCCAGACCGTGACGGGCGCGCAGGGCTGCGGCCTGCTTGCCCAGTGCAGCTACCAGGCCTTCCCGCTCCAGCGAGTCAGGGCGCAACTCCAGGATCAGCGCGCGCATCTCGGCCAGTCCGCCTTCGGCCAGGGCGAGGATGTACTCTAGCGGTTCGATGGCCTTGGCCGGGTCTCGATCCAGCAGCGCGCGGGCCGTGCGCGCCCCCAAGCCGATGCCGTACAGTGCCTGGGAGACCGAGTCGTGCAGCTCTCGGGCGATCCGCTGTCGTTCCGTTAGCACGGCCAACTGCTGAGCCTGTTCGTGTAGGCGGACGTTTTGCTCAGTGATGGCTTTCTGCCTGGAAAAGGCTTGTGCCAACTCGGCCTGGCGGTGGATGGACAGGTAGGTCAATCCTGCCACCAACGCGGCAATGGTCAGCCCCGCGAACTGAAAGATGCGCAGCGGACGCTGGACCGCCACCTGCCAGCCGCCGTCTGGTACGCCTGCCAGCTCCCACACCCCTTCCGGCAGCGAGATCAGGTGAATCACCGGATCCTGATCAAAGATCGCACGATCTCCGTAGAACACGTCGCCGGCACCGTCGCGCAGGGCATAGTCCAGAGTGACATCTGTCTGCACGTCGAGGTCAACCTCGTTCAGGAGCGTCTGTAGATCGAGCACGATGTTGACCAGCCCCCAGTAGACCTCTGTTTGCCCATCCCCCACGGGAATGTAAATGGCCTGGCGGGCGATCAGTCCCAATCCGCCCTGCACCAGATCGATGGGGCCGCTCAGGATGATCTCGTCCGAGGCAATGGCACGTTCGACGTCCCGGCGTACTTTTGTGCGGGGGTCGTCAAGCGGCACGTAACCGATCATCTCCTCGTTGCCTGCCAGGGGATAGACACAGCACACCCTGCCGTCTGGGGCAAGGGCGATGTTGCGCACCCCTCGTGCGCTGGGGGCCTGGTACAGCTCGGCGGCAAAGACCTCGAACTTGGCCTGCAAGTCCAGGGTGTACGCCTCTGCTTGCACATAGGCGTGCAGTCCCTGCAACAAGGCGAAACGTCGCCCAATGGCCAGCGACAGGGCGTTGCCCCGCAGGGACGCCCTGACCGCTGCCTGCGCCGTGGACTCGGACAGCAGCAGGGCTTCGTACCAACGGGACGCCTGCCACAGGGCGAGGAGCAGAATGGTCGAGGCCACAAGCGCGGCGATCAGCGATCGACCGCGTGGGCTCTGCTGGGCATCGTGCAGTCGGTGCCAGGGGGACGCTCTACTCTCAGACATGCATCTGCCCGACCTCGCGGTCTGACACCAGCCCAATGCGCACGGCATAGAGGGCGGCCTGGGTGCGACTGGGCACGCCCAGCTTGCTCAAGATGCTGCTCACGTGTGTCTTGACCGTCTTTACACCGATCACCAGGGCTGCACCGATGTCCTTGTTTGACATCCCTTGCGCCAGCAGCCGGAGGACCTCGATCTCGCGCGAGGTCAGTTTCTCCGGGCTCTGCGGTACCCGCACCTCGCGCATCAGGCGCGCTGCTGCTTGTGGGGAGAGCTGTACCTGCCCGGCCGCCGCGGCCTTGATCGCCCGGCACAGCTCACCGGCCTGCGTATCCTTGAGGAGGTAGCCGATGGCACCCGCGCGCACGGCGCCCAAGATCGCGCTGTCCTCCAGCACGCTGGTCAGCGCAATGACTTCGACGTCGGGCAGCTCGCGGCGGATGACCCCGGTGGCGGCGATACCATCCATCACGGGCATCAACAGGTCCATCAGCACCACGTCGGGGGCCAGCTCGTGTGCCCGGCGGATCGCCTCCTCTCCGTTCGCCGCTTCTCCCACCACTTCCAGCTCCTCGTCCAGGGCCAGGAACATCTTAAGCCCTTGGCGAACTACGGCGTGGTCGTCCACGATCAGGATGCGAATGCCCATCGTCTCTCCACCTTTTGTCGGAGACCCATACCCATACAAAGGCCGAGCCGTGGATCGGCACCGCGACCGATGCCGGCTGCGACTGGAAAGGGTATACTGTATGCAGCGATTATAGCATGGTGAAGGAGGAGCACCAAATGATCCGCGTTCTGCTGGTAGACGAACACCGCATGGTGCGGCGCGGGCTCTGTATGCGCCTGGGATTGGAGCCGGACGTCGAGGTCGTGGGTGAAGCCGCAAGTGGGAACGAAGCGCTCTCGTTGGTGCAGTCGGTGGCTCCGGATGTCATCGTGATGGGTGTCGCTGCGGCGGGTCTGGATGGGAGTGCTGCCGCCAGATGTGTCCGAGAGCTGGCCGCACACGCTGCTGTGGTGGTGCTCAGCCTTCACGGAGACGCAGCAACGCGGACAATGGCGCGAGAGGCCGGAGCAGCAGCATTTGTGGAAAAGCGCGCGGGAGCCGAGGATCTGCTGGCCGAGATCCGCCGTCTGGCCAGTTCGGTGGACTGACTCCGACTTAAGTCCGAGGGATCGCCCAGTCAAAAGCAGGGGGCCAGGATCCGCCCTCTGCCCGATGACAGAAAAGGGCGAGATGGGGTATACTGAGGGCAATCATCCCAAGAGATAGCGCCGGTGTGGTGCCCGGGATGCAGGGAGAGCAGAGATGGAACGGAATACTTGTTCGGCAACCGCAAAGCCATCTGATCGTAACACAGCCTGGGGAGCCGTCGGCGCGTTGGCACTGGGAGCGGTGCTCGGGGGCACAGGGATGCTGTGCGGCCGGTGGGTGAATGGTTCTCCGCTCCTGTGTACGGCTCTTCAGTCGGCGTTCTCCACGATGGTGCTCGCGGTCCTCACCTCTGCGAGGCCGCAGGATCTGGCCCTGGATGTGCGGGGCCTGCAGATGCGCCCGGAGATCAGGGGTGGCGGTGCGCAAGGGGCGAGATGCCGTTTTGGGGAGGGAATGGAAGCCCAACTAGCTTGCACGCCGCTGTGAAGGCACGGTCTGAGAAGAAAAGAAGGTCTTTGCAGGTATTGGTCGTCCAGCAAGGAGGACTCACAATGAAAAAAAGACTGATTCGAGTAGCGGCAGTCACGTCGTTGCTGGCCCTGGCCCTGGTGTTGGTCCTCGGGCGGGACAACATTGTCTATGGCAGAGGCCGAGGGCTCACGCCAGCCAAGTACCGCGCACTGCCCGCCGCGGCGCGCGCTGTCGCGGATGCTACCAAGGCTAACCTGGCAAGGGATCTCCGGGTCGCGCCGGATCGCATCGCTGTGCTGGGCGTGGATTCGGTCAGCTTTCCCGATACCAGCCTGGGTGTCATTGAGCCGGGCGAGCGATACCTGGATGCGGCGACGCCGGGTTATGTCGTTCGCACTATGGTGGCGGGTGGGCCGTATACCTATCACGGAAGTAGCGGTCGTGTGGTGGCTGTGCCTGCTGGGGAAGAAAGCGCCGCTGTCGTCCAGCGTCTGCTTCGGTCGTCCCTATATGATCTGCGCGAGCGGCTGAACGTTGGCCTGAACGAAGTTGTGGTGCAGCGCATCGAACCGATCGAGTTCCCGGACGGGAGCTTGGGCGCCCCGGAGCCAAACGTACCGTATCCGCTCGTCCCCACGCCGGGCTATGAGATCAAGCTGCAGGCAAGGGGCGTTGCATATCGATACTGGGCTGCGGGCGATCGCATCGTGTATGTCGGATCCTTCCTCGAGCCTGGCAGGACAGTGACCGTTTACCGGCACAAAGACCTCAGTCCGGAGGCGAGACAATGCGGGGTGGTCTATCCCCTGACACGGAGTGTGCCGGTCACCTCGGACGCAAGCAGCATCCTGGCCTTGCAGCACTTGTTTGCCGGCCCAACAGAGGCCGAGGCTGCACAGGGATATGTCTCTCCCTTCTCCGAAGCTACAGCGGGGATGTGGATGGGCATTCGAACACAAGGACGCACGGCATACCTCGACCTGGCAGATGTGCTTCCGGCAGTGCTGGCTGCCGACGACGCCTGTGGTCGCGAGGCGTTTCTGGCAGAGGTAGAAGCCACCTTGAAAGAGGTGCTGCCCGTCGAATGGGTGGTCTATTCGATCGAGGGCGATCCGTTGGCCTTCTGCCAGTGGATGGGGTGGTGCGAAGGTGGTCGGTAAAGGTCAACGGTCGGGCACGGGTTGCCCCGGTCACAGAGACGCGGGCAACGCGATGATCATCAGCGCGCGTGGTCTGTCACTGGAGCGTGACGGACGGGCCGCAGAGGAGGTGTCTCAGATGAAAACGAGGAGATTTGGACGATTCGTGCTTTTCCTGGTGATCGGGCTGGCCCTGGTGCTGAGCGGGCAGACACCGATCCTTGCTGCACCTCATGGCGCCCAGACATCGACGGACTGGCGCGGCGAGTACTATGCCGACGTAGACCTGATTGGCGCACCCGCGCTGGTGCGAAACGACAAAGCCATTGACTTTAACTGGGGCACCGGCGCCCCCGCGTCCGGGTTGCCTGCAGACAGATTCTCGGTGCGCTGGATGCGGACGGTGACCTTTGAGGAGGGCACCTACCGCTTCCGGGCGACCGTCGACGATGGCATCCGCCTGTTCGTCGATGGTGGCTTGGTGCTCGATGAGTGGCGGGACGGGGCGCAGCGCGAGGTGGCGGTGGACCGAGGCCTGACAGCAGGAGCACACGCACTGCGCGTCGAGTACTATGAGCGGAGCGGCCAAGCAGTCGCCCGAGTGCGCTGGGAGAAGGTATCATCGACCCCGCCCGACAGCACCACGTGGCGGGGCGAGTACTTTGGCAACCTGGACCTGCGCGGCGATCCCAGACTGGTACGCAGCGACAAGGCCATCGACTTTGACTGGGGCACCGGCGCGCCCGCGTCGGGGCTCCCCGCGGACAACTTTTCTGTGCGCTGGACGCGGACGGCGACCTTTGAGGAGGGCACCTATCGCTTCCGGGCGACTGTGGACGACGGCATTCGCCTGTTCGTCGATGGTGCCCTGGCAATCGACCAGTGGCGGGATGGGGCGCAGCGCGAGGCGACGGTGGACCGGCGCCTGACGGCAGGGACGCATACGCTGCGCGTCGAGTACTATGAGCGGAGCGGTCTGGCGGTCGCCCGGGTTCGCTGGGAGAAGGTGTCATCGACCCCGCCCGACAGCACCACGTGGCGGGGCGAGTACTTTCGCAATCGCGGCTTGGCGGGTGACCCCGCGTTGGTGCGCAATGACAAGGCCATCGACTTTGACTGGGGCTCGGGCGCTCCCGCGTCGGGGCTTCCCACAGACGACTTTTCTGTGCGCTGGACGCGGACGGCGACCTTTGAGGAGGGCACCTATCGCTTCCGGGCGACTGTGGACGACGGCATTCGCCTGTTCGTCGATGGTGGCTTGGTGCTCGATGAGTGGCGGGATGGGGCGCAGCGCGAGGCGACGGTGGACCGGCGCCTGACGGCAGGGACGCATACGCTGCGCGTCGAGTACTATGAGCACGGCGGGGTGGCCGTCGCCCGAGTGCGCTGGGAAAAGGTGACACCGATCGCGCCGGACGATCCAGCCTGGAAGGGCGAATACTGGGCAAACCTGAACCTGTCGGGCAATCCGGCCCACGTACGCAGCGATCCGGTGCTGGCCTTTGACTGGGGACAGGGCAACCCAGGGGGCACCATCCCCAGCGACAACTTTTCCGCGCGCTGGACGCGCAAGGTCAACTTGAACGCAGGGACGTATCGCTTTCACGTCCTGGTGGACGATGGCATTCGCCTGCGGCTGAACGACCGGCTGATCCTGGATGCGTGGACTGACCACGACTCAGCCAGGCTGACGACCGACTATACGCTGGCTACGGGGACCTACACGATCAAGGTCGAGTACTATGAGCGGATCGGTAACGCACGGGTCCACGTGTGGTGGGAAAGGGTAGCCGCTCCGGGCTATCCGGACTGGAAGGGGGAGTACTGGGCCAACCGCGATCTGAGTGGGGAGCCAGAGCTGGTGCGAAACGACAAGGAGGTTGATTTTGACTGGGGTTCCGGGTCGCCTTCTTCCGGCCTGCCCGCGGACGACTTTTCCGCTCGCTGGACGCGCCAGGTCTACCTGGATGGCGGGACCTACCGGTTCTATGCGCTCTCAGACGACGGTGTGCGGCTGTGGGTGGACGGACAGCGGCTGATCGACAAGTGGCGCGATCAGGAGGCGCGCGAGTACACGACAGAGGTCGCCTTGACAAAGGGGACACATAGCCTCAAGGTCGAGTACTATGAGCACAGCGGCGGCGCCCGGATCCACGTGTGGTGGAAGAAGATGTCCACTCCTTCCTATGCCGACTGGAAGGGCGAGTACTGGCCGAACCGCGACTTGAGCGGCGCGCCCTCACTGGTGCGCAATGACCCGTCCATCGACTTTGACTGGGGCACGGGCGCGGCTGCCACCGGGCTGCCAAAGGACAACTTTTCCGTCCGCTGGACCCGTCAGGTGACGTTCCCGCGCGGGGTCTATCGCCTCTACGCCTGGGCGGATGATGGCGTGCGTGTCTACGTCGACGGGCAGCCCGCCTTGAGCGAATGGCACAGCGCCAGCGACCAAGTGTACACAGTCGACCTACCCCTTGATGGGGCGCGCCGGCTGACCGTGGAATACTTTGAGGGAGGTGGAGAGGCCCGCGTCCGGTTCTGGTGGAAGCGGATAGGCGACATGTAGGGCGCTTGTGTCCGCACAAGAGGGTCAGGCGGGGGCTAGGCCATTTGGCGTAGCCCCCGCTCAGCCTTGTGACCGAGGCATACGATATTTGCCCGGGGTAAGCGGGCCGGTGCTCTGCCCTGATGACATGCCAGGGATGACCAGCAACCGAGGAGGACAATCACTATGGATGGGCCGGTGAGGGGATGCGAACTGAAGGCAGTTCGCATCCCGTCGTTTGTCAGACGTGTGGTGGCTCCGGTGTAGGACCTTTGTCCGAGGACGACATCCGCCTTTGGACTGATGTGCGCCTGGCCGGAGTCGAGTATCATAGAGTCAATGGTCGTGCCGGCGACCATTGACGAAGCGCTCCTCAGGAGAGGGGGCACCAAGCCCTGACGTGTAGGAGGCTCTGCTCAGGGAGGAACTCGACGAGGAGGGACTCGCTGTGCAGGGTCCGCGAGTTCGGGTCCGGTTTCTTCTAGAAGAGATCGCGGGCGATCTCTACCGGGAAGGCTGACGCACTCTATCGCGAGGAGCACGGTCGTTGACGGGCGTGGACGGAGATCTTGTCCACGCCCCCTTGTCTACGGGGAGGGAAGAGAAATGGATATTCCCATCAACGCAGCGGTACAGTGCACAGATGGCCCAGGTGGGCATTCGACGTGCGTCATCGTGAACCCGGTCACCGGGCAGGTAACCCACCTGGTGGTCAAGGAGAAGCATCCGCCGCATGCAGAGCGCCGGGTGCCGTTCCGGTCAGCAAAAGCAGAGTGAACCAGGGGTGGGCTAGCATGTTCCATAAGGTCCTCGGTCCTGTCAAGCTTTATCTCGACGATATTGGCCAAATCGCTCAGACGCTGCAGCACCTGTTGTCCGAGGCCGAGCTGTCGTTCTTCATTCCTGGGCGCGAACTGGCCACGATCGAAGAACTGTCAGGGCTCGATCGACCCGAGCAGGACGCCCTGGAGATCAGGTGCAGCGTGGCGGCTCGACCTTCTTGTGTGCTCCTGATCTCTGTCCATCGCGATGGCGTGTTCCTGTGCCGGACCGCGGACAACCCCGCCTGCAAGAGGGCCTTCTCGGAGACCGAGGAGCTGCTCCTCGCCCGCCAACGCAGCGGACGATGGTGCCGGAGGCTGCCGGGTTGGGCAGGAGCTGTCGGGTGCATCTCGGCATTCGCGGCTGCGCTTGGTGCCGTCGGAGCCGTGCCCGGGCTTCTGTACGCCGGCGTTGCCTTGGCCGGCCTGTCTCTGGCGCTGCTCGCGCTGTACGCGGGGACACGCAGGTTCTCTCTCTCGCGGGTTATCCTGGTCGAGAAGCACCAGCACCGAGCGTATGCGGACGTGGCGATCGCCGTTGGGACGATTGTATTGGTGACGCTGATCATCGCCTCTGTGGTTCGCGTGCTGGCGGACATCACCCTGTAGTGGGTTCATCTGCTGTCTGTGCAGACGAGAGCACGGTGCGAGCATTTTGGTACGAGGACCGCTGATCAGCGGCGATGAGAGGAGGATGCGGTGACTACCAAGACTGAGCCGGAGTTGGCTGTTACAGCGTGCCCGGACTGCGGACACAGGATCGCACTAAAGGGCAGGGCCGAGTTGGGGCGGCGGCTAACGTGCCTCCACTGCGGTGCTGAGCTCAAGGTGACCGGCACGGAGCCTCTGAAGGTAGCAAGAGCCTTCAGCCAGTAGGGCGGGTATCCTGGGGCACGGCAAGGGCCTTCGCAGGATGTGGATACGGGGCTGGTTGCGAGCGATGGGCTGATGCGTTCACGCCGGCCGAGTCGAAACGCCAAATCCAGGGAAAGGAGATGGGGTGGCATCGGCGCTTCACGTGTGGCTGAAGCGACAAGAGTGACGTGCCTGGACGATGGGAATCTCGCCCTACTCGGACCACTGGGGCGTAGGCAGATGACCTGTCCGGACCGTGGGATTCGAAGTGGAGACTATTCACTGAAAGGAGAGGACTGATGGAACCTCTACGGAAGCTGCTTGCCCCGCCTGATATCCCTGAGCTGCAAGCCAAGGGCGACGTCGAGGGGCTGCTCAAAGCGCTGAAGCGCAAGAAGGATGCCAAGACGCGGGAGGCTGCAGCCAAAGCCTCGGGAGAGGTCGGAAATCCGCGCGCCGTGATGCCGCTCGTTGCTGCACTCGAGGACCCTGTCTTGGGGGTAAGGGTGGCTGCAGCAGCGTCACTGGGAAAGATCCGCGATCGACAGGCTGTGGAACCATTGCTGAGCGCTCTGGCGGGCGGAGGTGGGCTCGTGCGCAGCACTGCTGCTGCGGCGTTGGGTGAGATCGGGGATCCGCGGGCAGCAGGTCCGCTGATCGCTGCCTGTCAGGATGCAGAGGCGGCGGTGCGCCAGTGTGCGACCGATGCCCTGGGCAAGATCGGCAGCGCTGAAGCCGTGGGGCCCCTGATCGCCGCGCTCGCAGATGGGGACGAGCTCGTGCGAAGGAACGCGGTCGAGGCCCTGGGACGGATCCGCGACCCGAGGACGATCCAGCCGCTGGCTGCCGCGCTGAAAGACCCGGGAAGGCAGGTTCGTCGTTCGGCGGCGAGGGTACTGGGTGACATAGGGGGCGCAGAGGCTGTGGTACCGCTCGTCGGCGCTCTCACGGACGATGGCGTGCGGGTGCGCTGCGCTGCGGCCACGGCACTGGGCAAGATCAGGGATCCACAAGCGGTGGAACCCCTTGCCGCTGCGCTCAGGGACCCGGATCGAGACGTATGCATGTCTGCTGCCGAATCCCTGGCGGCGATAGGCAGCCGGCGCGCCGTGGACCTACTCATCGAGGCCTTGCAGTACAAGGAGTTGTCGGCGCCGGACAGTGTGATCGAATCCCTGGCACAGGTGGGTGGTCCGCAGGTTGTGGCCAGGCTGATCGCTGCCCTGCAGGATGAAGACCTCGGGGTGCGAGGCGGTGCAGCGAGGGCCTTGGGGGAGATCGGCGACCGAGAGGCCGTGCGGCCGCTCATCGCCACACTCGAGGACGGCACCCTGTGGGTGCGCGTCGCCGTCCTTGAGGCGCTGGGAGAAATCGGGGACGCGCGGGCTGAGGAACACCTGGCACGGTTCCAGGATGACAAGGACCACCGCGTGCGCGTTGCGGCCAGAGACGCCCTGCGCAAGCTCGGCCGCACAGCGATGGCCGGAGCTGCCACCGCACGCAAGTAGGCCGGTCGGGTGGACTATCGACCACCCTGAGACGGACTGGCGATCCAGACTTGCCAGACTTCTCTCGGGTTCATCGGCGGTGACAAGCCGGAGATCGCGTGTCCTGGACGGACGCGTGCACCGTGTGTGGTAAACCCAGGTCAGCCATGTCATGGCTGACCTGGGCTCTTGTAGCGCTGGAAGGTAGCCAACGGATCGGGTGGACTGCCGGCAGAGAGATTCCCTTTGTCACCTAACCTCGTACGGTGTAAACTGATCCTTATGGATGAGATCGTTTCTCCTCACTGAGCAGATGGTGCTGCATCTATCCGCCAAGCATCCGGACCATGTTTCCTCCCCAGGGCTGATGCCCACACAGGTGCATCGGTGTATAATCCTGGGGAGGTCTCGGACTCTCAGTCAGGCTGCTAGAACCCCGCGCGGACGGAGACAGAATGGGCAAACTCGTGAGATGGATCTCTATATCGCTGGTCGTCGCTTGGGCGCTCGCCGGGTGTGCTTGGTTCTCCAACCGGGCACAGTCCACGCCGATTGCGTCACCGCCGGACACGCCAACCGTCACATCCGTGGCGACGAGGACATCGGTTCCTTCGCCCACAGTGACGCTCGCGCCTACTCCTGCCGAGCCTGACGACGCTGTGCTCCTGACCTGGCAGCGCGAGGGCGGCATCGCCGGGTTCTGCGATGGCTTGACGGTACGGTCCAGCGGCAAAGCGCTCGTCACCTCGTGTCGGGGTGAGACGGCTCAGGAGAGACGCCTATCCGAGGCGGAGGTCGCCCAGGTGTCGGCCTGGGCGCAAAAGCTCAAGCCCTTCGATCACCTCCAGAGCGATGACGCCGTCGCCGACGGGATGGTGATCCGGCTGTCCTTCCTCGGGCAGGGCAGGCAGGACATCAGCGAAGCAGACCTGCGGGCGATGCTCGACTTTACAGCTACGGCCCACCGCTAGGCCAAAGCATCGAGCAGGTGATGGGTATCGTCTCGATCGTCATCGAAGGGGCGGCGGGCAAACGCACGCTGGATCAGGTCGTCGACGAGGAGGAGGTCAACCAGTATCCGGCGCTGCCGATCACGCGCGCGGCGACCACGCTGGGCGGCGAGGGGGCAGAGGTGGTCGAGGGTTTGCCCGGGCGCACGATGTCGCGGCAGATCCTGGCGATCCGCGAGGGCCTTGTGGTCCGTGTCCTCGTTCAACCGGTAGACGAGGCCTTTCCGCAGGCTGGCCCGGACGTCGAGAGGGTGTGGCAGAGCGTGCTTGACTCGTTCACCTACCTCCCTCTGCCCGAGGATGGGCCGTAGCAGGAGACGAGGCCCGGTCCGGGCGACCTAACTCGAGCCGGCAGGAAACCAGAGGGTTGCTGCGATGTGCTGCTGCGGATGGTCTCGTGTGGCCCAGTAGTAGACCGCCACCAGGCATCCATCCGCGCGCTGGAAGATGCGGGGGTAGCCCAGGTCGGGCTCGCCGTCAACCGAGTGAAAGTCATCCCGGAGAATGACCGGGGCGTCCCACGAGCGTCCCTCGTAGCGGCTGAAGCGAGCGACCATCTGCCGGCGGGTGCGATCGCCGTACACGCAGCACAGCCGGCGGTCGCGGAGCCGGACGAGTGCAGGGGGATTCCCGTTCCACCCGCCGGTTTCGCCTACGCGGCTGAGGTACGACCAGCTCCCGCCATTGTCGGTCGAGCCATAGGCGTCGATCCAGCCCTGATCTGTACTCATGTCCCGTCGCCTGACTGCCGATACCATCACATTGGGCGAGCAGCGCACGGTGCTGGGCATCACTGCCCGGTACGCGTCCGAAGGGGGTACCATCCACGAGACAAACTGGAAGGTTCTGCCTGCATCGGCCGTCCGTGCGCAGAACACCCGGTCGGAACCCCAGGTTTCCGGATCCCGGGCTGACCCGAACAGCAGGCATTCGCGAGCGCCACCCACCAGGTAGTCTGTGCGCGGCGTCATCTCCAGGCCGTCCAACGGTGCACAGCCGGTCGGGCCGTCCAGGCGGTACGGGCCGCGCCAGGTATGGCCGCGGTCCTCGGAGAGGTAGAACCCGCCGCGCGGCTCATCCGTGCCGTGGTATCCGGTGCCTACCACACGCAGTGCGAACCCATCCCCGGTCCAGTCAGACTCTTCGGCCAGAGCGGCAGGTGGGTGCGGGTCGTTCAGGTAGTCCTGCGGCTCCTCTGCAGTCCACGACTCGCCCCCATCCCGGCTGCGCAGCAAGACGCTCCGGATGTGACCGGTGACACTGTGACCGGGCTGGGCCTGGAAATCCCCGACCGAGCAACCGACCACGATCTCGTCCCCTTCCCAGGCCCACAGGCCGTTGTTGGCCGGCCATCCGGCAAAGCAGCCGGACAGCGCATACGCCACGATGTGATGCATCGTTCTCCTCTCCTTGCACCTGGTTCACCCTCCACCGGCGGGTCCGCCCGGTCTGCCAACGGGTCGGCGGTGCTACCCGGCAGGGAACCACACCTGCATCGGCGTCCTTTCAAGGATCGTTCTCCGCTCCCCTTCGCTCAGTCCCAGCTCGTCCGTGAACAGGGCGAGATGGGTTTGGTACGTCGCCTTTCCTTTCAGCCAGAGCTCGCACGGGAAATCCGAACCCCACATACACCGTGCGGGGCCGTAGGCTTCGATCAGCCGCAGGAGGATGGGGTGCATATCCCGGAATGGAAAGTCATCCTCCGAGCCGGTGACGGCAAAGGTCAGCTTGAGATGGAGATTCGGAAAGCGGGCGAGCGCGACCACCCTCGTCACGGTCTCAGAGTCCGCGCCATCCGCTCCGCGGGGATAGGCTGCGTGGTCCAGCACCACCGGCACGTCGGGGTGGCGGGACAGCAGCGCTGCCAACTGCGGCGTGAACGCGCTCTGGATGTGGGCGCAGATCACGATCCCCAGCCGCCTGGCAGCCTTCCACATCCGCTCGGATCCGGGGTGATCGAATCGGGCGTTAGGAGGCCGGGTAGGCTCCACGCGAAGCCCTCTGACGTTGAAACCGGCGACCAGACGCTCCAGCTCGGTCCCGCTCCCTGGTGCCGCAGGATCCAGGGTGCAGACACCCACGGCCCAGTCGGCGTGAGTCGTGGCCGTATCGGCCAGCAGTCGATTGTCCCAGTGGTAGGCCGTCCCGGTCTGCACCAACACCGCTCGCGCGACGCCAGCGGCCTGCATTTCTCTTTGCAGGTGGCCGATGTCTCCCGTCCCTGCAGGCGGGCGGAGCGGCTCTGCTCTCATCGGATAGCGCGTACCGTCGGGGTGGTAGATGTGCGCGTGGGTATCGACGATGTGCAGGCCAGCGCTTTTCATAGACGTCTCTCGCTTCATCGTGGGTCCTTGGCTACCATGCATTCGCCGGGGCCATGTCCCAGGCCTCTACGCATCGCACCCGTGTATCTCCGCCCTGGCTGAACAAGACTACACCCTGGCTGTCGGGCCGTGTGGGATAGATGCGGCGCATCACCGCCTGCCGGTCGTTGGCAAAGACCTCTACGACGGACTGGTCCACGAACACGCGGAGGACCAGCGCTTCGCCCGGTCCGAGCTTGAACGGCCCTCCCTCGACCGATTTCGGTCCTTCACCCAGGCTCGAAGCTGTGGTGTCGATCTTGAGTTGGTGGTCAAGCGCATCGTAGAGGATCGCCGTCCTTTCCTGGCTGTCGGGCGAGCAGCAGACAGCCACCCCGAACCGTGCGGCCGTACCAGAGTCCATCTCGATACGCAGTTCGATGCCCCTCCCGTGCACGTCCTCCAGGGGTACCTCGGTGCCAGAGTGCACCGTCAGGTTCTCCACGCGCCTCGGATTGCAGCGCAAGAGCGCGAGTTCCTCGGGCGGGGCCATGCGCAGTGTCCTGTCCTCCGCCAGCCATAGGACGCGGGGCAGGCTCATCGTCCCGGACCACGCGCTGGCTTTACGCGTCGAGGGCTCCCGCCCATCAAAGATCCAGGCCCACATGATCCGCCTTCCCCTGTCGTCCGCCAGGCTCTCGGGTGCGAAAAAGGCGCGATCGACCCAGGTCATCCGGCCGTGCGTCTCTGGGGTAAAGCGATCGCCCTCATAGCGACCGAGGTAGTACTGGCAGCCAAGGTTGTGGCTGATAAAGAGGAACATATGCCTGTCACCCAGGGGAAAAAAGTCGGGGCACATGTTGTCTTCGTCCTTTCTGGTCCACCTGCGGTCTGACCGGTAGAACGGGTGCAGGTACTGCCAGTGGATCAGATCGTCAGAGACAAACAGGTAGGCGGTGTCGCCCACGTGCTCCTCCAACCCACCCTTCAGACCGAACTCGCGGAGCACCAGCAGGTTTCCGGTCAGCATGTAGTACCTGCCTTCACGGACCCAGATGGCCGAAGGGTCGGCGGCGCCGTAGACCCGCCCGTCCTCGCCCACGGCGAGCCCGTGGGCAGTCTGGCGAACGACCGGGTTGTGCGGGCTCTTGGTCCAGAGGTCGAGGTTGTCGTCTGTACTGGTGGCGATGCAGATGCCTGCCCGGTCGCCCAGCCCCCAGTAGGTGATGGTGGGCACGCCCTTCTGGTCAATGAACGCGCCGCCGCTAAAGATGCCACTGTCGATCCCGCCCGGCTCTAGCGCCAGCGGATGATGGCGCCAGTGGACCAGGTCCCTGCTGGAAACGTGCGCCCAACAGTGGCCCGCTTGCGTCTGGACGATGTACATGAGGTGGTAGCGCCCCTTCCAGAACAGCGCGCCGTTGGGATCGAACGGCGCGCACAGGCCCTCAGGGGACACGATGTGATATCGTGGCCGGTAGGGGTCCTTTAGTAGCGCCTCTCTCAGCGCTCGTGCGTTCTGCACCCAGCTCTCCATGCTACTCCTTCCTCCGTTCTCAGAGCACTCCCTTGTCAGGAATCTTGTGCGCTACACCTGCTGACGATCCCCAGTCAGGGCAGGTCTCTTGGCTCCGTATCGTCGCGCAGAAGGGAGGCGGCTAGCGACCGCTGTCGGTCGTCCATTGTCCGCCCTCTATCACAGCTCCCTGGCTTCCCTCACTCTACCACCTGCTCTCCCTTTCCCGCCTCTTCGTAGCGGCGGCGTATCTCTTCCAGTGTCACCTCCTCGACCAACTGGGAAAAGCTCAGGACGAACCTGTTCAGGTCCCGCAGCCAGAAGGTCCGTCCTCCCCAGGGCTGGTTCTCTGGCGGGCAGCCGGGAACCACACCGCCCTGGACGACCCGGTCGTAGACGGCATCCACGTCGTCCACGGCGATGAAAACTGTAAGTGAGCCTGCTCGGCGTTGTACCCCGTGGGGTCTCCATCCAGGCGGCTGAGGTTGATGGCTGTTGGGAGGATCTCTATCTTTTCCACGGAATACATCGCCCTGTGCCTCCTCTGCCGCGGGCGTCACTCCGTTGCGACGCTCTCTTCCTCTTCATCCCGGAACTGCAGCTCGTGCAAGCGATGGAACAACCCCTTCCGCTCTAGGAGCTCGTCCTGTGTGCCCGCCTCCACGACACGCCCGTTCTCCACGGCATAGATCACGTCCGCGTGCTCGACCGTCGACAGCCGGTGGGCGATCACGAGGACGGTCCGCCCGCGCATCAAGACCCCCAGGGCCTGCTGCACCACCTGCTCCGACTCTGAGTCCAGTGCGGAGGTCGCCTCGTCCAGCAGCAGCACCGGGGCATCCTTGAGCAGCGCCCGGGCGATGGCGATGCGCTGCCGCTGCCCGCCCGACAGGCGGGCACCACGCTCACCCACCTTGGTCTCGTACGCCTCCGGGAACTCGGAGATGAACTCGTGGGCATAGGCCGCCCTCGCTGCCGCGATCACCTCTGCTTCTGAGGCACCGGGCTTGCCATAGCGGATGTTGTCCAGGATGGACCCCGAATACAGGTATGCATCCTGCGGGATGTAAGCGAACAGGTCGCGCAGCTCGCTCAAGCGATAGGCACGGACCGATCTGCCCGACACGTACACCGCACCCTCACGCACCGGATAACAGCCCAGCAGCAGCTTAAAGATCGTGCTCTTGCCTCCTCCGCTGGGACCCACAAAAGCAGCGACCTGGCCCTGGTCTACCTCAAAGGACATGCCACCGAGGACCGCTCTCTCCTCTTCGTAGGCAAAGGAAACGTCCTTGAACTCGAGCAGCGTGTTCGGATTGGGCGAGTCGATGACTTTGCCCTCTGCCCCTCCATACCTCTCCGGTTCGGGCTCGGTGTCCAGCACCGCCAGGATGCGATCTGCTGCTGCCAGAGAGCTCTGGATGCGCGTGATTGTCCCGCCCAACGAATAGACGAGGAACTGGATCGGACCGTTGAGCTGGATCAGAGCAACCATGATGCCAAAGCTCGTCTGTCCGTTCAGCACCATGTACGCGCCGACGCCCATAGGCACGAGGAAAGAGACGCCCCCCAGACCATTCGCTGCGGCCAGGGCCGAATCCAGGCGCACCCGGCGCAGGCCGCCCTCCAGCAGCTCGCGGTTGGCTACGCCAAAGCGCGCCATTATCCACTCTCCCAGGCTAAAGGTGCGCACCACCTGATACCCGGCCAGCAGATCGGCCAGCCGCTCGCTCAGTTCTCCCAGGCGGCCCTGGACAGTCTCCCCCGCTCTGCGCAAGGGGTCCGCAAACAGGGCGTTGATGACCAAGGGCACCAGCCCACTGGCGATGGTCACCAGTGCCAGCCTCCAGTCCAGCACCAGCATGTAGACGGCTGCCGAGATTCCCTGCAGGCTGGCATTGACCAGGTTGAGCATGTCCTGCTGGAAGGCCTGTTCTGCTGCCGTCACGTCGTTGGTCAGCACCGAGATCAGGCCGCCACTGTGACGCTGCTCGTGGTATCCCAGGGGAAGGCGCTGCAGGTGGCCAAAGATCGTCTGGCGCAGGTTGGCGATCGCCCGCAGAGTCACCGAGCGCCACAGAAGCGAGAGCACGATGTTCAGCGGGATCCAGCCCAGCAAGAAAAGCCCCCAGATTCTCACCGAGCGCCACAGCAGGTCCAGGCTGGCGTCTGTCACAGAGTCGACAAAGAGCTTGACCACGTAAGCGATGTATGTGCGCTCTGCGGCGAGGGTGAGTGCCAGTCCCAGCAGCGTGGCCAGGTAAGCCGTGCGCCAGGGCTTGAGGAACCCAAGCATCCGCCGGAATGTGCCACGCCGGCCCTTCGCCTTACTCATCGTTGCCCTCCCCTGGATGCCCTTCCTCCCTCCCAGCCGCCAGACCCGTGTCGTCGAACTGGCGCAGGTAGAGCTCCTGGTAGCGTCCCTCGCGGGTCATCAACTCGTCGTGCGTGCCTTCCTCCACGATCCGGCCGTCCTCCAACACCAGCACGCGGTCTGCATTGCGGATCGTCGACAGCCGGTGGGCGATGACGACCGTGGTCCGCCCGGCCATAAAGCGCTCCAGGGCTTCCTGCACCAGGGCCTCCGATTCGGTATCGAGGGCCGAGGTCGGCTCGTCCAGCAGCAGGATCGGCGCATCTTTGAGGATCGCCCGGGCCAGCGAGAGTCGCTGCCGCTGCCCGCCTGACAGGCGCACTCCGCGTTCCCCGACCACGGTGCCGTATCCGTCCGGCGTGGAGGTGATGTACTCGTGGATGTTGGCCATCCGGGCGGCCTGTTCGATCTCGTCCTGCGCAGCGCCGGGCTTGCCGCAAGCGATGTTCTCGGCGATGGTCACTGGAAAGAGATAGGTGTCCTGGGCCACAAAGGCCATCTGCTGTCTGGCTGCAGGCAGCGACCAATGGCTCAAATCCTGCTCGTACAGGAACAGGCGCTCTTTTCTGTGTGGGTAAAAGCCAAGTAACAGCTTGAGCAGGGTGGACTTGCCCCCGCCGCTTGGGCCGACCACGGCCACCGTCTCCCCGCTGTGAACGGTCAAGCTTACATCCTCTAGCACCGGCTCTCTGTCGTAGGCGAAATCGACGTGCTCCAGGCGGAGGACAGTGGAACCCTCTTCTTCGTGCGGCCAGCTCTTCCCGCCGGTGCGCTCGACCTCCTGGTCGAGGATCTCATACACCCGCTGCGCCGCTCCGCTGGCCTCGCCGACGCTGGCGATGCTGGGGGGAAGGGAGCCCAGCGGGTTCGCCACATAGTTCAGCATCACGATGAAGGCCATCAGGTCGCCAAAGGTCAGGTTCCCGCTGATCGCCAGGTATCCCCCAAACCCGAAGGTGATCAGGAAGGGGAGCACGTTAAAGACTGAGCCAGTTCCGCCGGCGACGGCTTGCAGCCGGGTCAGCAGCAGGCCCTTTTCGAGCGCCTTCTGGTTGGCTTGGCGGAACCGGTCGTCCATAACGTCGGTCAGGTTGAACGCCCTCGTCACCATCAGCCCCCCCAAGCCATCCTGGGCGACGCTCACCGTCTCGCCGATTTCTTGCTGCATCTCCTGGGTCCGCCGGGCGACGGGCTGGTTCAGCTTGCCCATGATCAGGAACATGACCGGGATCATCAGCGTGGACACCAGCGCCAGGGGCCAACTGATGACAAAGAGGGCCACCAGCGCGGCCACGGCCAGCAGCGACTGCGATGCCACGTTGATCAGAGAAGAGGAGGTCAGATCCTTGACCTTGGCCAGGTCGGCGTTCACCACCGCCAGCAGGTCGCCGGTGTGCCGCTCCTCCAGGTAGCGCATGGGCAGCACGGTGGCCCGAGCGGCGACCATCTCACGGAGGCGAGCCAGCGCACGCTCGCTGAACAGCCCGATGCTGCGCGTCCGCAGGAAGCCAAGCGGCACAGCCGTCAACCCCAGGGCCACAGTCAACGCCAGGTAGAACGAGAAATCGTCGTGCTGGCTGGCAGAGACCGAATCGATAAAGCGGCCCAGGGAGAAATTCGAGGCGATCCTGAAAGCCGTCTCCAGCACCACCACAGACACGGCGACGTACAGCCATGCCCGGCTTTTTCCAGACAACTGCAGCAGTCGCCCGATCGCCGGCCAGACCCGTGTGCCCTTTTTGCCGTCTTCTGACATCATCCCTCCCTATCCGTTGTAGGGCGCGTGGCCCCACCTGCCGCCCGGTTCATCGGAGCGCGGCCGGCTTTGTAGGCGCGGACTCCATTCCGCGCATTGTCCCGTCCGGACATCAAGGGTCGCACGGGTGAGGGTCCTGCACCGGACTCTCGGGCGGCAGTTCCGGCAGGCGCTCGCGCGCCCTCTCTGCACCGGCGAGCATCTCGCCGTGCACGTCGCCCAGACCGAGGCTCTCCAGCCGCTCCACCGTAGGCCAGCCCGTCTCCACGTCCCACCCCCGCAGCCGGTAGTACGCGTCCATCACCGGCCTGAACTGCTCACGATCCAGCCGCATGCGCGCGCCCAGCTTGGGGTTCACCCAATTCTCGTCGTACTCGAAGCTGGGGATCACCCGCTCATCCGTCGACCGCGTGCGGTTCCAGTGGCGGACGGCGATCGCCCGTTCCAGGTTCAGCACCCGTTCTGCCGCCCGCTCAAACTCTCGCGTGTCCCAGTCCAGGCCCGTGCCCGCTCGCAGGATCTCGGCGTCCACGTCCGGCCCCTCGATCTCGCCGCCCCTGTGGGGATCGCGGATGAGGCAGAACCGGTCGGGAGAATCGAGGCTGTAGATCAGCGGGAAAACCTGATCGTCGGTGGGCAGGCAGTCCTTCATGATCGAGCGCACGGCGTGGTAGGCTGCCGGGAGTGCCTTGCCCTCGTACCCGCTGAGCGCGTCGAGCGTGTCGGCACGACCGTACACGCGCTCCCCGATGCCCCGCATATGCTCCCAGGTGATCGGCGAACCGCCCTCCTCCTCGGGTTTGGAGTACAGGCGCCACTCGCTGAACGGCCCCCAGTACATCACGTTCTGCACATAGCCGTGGGTACTGCTCGCCGGGTCGCGGGTGTCCATCGCCCAATGGATCGCGCCGACGATCCAAAAGGGATAGACGATCGGGTTCACGAGTGATGCGTGCCCGTCCCAATGCCCCGCGTATCCCCACCCGGTGTAGTAGCGACGCATCCACTCGACGCCCAGGTCGAGGCGCTGCGCCCCGCGCCAGCCCCCTTCGGCGAGCGCGTCCCCCACCCCCTCGCGGTAGGCGATGTCGTGCAGCAGGTGCACCCAGAAATCGATGTCATTGAGGTCGAACCGATGACCGTTGACCTCGGGCAGCAGCCCCTCGCGGTGGCAGGTGCTCAACCAGGGGATCATGCCCACCAACAGGTCCCAGTGGTTGAGGCCCAGGCGGTTGGCGTACATATTCAGCTCCATCCCGCCGCGTATGCCCAGGTCCCAGTCGTACATGGGCATCGGCATGCCCTTGAAGATTGTGCCCACGCAGGTCATCGCCCCGGTCCACTTGCGGTCAAAGTGGCAGCCCGGTACATCCGACAGGTGGATCTGGCAAGGAGAGGGGCAGGAGGCCGTGCACGCATAGTTGCGAATCTTGCCCTCCTGTCCGGAGCCCTCGTCGACGCCGATGTAGCGGGCCAGCAGGCCGCGCTGGTAGGGACGAACGTGATCGCCGACGGCCTTGAACAGCCAGCGCAGCCGCTCTGGGTCGGCCACGGGCACGCGTCCCGAGGCGAGGACGGTGATCGCTTTCAGCTTCTTGGAGCCCATCACCGCCCCAAAGCCGCCCTGCCCGGCGGCGGACGAGGTCCCCGTCTGCACGGTGGCGATGCGCGACAGCCGCTCCCCCGCCGGGCCGATGGTCAGCGTCCGCGCCGCCTTGCCATATGCCCCTTGGATCGCCTCCTGGGTTTCGACCGTGTCCAGCCCCCACAGGTCGTCCGCCGGCAGGATGCTCACCTCGTCATCCTGGATCAGGATGTGCACCGGCGTCTCGCTGGCCCCGGTGACCACCAGCCCGTCGTACCCCGCTCGCTTGAGCCTGGCCCCCCAGTCGTGGCCGATGCTCCCCCGCGTGAACCATCCGTAAGGGGAACCCTGCGGACCAAAGGCGCACACGTTCGTGCGCCCCGAGTAGGGTGCGATCGTTCCTGTCAGTGCGCCGGGCATGACCATGAAGGGATTGCGCGGGTCAAAGGGAGCCACCGGCTCGGGGTACTCGTCCCAGAGGATCTTGGCCGCGATCCCCCGCGCGCCGATGAAATCGGGCAGATAGGGAGCTGTCTCCTGAGCCCAGATCCGTCCATCCGAGAGATCCACGCGCAAGATCCGGTTCATCCAGCCGAACATCGGCGCGTATCGTGACAGGGTGACCTTGATCGCCTTCATGCACACTCCTTCTCTCTCTGCCGGTCGGCCATTGGAACGCAGCGGCCTGTGTGGGCGCGGAACCCATTCCGCGCATCTGTCGCAGAGGGCCGTCGCCTGCGTAGGCGCGGAGGACCGTCGCCTATGAAAGGCGACCTACGTGCTGCCGCCACGCTCCCGCTTTGCCTGTGTAGGCGCGGAACCCATTCCGCGCATCTGTCGCAGAGGACCGTCGCCTATGAAAGGCGACCTACGTGCTGCCGCCATGCCCCCGCTCGATGACCGGCAGCAGGAGGTGCGATGGCCGCTCCGGGTCGTGATAGACGGCGTTCTCGGCCGTGACCAGGCGGCGATCCCGTCCCAACGGCCCGCCGGTGTTGGGGTTCACGTCGAAGCGGGGGTAATTGCTGCTTGACACGTCTAGCCGGATGCGGTGTCCCGCGCCAAAGATGTTCGAGGTGGGATACATCACGATCTCTAGCTCGTAGACCTCTCCCGGCTCCAGCAGTTCAGCCCGCTCCCGCCCGTTCCGGTACCGCGCGCGGAGGATGCTGTCCGAGAGATTCTGCGCGAAACCGTCCGGGTAGTCCGCATTGGGCGGGTGAACGTCGATCAGCTTGACCGTGAAATCCGTGTCCGGGGCTGAGGACGAGGCCCACAGCTTGACGGTGAGCGGTCCCGTCACCTCCACGTCCTCACCCAACTCTGGCGTCTGGAAGACGAGCACGTCGCTGCGCGCGGACAGGGGCAGCGTGTCCCGGCAGCCGTAGAACCGCGGGTCACCTCTCTGGTCGTAGGCACCGGCAGACATCACAGGCTCGCCCGACGAAATGCCTCCGCCGATAGTGGGCACCGGGTCCCGCGGATCGAATGTGTACCCGCTTGGTTCCGCATCTGTTGGCAGGTCGGGGCTGAGGGTGCCGTCCGCGTGGATGTAGTAGGGTGTGTAGCGCGTGCCTGGCAGCGGCCAGTCTGCTACCTCTCTCCACGTGCCCAGGTGAGACAGCCGGTCGTTGTAGTCCTTGCGACTGCTGCCGGCCCCCATCACAAAGATCCGCACCGGGTTTTCGCGGTCCACGCCGTTGTCGATCCCTTTGAGCCAACGGTCAAACCAGCGCAGCCGCAGCCCGTTATAGTCGTCCAGCACAGAGTCAGTGCCAAAGTCCACGTCCCCAGCGTAGGACACGCCCCAGCCGCCGTGTGTCCATGGCCCCATGAGGAGATGCTGCGGAGACGACTTGATCCTGGACAGGGCCTGGTAGTTGCTCGTCGTGCCCCTGGCATACGAGTCGTACCACCCTCCGACGTAGATGGTCGGGACGTCGGCGTGCTCCTGGTAGTAGCCGTCGATGGCGTAGCCGCGCTGCTGCCAGTAGTCGCCATAGTCTCCCTCGGTGAGGATGTCCAGCACCCACCCCTCATACGTAGGCAGGTGGCGCAGTGCCGACGACCCCTTCTTGTAGGGTGTCCGCGTCACCCACTCGCCGATGCGGTCAAAGTCCGCTTGCAGGGCGTCCCGCAAAGTCGGGTCGGCCAGTGCCTCACGGCTGGTGGTAGCCATGCGAAAGGCATAGATCATAAACCGCAGCTCCAGTGCTCCGTTCTGCCGCATCGAACTGGTGTGATAGTTGGACGTCCCCACGGCGACCACCATCGCAGCCAGGTGCGGCGGGTTCAGCGTCGCCAGTGCGCTCTGATCGCTCCCGCAGTAGGAACCCCCGATGGTGCCCACCTTGCCGCTGCACCAATCTTGCGCCGCGGCCCACTCGACGCTGTCGTATCCATCCGGGGCTTCCCCGGCAAAGGGGTACCACTCGCCCTCGGAGGCGAACCGCCCACGCACGTCCTGCATCACCGCCACGTAGCCCCGCCGGGCAAAGTACCGTCCCTCTCCATACCGGTTCGTCTTGTCATAGGGCGTGCGCTCCATCACCACCGGGAAGCGTCCCTCGACGACCTGGTCTCTCCTGGCGGGCAGGTAGACATCTGCCGCCAGGCGCACTCCATCTCGCATCGGCACAGGGACATTCCTGCGCACGACAACGTCGTACTCTATCCACGATCCAGGTCTCTCAGAGCTGCCCATCAAGCCTTCCCTCCTGGCCTAACGCTGTGCTTCCTATCCGCCCAATGCCTCCTCGATGGCCTCGTCCAGCAGTCCGAGGAACCGCTCAAAGGACGTCCGCTGGTACCCCAGTGCGGCCTGCGACTCACCGGTATCATACCAGTCAAAGTATCCCGGGCGCTCGCTGTAACGGGCCTCCTCGGGCGGGAGCCCCATCACCTCGTTAAAGCGCGCCACATAGTCCCGGCCCGACATGCGCCACGTCGAGCCGCCGGCGATGTTCAGTGCTTTCCCCGATATCCCCTCGGCCTCGACACATGCCACGAGCGCGTGGACGACGTCGGTGCGGCAGACAAACTCCAGGCGCTGGTCCGCCGTGAAGGGCCAGGCCGGCGGCGGCTCCAGGAATGCGGGGACGGAAACGCCCGATATCCTCAGCACGGTGCAGCCATGCCCTCTGGCCTGCACCAGGCGTTCGGCCTCGATCTTGGACTCGGCGTAGAGGTCGGAGGCGTGCAGCGGAGTGGACGTGCGAACGGGGGGCTGCACGCCGCTCGTGTCGCCATAGACGCACACCGACGAGCTGAGGACCAGGTGCGCGTCGGGGCTCCCCCTCTCCAGGGCAGCGAGGACGTTCGCCGTTCCCCCTACGTTGACCGCCATCGTGGCTTCGCGACTCCGCTCGCTGGCCGGAGGCAGCAGCGCAGCCAGGTGGAGGACGGTGTCCACGCCTGCGGCGGCCCGCAGCAGGGCATCGCGATCCCGAATGTCCCCGGGGACGATCTCTACCTGCGGCACGTCCGCAAGCGCTCCATAGTCCCGGTCGGGCAGGTCAAAGACGCGCACACGCTGGCCCGCCGAGGCGAGGCGAACGGCCACCTCGCAGCCCATACTTCCTGCGCCACCCGTGACCAAGACTGTCTTCATAGCGCCTTCCTCGTCGACCTCAGGTGATGGCCATCCCCCGCATCTGGGAGCGCTCGTCCAGCGTCCGGGCCGCCGCTTCCAGCGCGTCCAGGGCGGCGCTCAGCCGCTGCTGCGCACCTGGGTCTGGCTCGGCGCTCAGTTCAGCCAGCAGGCCGTCCAATGCGCTGATCGCCTCCTCGCACCTCCTGGCAAAGGGGGTGGACACCCTGGTCTTGAGATAGAAGCGATCCATCGTCGCGCGGAGCAGATCCGCGACGGCGTCCAGTCTCGCCGTGGCCTCCTCTTGCCAGCCGTCCGCCACGACCTCCAGCGCGTTGATCTGGTCGCGAGCGACCTGAATCCCCGCAAGGGCGGCCTCGACGTGCTCTGATCCTGTTGGCATTGAGTTCCTACCCTCCCTACTTGATGGCGACGGGGCGGGACGCTATGCGTCGCCCCCCGCCACCTTGTCCAGATCCACCCTCTCCTCGCGGCGGTAGCCCTGTCCCCCGTGGCGATCGTGAGGGAAGGGATCGTC
>JADHXD010000063.1 GCA_016783145.1 Anaerolineae bacterium
ACCGATGTCCCCCGCGAACCGCTCCCGCAGCCAGGACTGGAAGGCAGCCTCGCAGTGTGGGCAGTGACAGCGCACCGTTCCGTGGCACCCAAACTCATTGTCCGTCTGCCAGGCGAGGACGCTCGGGTGATCCCCCAGGGCCTGCAGCATCTCTTGCACGATGCGCCGCGCATGCCGGCGGTATCCAGGGTGGTTCTTGCAGGCGTCCTGCCGCTGGCCGAATTCCTTGACCTGCCCGTTGCTCTTGACCTGGTGAATGTCCGGATACATCTTGTGGAGCCAGGGCGGGTAGGTTGGCGTGGGCGTGCAGAGGATGGTCTGGATGCCGTACCGGCCGAATAGCTCAATGGCCTCGCGCAGCCAGTCAAAGTCAAACCGGCCCTCTGTGGGTTCCATACGATGCCAGGCAAACTCGCCCATCCGGACGCGCGCAAGGCCCGCCTCCTGCATGAGCCGGGCGTCGGTCTCCCAGCGTTCCTTCGGCCAGTGTTCGGGATAGTAAGGCGTTCCAAGCAGCATGGTCCTCCCTCCGATCGATGATCCCTTGTAGCGCAATCCACGGTCTGGCGACCGCAAACGAACAGAACGGTGGCCTACTCGACGATCGCCTGGTAGACCGCCACGTTAAAATCTTCCGCTACCGGGTAGTAGCCACCCGGCATGAACTGGAGCATGAGCAAGCCGATCATCTCCTCTTGCGGGTCGATCCAGAACCTGGTGTTGGCGGCGCCGCCCCAGCCATACCGCCCCACAGACCCCAAGCTCTGAGACCGGGCAACGTCGGTGACCACGCTAAAGCCCAGGCCAAAGCCAGCCGACTGGTCCTCAGACGGGTGCAACCCGTCGGGCAGGTGGTTCATAGTCATCAACTCGACCGTCTTGCGTCCCAACAGGCGCGTGCCATCGAGCTCCCCCTTGTTGAGCAGCATCTGGGAAAACCTCATATAGTCGGAGGCCGTCGACACCAGGCCCCCGCCGCCGGAGGGACGGCGGGTTGGCTTGTCAAAGGCCATGACCCCCTGTACGTCCAGGCGCTCGAGCCCGCCCCCTTTCGCGGGTCCATACAGTGCTGCAAACCGCTCGCCTTTGCCCTGGGGCACGTAAAAGTCCGTATCGACCATCCCCAGCGGCTCAAAGATGCGCTGCTGCAGGTACGCCTCAAAGGGCATCCCGGAGACCACCTGCACCAGGTAGCCCAGCACATCGGTAGCCATACTGTAGCGCCATGCACTGCCCGGTTGGTGCGCAAGAGGCAGCGCTGCAATGCGCCAAACCATTTCCTCGAGCGTGGTCTCGGGCCTCTGCCGTCCCACTTCCCAGATCTGCTTTTCATACAGCGCATCGACGTACGAGGGGTCTCCGATCCCGTAGGCCAGGCCCGAGGTGTGGGTGAGCAGGTCCCGGATGGTGACCGGACGTTCCAAATCTGCCAGCTCGAGCCCCGTCTCTGTCTTTTCTACAAAGACCTTGGTCTCCTCGAACTCGGGGATGTACCTGGAGATCGGATCGGTGAGGTGAAAGTCCCCTTCCTCGTACAGCATCATCACCGCGACGCTGGTGATCGGCTTGCTCATCGAGTAGATGCGAAAGATGGTGTCGGGCTGCATCGGCTTGCCCGCCTCGACGTCCATCATTCCGCACGTCTCAAAGTGAGCGATCTGGCCTCGGCGGGCGACCACGGTGAGGATCCCCGCGAGCTTTCCCTCATCGACGTACCGACCCATCGCGGTGCGGATGCGACCGAGTCGATCCGGTGACAGTCCTACCTCTTTAGGTGCTGCGGTGTTCAATGTGTCTCCTTTGGGATCATCGGACCGCTTGGTGAGTAGCGCAGGTTCACACACCCACTCCACCCTTGCGTCCGGCAACAATCAGGTGATGGTTGATAAAGGTCGCTTCGGGCGTGCCCACTGCGCGTGGCTGCATCCACTCCGCGGCAGCCGGGGGCATCTCTCGCAGCATCTCGACCAGGCGCTCGACCACCTCGGGCGTGCTGCCCTGCCGCTTGGTCCAGGATACGAATTCGTGTCCCTTGATGAGCTGCTCTGTGTGCTCAACGCTCAACCCTGCGTCACGGAACCGATCCACCCACTCCCGCTCCGTGAGCGCCCGGTTGTGGCTCGGGTCGCGCAGCCTCTCAAAGGCCTCCACGCAGTGAGCGGCGCGCTCATCCTCCGTGAGTACGTGATCCTGGACGACGAGCAGCGCACCCGGCTTGAGCACGCGCGCGCACTGGCGCACGAAACGCGCGGGGGCGGGAAAGTGATGCGGCGCGATCCGGCAAGTGACCAGGTCAAACGTCTCGTCCTCGAAAGGCAGGTCCTCGGCATCGGCGAGTTGAAAGGAGACGTTCTCTACGCCTTTTCCGGCGATATGTGCTTGCGCCGTGTCGAGCATCTTGGGGGTCAGGTCGGTGGCGATCACGCGATCGACGTATGGTGCGAACTTTAGCGCGGTGTGTCCGGCGCCGGTCGCCACGTCCAGGACGAGCCAGTCTGTCTGAGGCCGCGCGATCTCGACGAGCCGGTCCAGGTCGGTGCCCTGGGCGTGGTCGCTGCTGGTCACATACCCTTGGGCATATTCGCCGAAGCGCTGCTGTGAGAGAGCCTTGAAATCGGAGGTGTTCGTCATCTGAAGGCAGCCCTCACCGGAATTCCTGGATCCAGGCCAATACCTGCGCGACGCGGTCGCGGATGGCATCGAAATCGCCCCGGGCCACCAGGTCCTTGCTGATCAACTTGGACCCAATGCCCACGCAGGTCACGCCGGCCTTGAACCAGGCTTCCAGGCTTTCTCGGGTCGCGTCCACACCGCCGGTGGGCATAATGCGCGTCCACGGATGAGGGCCCAACACCGAGCTGACAAACCCTGGCCCGCCGACCGATGAGCCGGGAAAGACCTTGACGATCTCGACGCCCAGTTCTTCGGCGTACGAGATCTCGGATGCGCTGCCACAGCCCGGCGAGTAGGCGATCTTGCGCCGGTTGCAGACCTTGGCCACATCGGGGTTGAGGACCGGCCCGACCACAAAGTTCGCGCCGTTGTTGATGTACAGCGCCGCCGTGCCCGGATCGCTCACCGATCCGATGCCCAGGATCACATCAGGATGGGTGAGCGCAAAACGCTTGACCAACTCGCCGAACACCTGGTAGGCAAAGTCGCCGCGGTTGGTAAACTCGACGACCTCGGCCCCGCCCTCGGCACAAGCGGTGACGATCTGGGTCGCCACCTCGAGGTCGCCGTTGTAGAACACCGGCACGAGGCCGAGCTCGACGATTTTGTTCAGAACGTCCAGACGTAGGAAACGAGACATAGGTTATCCCTCCTATCTACTCACTCTCCCTGACACATCCCCGCCCATCATCTTTTCGACTTCGGGCACGGTGACCATGTTGAAATCTCCCACGATGCTATGCTTGAGGCAAGACGCAGCCACGGCAAAGTTGAGCGCGGACTGGACATCGTCGCCGTATGTGTCCAGGCCATAGATCAACCCGGCCATGAAAGAATCGCCTCCTCCTACTCGATCCACGATGTGCGTGATATCGTAGGTCGGCGCGGTGTAGACTTGCCCGGCATGCCATAGGATCCCCGACCACGTGTTGTGGCTGGCCGAGAGAGAGCCGCGCAGGGTGATCGCTACAGTCTTGAGGGCAGGAAAACGCTCGACCAGCGCTTCGCACACGTGGCGATACTTGGCCGCATCCACCTGCCCGGACGTGACGTCCGTATCGGGTGCGTGGATGCCAAAGACCTTGGCCGCGTCCTCCTCGTTGCCGATGGCGACGTCGCAGTACTGGACCAGTTCGGGCATCACCTCTCCAGGTCCCTTGCCCCACTTCCACAGCTTGGAGCGGTAGTTCAGGTCGCACGACACAGTCAGGCCCATCTCGTGCGCTGTCTGTACGCCTTCCAGGCAGACGTCAGCCAGGCTCTCCGAGATGGCAGGGGTGATCCCCGTCCAGTGGAACCAGTCCGCATCGGCAAACACCGCTTTCCAGTCCAGCATACCGCGCTGGATGGTCGCGATCGCCGAGTTGGCCCGGTCATAGATCACCTTGCTGGCGCGCTGCATGGCGCCGGTCTCTAGAAAGTAAATGCCCAGCCGGTCTCCGCCGCGCACGATCTTGGAGGTGCCCGCCCCATACTGGCGCAGGAACATCACGCACGCGTCGCCGAGGTCGTTCGCGGGCAAGCGCGTGACATAGTCCACGTCCATCCCGAAATTGGCCAGGGAAACGGCCACGTTGGCCTCCCCACCCCCATAGATCACGTCGAACGAGCGCGCCTGACCAAAGCGCAGGAACCCCGGGGGCGCAAGGCGCATCATGATCTCGCCAAAGGTTACCACTCGCATAGCATTCTCCTCTCGTGCCTGCTCGATCTCTGATGTACACCACTGCGCATTGTAGCAAACTTAACACGATTTGCCAAGTCTACATCAGGCATTGCAGGCTTTTTGGGAGTCCCTTTGTCGAGACCGCAAGCGAGCCGCTTGCGCAACTGTAAAGGGTGAAAGGCGCACCCCTTCGAAGGTCTGCGGGCACTGATCCTTTTGACGAGTTCTCCTTTGTGTGCTATAATCTGCATCACTGTGACCGATCGATCGAAAGGAGCAAGCCACAATGCGCAAGAGGATTTCGCTCGCGGTGACTCGTAACGAGTACCCGACGCAAGGGTAGAGTGTGCCTGCTCCCCAGTAGGTTGGCGCAAGCGCAACCTGCGGGTTCGATTTTCCGCATGGGTGATCGCCAGTATTGGCGCTCAACGCGGAGAGCTGAGTTCGGTGAGGCGTGGGCTGTGGGCACCTCTGTCCCCACGGCCTTTACTGTGCGCGAGCGGCAAGGTGCCGTTTGCCTCTGTTGTATGACCAGGCCGTGGGCGAACCAAGTGCCCGTGGCCTTTTTTCTTTTCAACCGGCAAAGGAGAACGCAATGCTAAACGTAAAGTGTTTTCGCTGTGGCAAGTCATTTGCACTGGACGGGACGGTGGTGGCAAACTGGCTGGAAGAACACAAGGAAGAACACCCCAAGCACTACTCGGCCCAATGCCACTTTTGTCGGCGCGTGATCAAGGTGCCTGTGAAACAGATCCAGCGCAGCCTGCCGGCAAAGGAAGACTAAAAAGTCACGCGTGATCGCAGAGGAGGTGCGACATCGCACACGAAACGACGTCTGTTGAACGGGCTCTACTGGTTGGCATAGAGCTTCGAACGGCGGAATCTCTCTGGCGTGTCGAGGACTCGCTGGCAGAGCTGGCTGCCCTGGCGGACACTGCAGGACTGCAGGTGGTCGGCCAGGAATGGCAGCGCTTGAACCGCATTCACTCGGCCACGTTGATCGGCCCCGGCAAGCTGGCAGAACTGGTTGAGCTGCGAGATGAGCTGCACTATGATGCGCTGATCTTTGACGATGAACTGTCCCCACGCCAACTGCGCGAGATCGAGCGGAGCTTTGGCGAGGATGCCGAGATCAAGGTCCTGGATCGGACGGCGCTGATCCTCGACATCTTTGCCCGGCACGCGCGCACGCGCGAGGGCGCGCTGCAGGTCGAGCTGGCACAGCTCGACTACCGACTCCCGCGCCTCACCCGTGCCTGGACACACCTGGCACGGCAGGCAGGTGGGCGTGCGGGCGGGGCAACCGGAGGTGTAGGCGTGCGTGGCCCTGGCGAGACACAGCTTGAGGTAGACCGGCGCGCGATCCGCAGCCGGATGATGTTCCTCAAGCAGCAGTTGGAAAAGGTGCGCGAACAACGTCACCAATCCCGCCAGAATCGCCGGCGGGAAGGCTTGGCGGTGGCCTCGCTGGTGGGATATACCAACGCCGGCAAATCGACCTTGCTCAATACCCTCTCTGGCGCGGACGTCTTGACGGCGGATATGCTCTTTGCGACCCTCGATCCCACCACGCGGCGCGTTCAACTGCCGACTGGCGGGATCGTGCTGGTGACCGATACCGTGGGCTTTATCCAAAAGCTCCCTCACCAGTTGGTCGCCGCGTTTCGCGCTACGCTTGAGGAGGTCCTGGAAGCGGACCTGTTGATCCACGTGATCGACGTCACCCATCCGAACGTAGCAGAGCAAGTGGTAGCCGTGCACGACACGCTGATCGAACTCGGTGCCGCGGACAAGCCGATCATCAACGCCTTGAACAAGGTCGACCGGTTTGCCCACTCCGAGCCGCTCTCTGGACTGCTGGACGAGTACCCCAACTCGGTGCCCGTGTCCGCCTTGACGGGTCAAGGCCGCACGGCGTTGTTGGACCGCATCGAAGAAGAGCTGGAAGGGGGAATGGCTTCGCTCTCTGTCACCATTCCGTACCGGCGAGGGGACCTGGTCGACCTCTTTCACAAGAGAGGGCTGATCCAACTGGAAACCCACGGCAGCGACGGAACACACATCGAAGGAAAGCTCCCCGCGCAACTAGCACCGCAGTTCGAGGAGCTCGGTTGACCCCATCTTGGCGTCCGGCGAGCCCAGGGGGGTGGCTCGCCGGACGCCAACCGGATTGGAGAGAATGTCACGATGAGGATGTCCAGGTTGTTCGGCCGCACTCTGCGCGAGACACCAGCCGATGCAGAGATGGCCAGCCACCGCTTGCTCCTGCGGGCGGGGATGATCCGCCCGCTGGGGACGGGCCTGTACACTTTCCTACCCCTCGGCTGGCGCGTGCTGTCCAAGCTGCAGCAGGTCCTGCGCGAGGAGATGGATGCCGTCGGCGGGCAAGAGATGCTGATGCCGGTGGTCAATCCGGCGGAGGTGTGGCAGGCCAGCGGTCGGTGGGAGACGGTGGACGATACCTTGCTCCGCTTCCGCGACCGGAACGGGCACGACATGCTTCTGGCGATGACCCACGAAGAGGTCGTCGCTGACCTGCTGCGGCGAGAAGTGGACTCTTGGCGGCAGCTCCCGGCCACGGTCTATCACATCCAGACAAAGTTCCGCGATGAGCTGCGCTCGCGGGGAGGGCTGATCCGGGTGCGCGAGTTTGTGATGGCGGACGCTTACAGCGTCCACGCGGACATCGCGGACCTGGAAGCCTACTACCCCCGCATGCTACAGGCCTACAGGAGCATCTTTGCCCGGTGTGAGGTAGACCCCGTCGCCGTGGAAGCGGACAGCGGGATGATGGGGGGCTCGGCCTCGCACGAGTTCGTGCTCCTCAACCTGGGCGGAGAGGACACGATCGTGTCCTGTGACGCCTGCACATACGCGGCCAATGCCGAGCAGGCCGTCTTTGCCAAGCCGCCCTCCGAGCGAGGTGCAGGCGCGGAGGATGACCTGCAGCCGATCGCCGAGGTCGCCACGCCCGGGTGCACGAGCATCGAGCAAGTGGCCCGCTATGTCGGCGTGCACCCATCGCAGACGCTCAAGGCGGTGTTCTTTGTCACCGAGGAGCCATCCCCCACGCTGATCTTTGCCGTCATCCGCGGGGACCTGGAAGTGAACGAGGCCAAGCTCAGCAAGTCGCTCGGAGGTCTCTCCCTGCGCGCCGCTGAGGAAGGGGAAATCCAAGCCTCTGGCGCCGTGCCCGGCTACGCATCGCCAATGGGAGTGCGCGGCGCGCGCGTGATCGCCGACGACTCGGTCCACCTGGGAGTGAACTTTGTCACCGGAGCCAATCGCGAGGGGTACCACCTGACCGGCGTGAACTATGGTCGCGACTTTGCGGCCGAGATCGTCACCGACATCGCCCTGGCCCGCGACGGCGACCGCTGCCCTCGCTGCCTTGGCACGCTGCACGCGCGGCGAGGCATCGAGTTGGGGCACTGTTTCAAGCTGGGCACGCGCTACACCGCCCCGGCGGGCATCACCTACCAGGATGTGAACGGGGAGGAAAAACACATTGTGATGGGCTCATACGGCATCGGCTTGGGGCGCTTGATGGCGGCGATCGTCGAGGAGCATCACGACGAGCACGGCATCCTCTGGCCTGCCCGCGTTGCCCCCTACACGACCCACCTGGTCTCCCTCGTCCGGGGGGACGAACTGGTCGCGCAGGCAGACGCACTCTATGGAGAGCTGACAGGGGCGGGGATAGACGTGCTGTACGACGACCGGCCCGGGTTGAGCGCCGGGGTCCGATTCAACGACGCCGACCTGATCGGCTGTCCGCTGCGCCTCACGTTCAGCCAGCGCAGCCTCAAGAGCGGCGGCGTGGAGGCCAAGCTGCGCGCCTCTGAGGAGCGGCGGGTGATCCCAGTGGATGGGATCCAGGAGCTCGTGAGCACGCTGTAGGATCGTGTCGCGGTTCCGGGCCGTTCCCTACCCAAGAGACCCGCAGGAGTGTTCGCACGATGGGCTCCTTCCAGTTGGCCCACCCCTATCTTGGCTGTATGGTGACGGTCGAGGTCGATCGTCCGCTGGGGAGCAGCCATCCCACATACGGCTCTGTCTATCCGGTCAACTATGGATACGTGCCTGGCGTGCTCGCACCGGACGGTGAGACGCTCGACGCCTATGTCCTCGGCATTGCCGAGCCGCTGGCCTCGTTCAGTGGGCGCTGCATCGCCATCGCCCATCGCCTGGATGATGACGATGACAAGCTGGTCCTGGTGCCGGACGGCCTGGACCTCTCGGACGCGGAGGTCCTCTCCCGCATTCACTTCCAAGAGCAATTCTTCCATACGGTACTCCTGCGCGCTTGAGCGTTGGGGTGGGTTCGGCTCTACAAGCACACACACTGTAGCACACGTCTGAGGAGGAGACTTGAAGATCACGGATGTCAAGACCGCGGCGACTCGAGGGCATGGCATGCACCTCTGGGTCAGGATCGAAACGGACAGCCCGTTCACCGGGATCGGGGAATGCGTTCACGGGGGTGCGCAGGCCATCGCGATCATCCAGAACCTGCGGCAGCGCCTCATTGGCCGCGACCCCTTTGCCATCGACGCGATCTTTGAAGAGATGCGCCGGCGGCACGTGTTTGACGGGGGATCGGCAGGCGCTCTGATCACTGCCCTGACGGGCATCGAGCTGGCGCTCTGGGACCTCAAGGGAAAGGCGCTCAGCGTGCCCGTGTACGAGCTGCTGGGGGGCAAGTTCCGGGAAAAGATCCGCGTGTACGCGGACTGCGAGGTCAATCCGGGGATGGATTTCGGCACCGTCCGGCACGCCGTGGACAGCGTCCTCGAAAAGGGATTTACCGCGTTCAAGATCGACGTCGACGGCGGCGAGTACAAGAACAAGGACCGCTTCAACTGGACGACGAGCGAGTTCGAGCACGAGCGCATGGTCAGGCTGATCGAGATGGCATGCACCGCCGCCGGCCCCGAGATCGGGGTCGCCGCAGACGTGCACACCCGCCTGGACGTGCCCAGCGCCATCCGCCTGGCCAGGGACTGCGAGCAGTTCCATCTCCTCTGGTTGGAAGAGCCCGTGCCGCCGGAAAACATCGACGCTATGCGCGAGGTCAAGCGATCGACCTCGACTCCCATCTGCTGCGGGGAAAACCTCTACCTGCGCCACGGCTTCCGGGAGCTGATCGAGAAGCAAGCTGCGGACATCATCATGCCCGACATCCCGAAATGCGGTGGCCTTTCAGAGTGCCGCAAGATCGCCAACCTGGCCGAGCTGTACTACATCCCCCTTGCTCCGCACAACGTCTCCTCGCCGATCGGCACGATGGCCTCCTGTCATGTCTGCGCCACCGTCCCCAACTTTTTGATCATCGAATTCCACTGGACGCAGCGGGACTACTGGACGACCATCATCCAGGAAAAGCGGGACATCATCCAGGATGGCTACATCGCCCTGACAGACAGGCCGGGCATTGGTGTGGAGCTGGACGAGAGCGTGGCCCGGCAGCACCAGTTCCCGGGGACGACGTGGTTTGAGTAGCGGGGTCGGCTTCAGCCGCCACCAAGCGGTTCCTCCATCGGACATTTTCGGCGTTTTGCCCTGAGCTCTGGATAGCAGTACAATGTGTAGAGTCCGACGTGGTGCGCCTGTGGCTGGTGGAGCAAAGTCACCGTTTGAGTCCGCACTCTATGGGCACGCGACAGACGAGGAGACGTGGGCTGAATGGAGCTCGACCTTGACGACTACATGAGCGAACTTGCAGACTTGTGTGCAACGTTTGGAGTCAGGCGCCTGGACCTGTTTGGGTCCGCTTGTCGGAGCGATTTCGACCTGGCGCACAGTGATATAGATTTCTTGGTTGACTTTGCAGAGGCACATCCCCTTGATGCCTTTGACAGGTACTTGGGATTGAAGGAAGGGTTGGAGCAGCTCTTTGAGCGATCCGTTGATTTGGTCGAGGAGAAAGCGATCAAGAATCCATACTTTCGGCAAGCGATCGAGCGCGATAGGGTATTTGTCTATGGATAAATCAGTGACTATCAACGGATCATAGCGTTTCGGAATGTGCTCGCGCACGGCTACGACGTGGTATCGGATGAGGTCGTATGGGACATCGTGCAGAGCAGGCTCGCTGTCTTGCGTCAAGAGATCGAGAGGCTCAAGCAAAGCGCGGGATCCCGTTGATCGTTGACGGTCGGCGTCGGCCTAGTCTACGAATCTCAAGTGTAGCCCTTGCGCAAAGCGCCCGAGTGTGCTACAATCAAGGTGTACAATTGTACACCTTGATTCTCTACTGTGAGGGGCCAGTGTGGATGTTGTCGTAGATTCCTCAGTTGTCATCGCAGTGATTGTCAACGAGTCGGTGAAGGAGACCCTTGTGGAGTTGACGACCGGCGCTGATCTCATAGCGCCACACTCAGTCCACTGGGAGATTGGAAATGCGCTATCGGCGATGCTGAAGCGTGGGCGGATCACTATCCAGCAGGCAGTACGGGCGGTCCAGGTGTACCGAGAGATTCCGCTCAGGTACGTGGATGTGGAACTCGAAGAGACACTGGCGATAGCTGACGCACAGGGAGTCTATGCCTATGACGCGTATCTGATCAGATGCGCGATAAAGTACAAGGCGCCACTGATCTCGCTGGATCGACGCTTGGTCGCAGCAGCCAAGGAAGCAGGCGCGCAAGTGAAAGAGGTGGCGGTATGAACGTGTATACCTATACAGAAGCCAGGCAAAAGCTGGCCAAACTGCTGGAGCAAGCTGCCCGATATGGTGAGGTCAAGATCAAGCGCAGGGACGGGCAAACCTTTGTGATCCGTCCTGAGCGTCGGACCGGGTCTCCATTGGATGTGGAAGGCCTGAACTTGGGACTGACACCCGCAGAGATCGTGCAGTTTGTCCAGGAAGGCCGTCGAATAGAGTTTGGATCGGCGGCAGAGGCGGACTCAGCCGCACCATCCCCAGAGACACATTGCTGACCTTCTCTACGATAGCAGACTTCTGACCTCCAACTCGAACGACCGAACGCAGCCTGAATGAGGTCCACAGGCCCCGTGGTCACCAAAGACGCACGCACAAAGGTCGATGCCTTTATCGCGCAGCATCCCGGGTACACGCGGGATGGCGTGCAGCAGCCGGAACAGGGGGCGACCAACCAGGTCATCTTTGCCCGTCGTGGCGATGAGCGGGTCATCTTCAAGGTGTTCTGTTCCACTTTGATCGCGCTTGAGTTATACGATCTCTATCTTGGTTGCACTATCTGCCCCGCTGTGGCATACTAGAGTTAGGACGGGAATACTCTTGGAGGTCGGGATGTATACAGCAAAGGTGTCGACCAGCTGACCGCAGACCTGCTGGCCGAGCGAGCGCGGGAGCGAACCCGGGAGAAAGGGTATGGGGGATAGACTCTATGTCCTCGACAGCTTTGCCATGCTCGCTCTGCTAGGCGGAGAACCGGGCAGTGACAGAGTATCCGAACTTCTCCGAGAGGCGCAGGAAGGGACGGCTCGCCTACTGATGACGTGGGTCAACGTAGGAGAGGTAGCCTACATCGTGGAGCGTAGGTGGGGCAGGGAGCGAACGATCCGCGCCTTGGGTGCACTGGAAGCGACGGCGATCGAACTCCTCCCTGTGGGACGGAAACTGGCGCTGGCGGCGGCCGCTATCAAGGCCCGAACCCCGCTGGCCTACGCCGACGCCTTTGCTGCCGCATTGGCGGCGAGCGAGCAGGCCGTTCTGGTGACAGGCGATCCCGGGTTCAGGGCACTGGGTGGAGCACTGGACATCCACTGGTTGCCGCCAGAGGCGCAAAGGACACGGATGGGGGCGGACTCGCCACTCCGGGCAAGAGACACGCCACCAAGCAAAAGGTTGACAAGGCGGAAGACCTGCAGCAGATAGTCATAGAAGGAGAAGATGATGAGTTTCTTGTCCCATCTGGAATGTGCGCTGTGCGGCCAAGTCTTGGAGGCCGACCGGTTGTGGAATCTCTGCCCGGAGTGCGGGAAACCGCTACTGGCTCGCTATGACCTGGAAGCCGCCGGGCGGGCCCTGACCCGCGAGGCGATCGCCGGGCGCGGTGCAAACCTGTGGCGCTACCGCGAGCTGCTCCCTGTGCGCGACCCACGCCACTCGCTGTGCCTGGGCGAGGGGTGGACGCCGCTCGTGCACGCCGCGCGCCTGGGGCAGGCTGTCGGCTTTGATCACCTCTACATCAAGGACGAGGGCCTGAACCCCACCGGGTCGTTCAAGGCCCGCGGCCTGGCCGTAGCCATATCGCGCGCCCACGAGCTGGGAGTGCGGGCCGTCTCTATCCCTTCGGCCGGAAACGCTGCCGGGGCGATGAGCGCCTACGCCGCGCTCGGTGGCATCGACGCCTACGTCTTTATGCCCCGAGACGTACCCCAGGCCTTTGTGGCCGAGTGCCGCGCCTTGGGCGCCGAGGTGACCCTCGTCGACGGGCTGATCACTGACTGTGGGCGAGTGGCAGCAGAGGGCGTGCGCGAGCACGGCCGCTTTGATGTGTCCACGCTCAAGGAGCCCTATCGTCTCGAGGGCAAAAAGACCATGGGCTACGAGTTGGCCGAGCAGATGGGTTGGCGGCTGCCTGACGTGATCATCTACCCCACCGGCGGTGGCACCGGGCTGATCGGGATGTGGAAGGCCTTTGAGGAGATGGAAGCGCTCGGCTGGATCGGGGGCGAGCGTCCGCGCATGGTGACCGTGCAATCGGATGGCTGCGCGCCGATGGTGTCGGCCTTCAACCAGGGGCAAGAGTTTGCCGAACCCTGGCAAGGGGCCAAGACCATTGCCGCTGGGCTGCGCGTGCCCGCTGCGGTGGGCGATTTCCTGATCCTGCGCGCGCTGCGCGAGAGCGGCGGCACCGCGGTCGCCGTATCCGATGAGGAGATCATGGATGCGGCGCGGCTCATAGGCCGCACGCAAGGAAACTTTGTCTGCCCCGAGGGAGCGGCGACTTTGGCCGCCTTCGAGCACCTGCGTGCTCAGGGCTGGATCGGCGAGGAAGACGAGGTCGTCCTGTTCAACACCGGCACGGGCCTCAAGTATACGCACCTCTGGGCAGAGGCGCCCCGATGAGGTTGGATTTCTACCAACACAACCTCGGTGCGCCCGACAAGGGCAGCTTCCAGGACCAGACGAAGCAAGGAGCAAACGATGGTAGACCAAATGTCCTTCTCCGATCTGGAGGCCTTTGCCAAAGAGTGCATCGCCGCTGACCGCTACCCGAACGACCGCCACACCTTTACCATGTTCAGATGCGACAACGGCGGGGTCGTGCCGTTCGAATTGACGGTCGAGCATCATACAGGCTCCAAGAAAGAGAATTTCCGGGGCGAGATCCTGGGCGTGTGTTCGGAGTGCGGGAGCAAGCAGCGAGTTTTCAGTTTCACGGGAGCGCACCGGAAGCCATTGCGGGTTGAAAGACCCGTATGCCAGTGCGGGCACAACGAGTTCCTGGTGGGTGAGTGTGAGCGGTTCGAGGGCGATGAAGGGCTCACGGGGTTCTTTGACGAGGGGGTCGTAGTAGGCAAGTGCGCCCGCTGCGGCCAGAACCGGGCACTTGTGTATACGGACTAGAAGAACCCCACGCGATACCGGTTCCACAGACCGTTCTTGCGTCGTTGGCACGATGCTTCGATTGCGTGGCTGGCAGGCCAGACCACATACGAGCGTAGTTTCAGACAAAAGGGAGAGGATATGGACGAACAACTTGCCACCTACATCGAGAATATGGAATGGCAGATGGGCAAACTGCTGGACGGCATCCAGGAACTGACCGACGAACAGATGACCTGGACGCCTCCGGGGATCAACAACTCGCTCAGTTGGCTCATCGGGCATTTCGCCGGCGTCCTGTGGGAATGCTACGGCCTTGCTTCGGGCGCCACGATCCCTGCAAACCTTTCGGAAGCGGGCATCCCGGAAGGCTGGCTCCGAAACCTGACCTATGACGCGGGCGCTCCGCTTCCTGCGGTGGCGGGAAGCGAGAGAGCGGCCCACCTGCAGGAGGCCTGGACGACGCTCAAAGACTACCTGGTCGACCACCACCCCGAATGGGAGGCGGTCCGGGTCGTGCGCCCGCCCAGCGAGCTCAAGTCGATGTGGTGGATGCTCCACCACTGCCTGATCGACGGAGGCTACCACACCGGACAGGCAAGCTATCTGAAAATGCTCCTGGCAGCAAGAACACGGTCCGGGGGTTCTCACTGACGTATCCGCCAGGACCATCGAGGAGATCGGGTGCGGGAATGTCTGCCTCTAGGACGTGACAGGCCAGCAAGGCGAAGGAGAAGGTCCGCGGCTTGTGCCTGCACGGTGGTTGGGCTTTGCCCCACCTACTGAGGAAGCGAGGCAGGAGAGATGGCGAGAACGACGATGAGAACAGCCGGCATTTGGGTCGAGAACAACTACGTCCTCCTGGAATCGCTCGCGGACGCTCAAGTATGGGGCATTCCAGGAGGCGGCCTCGAAGCAGACGGATCTGTCGCGGAAGGCTGCCTGCGCGAGTATCGAGAAGAGCTCGGGCTGGAGATGCGGACCGATGGCCTGGCCCTGATCAACGAGAACTTTTGGCCCGCTGGCGGGGAAGCTGTTCGCGAGTACTGCTTTTACTTCTGGGTGCGGCCCAAAGTAGAGTCCTCACGCGGGCAGATCGACGTGCAGAGCAGGGAAGAACAGCTACAGTTCCGGTGGTTCCGGCTCGACGATCTACAGAACATCGACTTTGTCCCTCAATTCCTGCCAGAGGTCTTGCCAGGGCTCGGCAAGCAGACACGGTTCTTGTCCACTTCCGAAATGGGTGCCTCCCTTCACGGCGGGTAGGTGGACGCCCCGCCGCGGGGATGAAAGAGAGAGCCAACAGGCACAGCTTGGGCCTCTACTGGACAAGAGACTACCTTGCTGCGGGATGACGCGCAGCCCACAGCCGTCTGCATCGCCGGGCGCAGACCGGAGGCACGCCGGTGAACTATACCCCAGACCAAATCCGCGACATCGTGGCCACGTTTCAGGCACCCGACCGGGGCCGGTATCCCGAGCTGGATGGGTACGCGCGCGACGAGCTGTATGAGGACTGCTCCGGCGGAGGCGGGCTGTACCTGGCAGCAGAAATGGTCCGTACCATGCGCCTGCAGCCAGGGGATATCGTGCTGGACCTTGGCTGCGGCAAGGGCGTAGCCTCGCTGTTCCTGGCACAGCGCTTTGGCGTGCAGGTGATCGCCGTGAACCTGTGGACGCCGGCTGCGTTCCTCGATCATAAGTTCACCGCGCGCGGGGTTCGCGATCGGATCATACCGCTGCATCTCGACGTGACGTGCGAGCTGCCCTTTGCTGAGAAGTACTTTGACGCGGTCTTTTGCATGAACTCGTTCAGCTTTTACGGCGGCAGCCTTGCGTTCCTGCGCCACCTGCTCAAGCACGTCAAGCCAGGTGGGGGGTTGTGTATCGGCTCGGAGGTGCTCACAGACGAGTTCACCCCAGAACAGCTCGAGTTGCCGCCCTACGTGTACGCATTCAGGCTGCCGCCGCCGGACGAGCGCGTGGATGTCTTCGAAGAGGATTTCAAGAAACAGCACACGCCGCGCTGGTGGCGCGAACTGTTCGAGAGTTCGGGACTGCTCGATGTGGAACACTGCAGAGTTGGACGATGCCGCCCTGCTCTACGACGAGATGATGCGACACGAACACGAGCGCGACGCCGGTTCATTCAACGTCCAGATCTGCCTGGCACAGAGGGAATGGGACCGCGCCCACCGTCCCAAGAGGTCGCTGTTCGTCCTCACGGCTCACAAGAGGCAGAGCGTCGACCGCGAGGAGCCGTTCGATGCCCCCTGAATGCACTGCTCGCCCGATCACCGTAGGACCCACGCACCACTTCTTTGGCTACTATGGCATCTGCCCGTGGAACGCCTCGGGCACCCACCTACTCTGCCTGGAGTCTGGCTTCCACGACCGTCCCCCGACGAGTTCGGACGCGGCGATCGTCGGGCTCGTAGATCTGGCGACCGGGAAGTTCGAGCCGCTGGCCGAGACGCGCGCCTGGAACCTGCAGCAGGGCTGCATGCTCCATTGGATGCCCACTGCCCCCGACCGGCTGATCGCGTACAACGATCGCCAGGGCGACCGGTTCGTCGCCGTGGTGCTGGACATTCACAGCGGGCGGAAGCGGGTCCTTCCGCGACCGATCAGCGGATTGAGCCACGACGGGCGCACCGCGCTTAGCCTCAACTATGCCCGCCTCAAGTCCCTGCGTCCCGTGGTCGGCTATGCCGGGCTGCCGGACCTCTTTGCGGACCAACCGCACCCCACCGACGATGGGGTCTATGTGATGGACATGGAGACCGGAGAGGCAGAGGTGTCCGTTTCCTACCAACAGGTCTTTGAGTACCTGGACAGGCCCGCAGCGATGGCCGAGCACAATATGTGGTTCAATCACACCGTCTTCAATCGGGACGACAGCCGCTTCTGCTTTCTGAGCCGGTGGAACACGCGTGTGGGCACGATCGCGCAGACGCACATGCTCACCGCGGGCCTGGATGGGGGCGACCTCCACGTCCTGCTGCAGGACGGGGCCTCTCACTTTGACTGGCGCACCCCATCCCAGATCCTCGTCTGGTCGGACCCCGAGCTCGGTCCCCACTACTGCCTGATCGACGAGCGCACGGGCGAACGCAAGATCGTCGGCAAGGGCGCGCTGACTCGGAATGGCCACTGCAGCTTTACCCAGGACGGCGTCTGGATGCTCACCGATACAGGCCCGGATGAACACCATCAAAGAACGCTCCTGCTGTGGAACATGCTTGAGGAGCGCCAGGTCGTCCTGGGATGCTTCCACTCGCCTCCCCAGTTCAGCGGAGAGATCCGCTGCGACCTGCACCCCCGCTGGAGCCGCGACGAAAAGCGGGTATGCTTTGACTCGATCCACGAAGGCACGCGGCAGGTGTACGTCGTGGACGTCGCCGAGATACTGGGGACACGATGATCGCCAAGGGTCTTTCCGTTTGGCGGAAATGAGATCCATAAGCTATAATGGCCACAACCGAGTGGCCGCAAACGACCAGGGCAGAGGACGGTAGCCCTTGCGGATCGATATCCAATCCATCTGAGAGGAGTCAACGATGTCCCCTATGACCGAACGAGAAATGATCGAGGCCCTGAAAGAGTTCGATACCCCATCCATCACCAACGTCGTCGCCACCTACCCCGGCAACCCGCTCTGCCTCAGCCTCTACAATCCCTGGACGCAGAACTGGTACACCGACCAGTCCCTGCGTTGCATGTACCCAGAGATGGGACCGACAGTTGGGTATGCGGTCACGGCGGTCTATAGCCTGCCTGATCCCACGTTCAAGCAGCTTTCGTTTATGGACGTCATCGATGCCTTGGACGCCTCGCCCAAACCCACGATCTTTATCTTTGAGCAGCGCTTTCCACCGGAATTCGCCGCCAAGGTGGGGCTATCTGGGGGCAATATGACCACCGCGATGCAAGCAGTGGGCTGCATAGGGGCTATCTCTAACGGCCCATCGCGTGACATCGATGAGATCCGCCCTATGGGCTTTCAATACCTGCTCAGTGGCATCACGCCCGGTCACGGTCCGACGGCGATTCACGGGGTGAACGTGCCCGTCTCTGTCGCCGGGATGGACGTCTCCTCGGGGGAGATCATCCACATGGACGAGAACGGCGCGGTCAAGTTCCCCGCAGACAAGCTTGAGGCCGTGCTCACCAACGTGCGCAAACTGCGCGACCAGGAAGCCGAGCGCATGGGGTCGCTGAAAGACGCCAAGAGCGCAGCGGAAGTGAGGGCCATCTTTGGCGGGCAATCCTACGCCAAGAAAGAAAAGTAGATCGATCATGCAGCACTGCATCACCGGGAGGGGCGCCTATGCCTGCGAGATCACTTGGAGAGCCTATCGAAGGGACGGGGAATCTCTACGCCTGGGGCGAAGGCCAGATCCTCAAGCTGTACGGCGATGAGGCCCCGGCAGGATGGGTCGAGCATATGGGCCGAGTGGACCGTGCGCTGCATGCCGCCGGGCTGCCTGTTCCTGCGGCTGGGGAAACCATCGAGATAGACAGCGGCCTTGGGCTGGTCTACGAGCGCATCGAGGGAGAGCCCATGGCGAACCACCTGCTGGGGACCGCTGGAGCGGATGCCGGCACAGTCGTCGGGTTGGCTCGCGTCTTTGCAGAGGTACACGCCCAGATACACGCCTGTGGCAGCATTCGAGGGGTGCCCGCTCAGCGAGAGATGTTCCCAACCATCATCCGCAGGATCGACGCCTTGCCCTCAGACCTCAAGGAACCCACGGTGAACGCCTTTGACAAACTGCCCCAAGGGGATCGGCTGTGCCACGGTGACTTTCATCCGTACAACGTGCTGATGAGCCTCCGAGGACCGGTCGTCATCGACTGGAACAACGCGCACATCGGCAACCCGCTGGAAGATGTAGCCAGGAGCGCGCTGATCTTGGAGGGTGTATCGGTGTCGCAGCCATCGCATCGCTCATCGATCGAGCGCTTCACGGAGGCATACCTCGAGCGTTACTTTCATCTCCGTCCAGGCGATCAAGGGCAGTTGGCCGCCTGGCGACCGATCGTGGCGGCGGTGCGCTTGGCGGACAATATCCGAGAGCTTCAGGAGTGGTTGATCGCCCAGGTCAGGGCCGGGCTGGCACCGCACGACTAGGAGCCCGACTCCACAGCGCCAACCTTGTCCTGCCCTCCTTGAAAAAGGAGACACGTGTGGTACAATCTAGACTGATCGGAGGGATCGCCCTCCTCATACTGGCAGCACTGATCTTTTTGCTGCTCAAGACCGAGGCGTCGGTCCCCATAGCGATCGCCCTGACGGTAGTGGGAATCGCGCTGGTGGCTGGCGCCAGGAAGAAAGGCAGACAGCAGTCAGAGTAAAGGCTGTGGGGCGCACCAACCCTACCGGCGTGTAGACCAGGGAATGCTCAGATGACCCAAACCCCGATGACTCAAGCGATCGTGGACCACTATAACGCGTACGATGAGTCCAAACGCTTGACCGGCGGCTTTGGCCTGCTTGAGCGCGAGAGGACGATGGAGCTGATCGCGCGCTATCTTCCCCCACCTCCATCCGTCCTCCTGGACGTCGGTGGGGCTTCGGGCGTGTATTCCTTTTGGCTTGCCGGCCTGGGCCACCAGGTTCATCTGGTGGACATTGTGCCCAGGCACATCGAGCAGGCCAGGGAAAGGGCCAGCGCAGAAGGCTCGGCTGCGCTGGCCCACATCAGCGTCGGTGACGCGCGTGCTCTGGACTACCCAGACGACTATGCGGACGTCATCCTGTCTCACGGCCCTCTGTATCACCTCGTGGATCGAGGGGACCGGCTGCGGACTCTGAGCGAAGCGAAGCGGGTCTTGCGTCCAGGGGGCGTACTGCTGGCATTCGCGATCACGCGCTATGCGGGTGTCATCTTTGGCTTGACGCGGGGTTACGTGTTCGATGACGAATACTGGGCGATGACCGAGTTGGAAGTCACGACCGGGCTGCGCACGGACGCTCCAGGCTGGCTGAATACCTTCCCAAGTGCCTTCTTTCATCATCCCGACGATCTTGCCGCTGAGTTGGCGGAAGCCGGGCTGGCTCACGAGCGCACGCTCGGTGTGATCGGCCCCGCATGGCTGGTGCCTGACCTGGACGAGAGCTGGGGGGGACGAGGATAAACGACGGAGGATCCTGGACGTGGCCCGGCTGCTCGAAGGAGAGTGCGCTCTGGGGCCGCGCCTGATGGCTGTGGCTCGAAAGGCGGGGACGGCATGACGACGATACGCGGACTCAGGCCAGACGACGACCTCGGCGACCTGATCGCCCTGTCCAGGGAGTTCTTTGACGAATACGAGGCCCATCACGCGGACTTTTTCGAGATCGACGTGCTGCGCGATAGCGACATCGTCGACTACTTTATCCGGTCCCTGGAAGGGGACGACGGCGCGACCTTTATCGCCCTCGTGAACGGCCACATAGTCGGCTATATCACCGTCTTTGCACGATCACAAGCTCACTTTTACAGGATCAGGAAAGTTGGCGCCATCTCTGGCCTGATGGTTCACAGGGATCACCGGCGGAAAGGCATTGGCAGCCAACTCTACCGTGCAGCAGAGACCTTCTTTGCGAGTAAAGAGATCGCGTACTATACGGTGTACACTGCAACAGAAAACCAGGGCGCTGTCCAATTCTACGAGCGGAATGGCATGGCCCCCCTTCACACGACATTGATCGGAACTACAGGCATTGGGGATGCCTGAGGATGGACCACTCACTGACCACAGTCAGCCAGGTCGGCGTGGACATCGAGTCCTATCTCGCTCATGTGGGCCAGGTCTTTTGGACCTTCCGTAACGGCGATTCCCGCTGCACATCGTATGGCGTCCAGGCTGCGGGCAAACGCTGGTTTGTCAAGCACTCGGATGACCCACAGGGGTTGGCGTCCCTACGGAATGCCCGCGATCTGAACGCGCGTGTGCAACACAGGGCATTGCCGCGCCTGTATCACACCTTTGAGACACCGGGTGGGCTGGCGCTCGTGTACGAGTGGGTGGCGGGCGATCTCCTCTACTATCCCAGCCGCACCCCGCCAGAGCGGCGCCACGACCTAACGTTTGCCCCCGTCCGCTTCCGCGCGCTGCCCGTGCCCAGGATACTCGACGCCCTCGATACGATCTATGACCTCCATCTGGTGCTGGCTGAACGCGGGTACATCGCAGTTGACTTTTATGATGGCTGCATCCTCTATGACTTTGGCCGGTCACGCACAACCGTGTGCGACATCGACGAATATCGCACCGGTCCATTCGTTCTGGACGCAGATCGCCTGTTCGGATCGAGTCGCTTTATGGCGCCGGAAGAGTTTCAGCGAGGAGCGACGATCGACCAGGTGACCAACGTGTTCACCTTGGGCCGCACGGCAGTTCTCTTGCTCGGGGACGGCACTGGATCGCTGGCATCGTGGAAGGGCACGGGAGCAATGAAGCGTGTGGCCGTCCGGGCAACGAGTTTGGAGCGCCGAGAGCGGCATGCATCCGTTCGCCAGTTCGTAGAGGACTGGCGGTCTGCCGTCGCCGAACGCGCGTCGCAGGGGTGATCCTTTTGCGGCCTCGCCACACCAGTCGATCCTCAGTGTAGCACAGTTGAGCTTGGAAGAGACCGTGGAAGAGAGTCTTCGCTCGATTTTCTCTTGAGGGTCTCTTGCCAGAAAAGAGGAAGCTTTGACACGCACACTCACCTTTGACTTTCCGCTGCCGCGCACGCACACCGGCATCGCCCTCGGAAATGGGAGCTTTGGGGCCCTCGTCTGGTCCGAGGAACCGGACTGCCTGCACGTGACCGTATCCCGCAACGACTTCTGGGACCATCGCAATGGGGGACGTCTGTGGGAGGGTGGGACGTTTGAGCGCTTAAAGGAGGCCTACCAGCTCGGTGATCCACAGGCCATGGTGGACGTGCTCTCGCCGGGCGTCCGGGAGCTCTGGAAGGCCGGGGTGTCCGCGAGCACGCTGCTCCCTGGAGGCCGGTTCGAGTTCCGCTTGGCCCCGGGGTCGGCCCTCAAGCGGGGCGTGCTGGACTGCGATCAGGGCCGTCTGCAGATCCAGGTGGAGGGCGGCGAAGCCGCACTCGAATTGGTGCTCAGCCCGCAGAGCGACGTGCTCTGGATCGTGGATCGGGCGGACCTCGTCAGGGAGGTGATCGCTCGCTCAGCCTGGGAATGGGTCGCCGAGGAGTTCCAGCGTCGCGGATTCTCCAAGCCGATGGCGATTGCCGATCGCGACGCCTGGGGATGGGTACAGGACTGTCCAGCAGATCCCTCGTTGTGCGCGCTGACGCGCCGGGTCCCTGGCGGGTTCGTCGGTTCTGTCGTCTTGGGTGCCGATGCCCAGTCGGCTCAGGCATACGCATCGGCCCTGATCGACGAGGCTCTGCACCAGGGAGAGGACACAGTTTGCGCCGCAAGCCACGCCTGGTGGGCCGGGTACTGGGACAACGTCCCCCAGGTCGATATCCCTGCCGATTTCTTTTCCCGCTTCTTGCTCTACGCGCACTACCGGTTCGCCTGCGCCACCAATCCGCACGGCGCTCGCCCGTCCCCACTGCAAGGTCCGTGGATCGAGGAATACCAGTTCCCATCCTGGGGAGGGGACTATACCTTCAACGTCAACATCCAGCAGATCTACACCCTGACCTTCTGCGGCGGCAACCTCGATCACATCCTCCCCCTGTTCGACATGCTCGAGTCCGCGCCGTTCCAGGAGACGATGCGCCACAACGCGCGCGCCCTGCTGGGCATTGAGGACGGGCTCCTGCTGACGCACAGCGTCAACGACCAGGGCCGCCAGTGTCAGATCGGGTTTTCGCCCCACAGCGCGCTCGATCAGGCCGTCGTCGCGTGGCTAGGGCACCTCTACTGGCTGTACTATCAGTACGCGGGGGACGATGTCTTTCTGCGCGAACGTGCCTATCCGTTCCTGCGCGGCGTGATGCGCGTTTACGAAGCCATGCTGGAGGAACGCGGTGACGGCACGCTCTGGCTGCCGGTGTCCGTTTCGCCCGAGTACGGCGTGACCGGTTTTGGAGCCCACTCCCAGTGCGGGCCTAATGCTTCAATGCAGTTGGCTTGCATCCACACGCTGGCCAACGCCCTGATCCAGGCGAGCGAGATCCTCGGACTCGCGCCGCAGCCCATCTGGCTGGAGATCAAGTCGAGGCTGCCGCGCTTTGCGACGTTCGGGTCAGAGGGCAAAGCGCGCATCGCCATTTGGGAAGGCCAGGACCTGGCCGTATGCCACCGCCATCACTCCCACCTGGCATGCATCTATCCCTTTGACCTGGTCGCTGAGATGTCGACCTCAGAAAAGGAGACCGTCGCCAACTCTATCGAGCACTGGCTGCGCCTGGGTATGGGCACCTGGAGCGAGTGGTGTTTTCCATGGGCGGCGATCATCGAGGCGCGGATGGGCATGCGCGAAGCGCCGATGCTTCTGCTCCAGATCTGGAAAGAGATCTTTGTCAACGAGGGCCTGTCCACCGTGTACCTGCCCCGCTTCCACGGCTTTACCGCACATCGCTACCCCGACATCGACAAACCCAAGGAAACACACGAGATCATGCAGTTGGAGGGGACGGCGGCAGCGGCCACAGCGATCTTTGAGATGCTCGTCCACACGCGGGGCGGCGTCACCGTGGTCTTTCCCGCCACGCCACCATCGTGGGCCGATGCCTCCTTTCGCGGTGTGCCGCAGCCAGGCGGGCTCGTGGTCAGCGCCACGCGCAGAGACGGCGTGACAGAGAACGTCCAGGTGACCAGCCTTCGTGGCGGGAGATGCGTTCTGGATGTGCCCGATCAGGTATCGATGACGCTGCAGCGAGGAGACCAGCGGGAGAGAGTCTCCTTCCCACTTGAACTCTGCCTGGAATCTGGCGAGGTGCTGTCTCTGAGCGCCGCGCGCTCAGGATGTGTCTGCACAGGCCCCGCTCAGGCTGAGGATACAGAAGCGTAACCCCCGGAGGATTGTCCTTGCCTGCCAAACCAGCCCTCTCTAGCCGCGAACGGGTCAGCCTGGCCCTGGCCCACATCGAGACCGATCGCGTCCCTATCGCCATGGTCTGCTCTGGGATCAACCCGCCCGCACGCCGCCAACTGCAGGCCTACCTGCAGCGCGAGCGAGGCATCGGCGTGGACGCCTACCTAGATGAGATCCTCGACATCCGGCAGGTCAGCCCGCAATACCTCGGTCCTCGCCTGGGGCGAGGCGAGGACATGTGGGGTGTCCGCCGCGCGGCGGTAAGCTATGGGTCGGGGAGCTACGACGAGATCGCGTACTATCCCCTGGCAGATGCCGAGAGCGTGGACGATCTGGCAAAGCACAGGTGGCCTGACACGGAATGGTTCGACTACTCGGTACTCCCAACGCGCATTGCCGCCGCGCAGGCCGGCGGCGAGCGCTGCCTGATGGTCTCCAACGGCAATCTCTTTGAGACGGCGTGGTACATGCGTGGGTTCGAGAGGATGTTCCTGGATTTCATCCTCAACCCAGAGCTGGCGCACGCCTTGATGGAGCGCGTTACCGAGTTCTACGCCGGGCACTTTCGGGAGATGCTCGCCGCTGCAGATGGGGAGGTGGACCTGGCCTTCACCGCCGACGACGTAGCGGGACAGCGGGGCTTGCTGATGTCCCTGGATATGTGGGAAGCGTTCATCAAGCCCTATCACGTAAGGCTCACCCAGGTCATCCACGAGTTTGGGGTCAAGGTGATCTATCACACCGACGGCGCGGCGATGGACGCCGTCGAGGGACTGATCGACGTGGGGATCGACGTGCTCCAGGCCCTCCAGTTCAGTGCGGAGGGGATGGACCCGCGAGAGCTGAAGCGCCGCTTCGGTGACCGGCTGTGCTTCGAGGGCGGGGTCAGTGTGCAGACGACGCTGCCCTTTGGCACCGTGGAGGACGTGCGGCAGGAGGTGGAAGACTTGATTGGCATACTGGGCAAGGGCGGCGGGTACATCCTTGGCCCATCGCACGCGATCCAGGCGGGGACGCCTCCTGAGAACATCGTAGCCATGTTCGATACGGCGCTCAATTTCTGCCCAATCTAGAGTGCTGGGGCGCGGGGCTGGCAGGGCGACCGACGTATCTTGTTTGGCGATCACTATGATTGCGAGAAACTGGGTTGACCTCCCTAGGGCATCAGAGTATAATCTGTTTGTACGGTTCGAGTCTGGCGTACTGGGTGGCGAAGAAAAAAGTACCCGTCGAAAGGTGCATGACGACAGGCTCTGATCTGAATAGGAGAAATGCAAAATGGAACTGACGATCAGCGAAAAGCAAGCCAAAGAACTGCTCAAAGAAGCGCTCATTGAGCTGATGGAAGAAAAACGCGATCTGTTTCTTGAGGTGATGCTAGAAGCCATCGAAGAAGTCGGTCTGGCAAACGCCATCCGCGAAGGTCGGCAAGGTGAGTTTGTCAGTGAAGATCAGGTTCTAGCCATCTTGAGGGAACAAGTGTGAAGGTCTCTTTCGAGGCGAGCTTTGCCAGAGACTTGAGAGGCATCAAAGACAAATCCTTACTCAAACGGGCCGAGCTCGTAATTGCAGAGGTCAAGGCAGCCACTGCGTTGAGCGAGATCAAGCATTTGGTCAAGATGCACGGATATGCGACTCTCTACCGTCTTCGGTTGGGAGATTATCGAATAGGGATAGAAGTGATTGAAGACGAGGTCATTTTCGTCAGGATACTGCATCGCAAGGACATTTACAGATACTTTCCGTGAGAGAGAATCAAGATAATCGACGATACCCTCCTCTTGTACACAACCCCAAGAATGAGCACCAAGAGATGAGGACGACATCGCTGCACCGACATAGAAAGGGCCAGCACGCCGAGCGAACTGGCCCTTCTTGCTGTTTGTATCTGCCTGCGTTCGCGGGCACACATTCGTCAGGCTCCTAGCAGCCTGAGCAGATCCATCGCCAGCTTGGCAAAGACAATGGTGGGTTTCGGTGAGTGCAATCTATCACACCGACGGCGCGGCGATGGACGCCGTCGAGGGACTGATCGACGTGGGGATCGACGTGCTCCAGGCCCTCCAGTTCAGCGCGGAGGGGATGGACCCGCGAGAGCTGAAGCGCCGCTTTGGTGACCGGCTGTGCTTCGAGGGCGGGGTCAGTGTGCAGACGACGCTGCCCTTTGGCACCGTGGAGGACGTGCGGCAGGAGGTGGAGGAGCTGATCAGGGTGCTGGGCAAGGGCGGCGGGTACATCCTCGGCCCGCGCACGCGGTCCAGGCCGGCACGCCTGCTGAGAACATCGTAGCGATGTTTGACACGGCGATGAGCCACTATCCATTCTGATATCAGGCAAAAGACGCGACCGGGACTTGCTCTATTCGCGCAGGGGATTCTTTCTTGGCCGCGATCTTTTCGACGCGATGCAGCAACGTGGAGTGGTAGTAGCGGTAGCCGCACTTGTCACACACACCGACTGGCACGTCTTCCAGGATGACAAAGCCGTCTCGGTGTTTGAATGCCTCCCGTTCGACGATCCGCTCCTGCACGGTACCATCGCAGTATTCGCACCTGTATCCGTACATCTTATTCCTCCGGGTTGGTAACCTCATAGACGGTGATAAGGATGCTCAAGTGATCCTCAGCCATCTCGTCAACGGCGTGGCGAGTTAAATATTAGTCACCGCGAGTGATCGCGTCTCGTATTCTGTCAAGAACACGCTGTGACACGCTGTCTCCTTTCCACGCCGTATGATTGGCGGTCTCGATCCCCATTATATAGACCTTTCCGGATGAGTCAAAAACACGTGCATAGTGTTGTTTTCGTGTTCTGACATATGCACCTTACCAACTGAAACCAACCCGATAGCTGACCCCGTTACGTGTCAAAGTGATGGGCACATCGT
>JADHXD010000213.1 GCA_016783145.1 Anaerolineae bacterium
AGGGCGGGATATCGATCCACAAGGTCACGCACGGTGCCGAGCAGGGTAGGGCCGTCATTGACACCGGGGACGAGCACGATCTGGGCGTGTATCTGGATCCCCCACCCTGCCAGGCGGTCGAGTTGTTCCAGGATGTCGGGGATGTCCCCCCCGTTCAGCAGCTCTCGACGCAGGTCGCGATCGGTCGCGTGGACAGAAACGTAGAGCGGAGAGAGCCTCTGTTCCTCCAGACGCGCCCAGTCATCTGGCGTGAGATTGGTCAAGGTGATAAAGCTTCCGTACAGCACGCTGTACCGGTAGTCATCATCTCGAACGTAGAGGGAGCGGCGCAAGCCCGGCGGCATCTGCGCCACAAAGCAGAACTCGCAGCGGTTGTGACAGCGTCGCAGCCCATCAAAGGTGGGTGTGCTGAAATCCAGCCCCAGCGGAACGTCGTACTGGCGTTCGACCCTGCACAGGGTCTCTTGCTCGCCACGCCGGACCAAGAGCGCCAACTGCTCATCGGCGGCATAGAACTGCACGTCGAGTACGTCGCGAAGCGGGTGTCCGTTGATCTGCAGCAGCACGTCGCCCACGCAAAGGCCCAGCGTATCGGCAGTGCTGCCCGGTTCGATGGCTGCGATGACGCCCCCGTTCATTCCAACGCACCGACCAGCCGGCCTCGGTGAGCGCGCGTCGCCCGTAGAGAGGCGGCCTGGGCATAGACCAGGTTGCTCTGCCCAGGCTCCAGAAACTCGATCGTTTCCTCGCTGGCGTTCTCGATGTCGGCGTATTCACCCCACTGCTCAGGGGGTAGGAGAGCCGCCAACTGGTACATTGCCTCGCGGGTCATTCTGCGCAGGGAATCCCGGCGCGACCGTTCGTTTCCCCGGAAGCGGAAGGGATGGCCGATCACCACCTGGACGCGTGTGCGCCGCACGCGGCGCACGTTGGCCCAGAACGTCTTGACCCCACTCACCCCCACCGGCAGGATTGGCACGTCTGCGCGCGTCGCCATGAATGCCATCCCGTCTTTCGCAGACAGCAGCCGACCGTGATAGCTCCGTGTGCCCTCCGGCGCGACCAGCAGAATGTGCCTGTTCTCTTTCAGCAGGTCAAAGGCTTGCCTCATCGCGTTCGTGTCCGCTTCGCCCCGTTCAACAGGGATCACGCCATACCAGCGCAGCAAGGGCCCTCCCACCGGCAGATCCAGGTTCTTTGCCTTGGTGAACAGGACCACCTGCCTGGGGAGCATCGCCCACATGGCAACCCCTGGATCCAAAAAGTTGCAGTGGTTGACCATCAAGATGAACGATCCGTCAGCGGGAATACGCTCTCGTCCGATCACCTCGGCGCGGATCAGCACCCAGGCCAAGGGCCGGAGGATGATCGCATTCATCAGACGCCGCGACCACATTCACCCTTCTCCCCATCCCGAACAAGCTCCAGGATCCGCTCCAGCACCTGCTGGATCGTCATCTCTGTCGTATCGATGATCACCGCATCTTGGGCCGGGCGCAGCGGGGCAACCTGCCGGCTGCTGTCGATGCGATCTCTCCGGACCATCGTCTCGCGGATCTCGACGTACTCGGGATCCTCTGCTGGCACCCCCTGAGGCAGTTCTCCCGCTCTACGCTGGACGACTTCCAGGTAGCGCCGATAGGCGCGCTCGTCGACCACAGCATCGAGATAGACCTTGAGCTCGGCCTCAGGGAGCACGACCGTACCGATGTCCCGCCCCACCATCACGATGCGGCCCTGCTGGGCGATCCGACGCTGTTGGGCGACCAGGGCCCGGCGCACGCCAGGATATGCGCTCACAGGAGATACGTGAAGGTCGACCTGTGGCTGGCGCAGATCCCAGGTCACATCCGCGCCGTCCGCAAGAACGGTGTACTGGCGTCCATCATCCCGGGTAGGCCGGATCACCTCGATGCGCAGCGTCTCCGATAGGAGCGTGATCGCGCTCTCACCGGAAATCGGCAGCTCTCGCTGGAGGGCTGCCCAGGTCACGGCGCGGTACATCACCCCGGTGTCAAAGTAGACGTATCCCAATGTATGGGCAAGCAATGCCCCCACAGTACTCTTTCCGGACGCAGCCGGGCCATCTACGGCGATCGTTGAGGGTAAAGACATGGTCATCCTACGGGCAAGCATCCATTCCTGTTGTGATCATCTCTCAAGGGTTATCGGACAGGCCTACCGCTGTGCGCAGCCGACGCAGCTCGGAACGAGTCAGCGGACGGTAAGAACCGGTGGTCAGGTCCTCCAGCTCGATCGGCCCGACCCGCACTCGGACCAAGCGCTGCACCGGGTGTCCGACGGCAGCGCACATCCGCCGGATCTGTCGCTTGCGGCCTTCGTGGATCACGATGCGCAACCAGGTCTGTCCATGCGGCGCGCTGCCCAAGGGGGTCTCCACAAGCTGCGTGACCCGGGCCGGAGAGGTCCTGCCGTCCTCCAACTCGATCCCGGCCTGCAGGTCACGCAACACGCTTCGCTGGGGCGTCCCACGTACCAAGACCAGGTATTCCTTAGAGTGCTCGTAGCGAGGGTGGGTCAGGAGCTGCGTCATCTCGCCGTCATCGGTTAGAAGGATCAATCCTTCGCTCTCCAGATCAAGCCGGCCGACCGGATGAAGCCCATCCGCGTCGGGCATCAGATCGGCCAAGGTACGCCTTCCCCGAGAATCGCGCATCACCGACAGACAGCCTGCAGGTTTATGTACCTTGTAGTAGCGTCGCTTCTGGGCAACGCGAACCCGCTGACCATCGACGACGATCACATCGCGCCGGGGATCGATCTTTGTGCCCATCTCCGTCACGACCCGTCCATTCACCTGGACTCGTCCCTGGAGGATCAACTGCTCACTGGCTCGACGCGAGGCGACGCCCGCCTGCGCCAACATTTTCTGCAATCGCATTTGCATTCAAACCACCATTCCAAGCCAATCTGACCGGCGAATGGCACCTATTATAGCATGAAACACAGATTTCGAGAAGTAGATCGACCTCATCCATACGGCTGTTGCAAAGTCCGAGGAGGGCGCATCCCCCGATGCGCCCGGCTTACTGGCGCACCGTCCCGCATCGGGGGATGCGGCACTCCCCAGTCAAGTCAAGCGACAATGCAACAGCCGTACCTCATCCACTTGCGTGCGGCTGGGCTTCAGAGTACAATCCGAGAATCGTGCGCGCACTCCGCATACATCGGCAGAAGGTGGGTGGACTCGTGAGAACAGTAGAGAGACGTGGGCCGCATGCTGCGCCTGCGTAAACGAGCCGAACGGTGGAGCTGGTTCGGTGCCAGCCTGGGTGGAGCGCTGTACGCACTGCGAGTGAGCCTGGAGGCTGCCCCGCAGCGGGTCCCTTGGGGCGCGGCGATCGCCCTGCTGAGCATAGCTGCCGGGTATGCCGCGCATCGCAGGGCGAGGTCGGCATCGCTGGCCCCGCTATGGTTTCTGTGGGTGTATGTAGCGTGGCCCCGCTCCGCCTCGACGATGGCGCTGGGTGTAGGCTTTGTCGCATTGTCCGCCCTACTTTTCCAGAATCTGCGCTGGGAGCGGTCCCCTGCGCTCACCACGGCCCGGATCGTGGACGGCCTCACGTTCTTGAGCGGGCTGGCGCTGTACGTGTCCACCCTTGCGCCAACGATCCTCCCCGCCGACAGCGGAGAATTCCAGATCGTGGGGCCGCTGCTTGGCGTGGCCCATCCGCCCGGATACGCGTTGTTCACAATTCTCGCCAAGCTGTTCTCCATGCTGCCCTTGGGCGACACCGCATGGCGGGTCAACGCGATGGGCGCCCTTACCGGTGCGCTGACCCTGGTTGTCGTTGGGCGCACGGCACGACGGTTGGGCGGATCGCCCTGGGCGGGGATCGCCGCAGCAGGCACACTGGGCGTATCCACGACTTATTGGGCGCAGAGCACGACGGTCAATATCCGCGCACTGACCGTGCTCTTTACGGCGTTGTGCTGCGACCGCCTGATCGCCTTTGTCTGCGCGCCAATCCGCTCGAAACAGGGCACGGATGCCTTGACTGGCCTGGCCCTGTCGTACGGACTGGCAGTGGCTCATCATGCATGGCCGGTCCTGCTCGCACCCGTGTTTGTCGCCCTCATCCTGTGGCACGATCCGGGCCTTGCGAAACGTGTTCGCGCCTGGCCTCGCCTGCTGCTGGCCTTTGCGCTTCCCTTTCTGAGCAACCTTTACATCGTCGTCCGGGCGATCACCGGCGCGCCCTTTGGCACGGAGGAGCTGGTCAGTGTCGGGAAGGTGATCGACCACCTGCTGGGGAGGGGCTTTGGCGGGGATATGTTTGCCTTTCTGAGATTGGACCGCGTGCTCTGGGAACGGTTCCTGGTAGTGGGCGACATCCTGCGCTTTCAGTTTGGCGGCCCGCTGTTGATCATCGCCGGCGCTGGCTTTGCCTGGCTCGCATGGAAGGGGCGCAAGCCAGCTTTTCTCCTGGGCGGGGTATTCGCAGTGATGGCCTTTATCGTCGCTACCTACCGCGCCCCACAGTCGGTGGAGTACCTGATGCCGGCCTACATTCCTGTCGCCCTATGCGTGGGCTGCGCGGCATCCCTGGTCTCTTCCCACGTTTCCCCGACAGCGGACCGTTCGATCGCCCGTCCCGGCTCACGCAGAGCAGCCCAGGTGACGGCCTCGCTTCTGCTCGGTGTGCTCTACCTTCCGATCTTTTCCTTGGGGCAAGCCCACTTGCCCAGCTACATTCAGCTCCACAGCGACCGCTCGGCGCGCGAATACGCAGAATCGGTGCTGCTCGACGCTCCGCCCGGCGCCCACATCCTGTCCAACTGGCATTGGTATACCCCGCTCCGCTACCTGCAACTGGTAGAGAACCAGCGGACAGACGTAGAGGTGACGTATGTGTATCCGCAAGGGGCCACAGAGATGCCTCAAGCGTGGCCACAACGCATCGTACACGAGTTGGAGACCTCAGACCGTCCCTTGATTGTGACCAACTACTATCCGACCTACGGCGACCTGCCCTACCGTTTTGTGCCCCACGGCGAGGCATTCCGCGTTCAGGTCGAGCCTTCGGGTGAGATCCCTGCGGACATTCGGCGCGTGGATGCGGATTTCCTGGAAGGCGGCGAAGCCAAGATCCGCCTACTGGGCTACCGGATCGACACGACGGAGAACGTACGGCCCGGCGACCAGCTCACCGTGGATCTGGCCTGGCAGCCCCTCACGCATCTGGAACGTGGATACTCGTTCTTTGTGCACGTCGTCGGGGACAGCGGCGTCCCGCTGGGCCAACGCGACCAGCGACATGACGCTGCCCCATCCTACTTGACTGGACAGGTGTTGGTGGACCGCTACCAGTTCCCCGTGTATCTTACCGCCGCGCCTGGTTCATACCAATTGATCGCCGGCGTCTACCTGACCTTCGACGACGGTTCGTGGCAGAGACTGGCGGTCGAGGACGGAAACAACGCGATCGCCCTGACAGAGATTTCGGTTCAGCCTTCTGTGCGCTCGCCAGTGACGCTTCACCCGCTCAACCAACCGTTCGTCGATGGCCCTACGCTGGTGGGCGTCGACTATGATGACACGGTGCCCGGACAGCGGCGCGTGTACCTGCACTGGTCTGTGTGCGATCGGCCCCTTCTGGCACGCCTGTACTCGGGCGAGCAGGTTGTGGCCCAAGGTCCGGTGCCGGGGGACGAGCGAGGGGGCTATGTGACGACCGTCCTCGACGTGCCTTCCGGGGCGAATGACCTGAGCATCGCCCTGTCTCAGGCCGATGCCAGCGCACCCGTTCCCGGCAGAGCAGCGTGGGGAACCCGGCATACACAGCCCGTGCCACTTGTTCCTCCCCAGCCGTACCAGCACTACCTGCCTTTTGGCGGCAAGCTGGCGCTGATCGGGTGGTCTGCGCCCGGCTCCTGGGTCGCGGGCGAGGAGGAACGCGTGTCCGCCCGCTTTCTGGGGCTGCAGCCCATCGTCCGTGATTACGTGATTTCAGTTAGCGTGCGTGGCGACCGTGTGCTCGGCGGCCCGTTCGATGGGGTGCCGGCACTGGGTGCTGTGCCGACGTTCAAGTGGGTCCGAGGCTCGCAGGTGACGGACGTACACCTGATCCAGGTCCAGCCCGGTAGCGGCGGCGAAGCAGAGCTGACGTTGGGCGTCTATGACGCCTTTACGACGGCCGAGTTGCCAGCACTCGACGAGCGAATCGCACGGCAGGGACGCGCATACGTGTCGCTGCAGCGGATCGTTCTCCCGTAGCCCCACGAGTCATTCCGTCGTTGACCCCAGGGGCCAGGCACTTGGTCCGCTCCAGACGCGCATCGATCGCGGTGACCTGAGTTTTCAGTCTTTTGATCGATCTGTGGTATAATAGAGAGGGAAGAGGACTAACTGACCGAGGCCTATGATGCGGAAAAAAGTGCCGTTTTGGTTCGTCGTTTCTACTATATGCAGTATGTGGCTGCTCTCTAGCCTCATAGTCCAGGCCCATGTCACGGCCCGGCATGGACCTCCCCTCCCCGACTGCAGGGAGGGGAGGTTGCTGCTGCAGTTGTGCACCAACGATCCAGCGCCCGATCTGCAGATCGGGGACATCAGCATAGACCCCAACCCGCCGAGACCGGAGCAGGCATTTAACGTCCGCGTCGACATCAGGAACGGTGGCATCCTGACCAGCGAGAAAACCTCGTGGGTGCGCCTCTACCTCGACGACATACCGCCTCGAA
>JADHXD010000064.1 GCA_016783145.1 Anaerolineae bacterium
TGTTGTACAGCCACCAGTGATCGTGCCGGCTCAGGTAGGGGGTCAGGCAGCGGCGATCGACCTCGTAGCGGATCCGCTGGCCCAGGGCCGGATCGAGCGCCGAGCCCAGCAGGGCATCCAGCTCGGCCAGTTCGAGCGCCGTCGCTGCCGCGCCCAGGTCGATCACTGGACGCTCCATTTGGGTGAGCGCGCGTTGGTGGGCGGGAAGCGCCCAACTGCTCTCCTCGCAGATGGCCCAGGCGACGTCGAGCAGGGGGTCGAGGTAGCGCCCTTCTGCCTCCAGGCATTCGGCCAGGGCCAGGGCCCACAGCATCTCTCGCCGCTGCCCTCTCGGGATCTGGTATCCCTCTCGCTGCCCGGTGCGGGAGAACTCGAGGTAGAGGGTGGCGGGCAGGGCCGGGATCGGGCCCGAGGTGAACTCTTCTGCGCAAGACAGGGCCTCCATCACGCACTCGTCTCCCAGCGCCTTGCGCACCTCGTCCCAGGCAGGGCGATCAGCCGCCGAGGGGAAGGGCGGGGGCGGAGAGGTCGCGCGCAGGGCGTGCTCGATGTCTACAGGGTTGTACCGGCTGAGCATGTGCGTTTCTCCTTGGGGATCGGGCGGGTGGGCCTTCTCCGTCAACCACCTCTGTATCCCATCCCTGTGATGTGGCGCGTCCGCAAAGGCCTTTGACGCGGTGGGCTGAGGAGGGCATTTCGACGGGGACCGTCGGAACGAGAAGCGAGAACGAGAAAGCGAGAGCAAGACAATGAGCGTGGGCCGTATGGCCCACGCTCCAGAGTGCGGTCCAAGAGGCCCGGACTAGCGCGAGTAGGGGTCCGCGGCGTCGCGCAGGCCGTCCCCCAGGAAATTAAAGCAAAGCACGGCGAGGACGATTGCCACACCAGGGGCGAGCAGCCAGGGCGAGAGGGCGACGGCGCTCAACTGCTGCGCCTCCTGCAGCATCACCCCCCAACTGACCACCGGGGGTCGCAGCCCGACGCCGAGAAAGCTGAGCGAGGTCTCGCCCAGGATCATCCCGGGGATGGACAGGGTCACCGAGGCAATGATGTGGCTCAGAAAAGAGGGCACCATGTGCCGCACCACGATCCGGAACTCGTTCGACCCGGCCAACTGGGCGGCCATGACAAAGTCTTCCTCGCGCAGGGCCAGGAACCTGCTGCGCACCACGCGGGCCATACCGGTCCAACCGATCAGGGAGAGGATGATGGTAATGCCGAAATAGACCCTGGTCGGCGACCAGAAAGGAGGCACGGCCGCACTCAGGGCCATCCACAGGGGCAGTGTGGGCACGGAGCGCAGGAACTCGATCAAGCGCTGCGACAGTACGTCGATGAGCCCGCCATAGTACCCCGAAAAGCCGCCGATCAGGATGCCCAGGATCAGGCTGCTGAACACGCCCACCAGGCCGATCGACAGCGAGATCCGCGATCCGGTGATCAACCGCGAGAGAAGGTCCCGCCCCATTCGATCCGTGCCTACCAGGTGCAGCGGCCCCGCGTTCTCCTCGGTACCGATAAAGTGCAGGTTGCCCTCGAACACCCCCCACATCTCGTAGGGATCGCCCTTGGCAAAGAGCTTGACCTTGTATGTCCGGGTCGGATCCGAGGCGTACGTCCGCCGAAAGCTCACCGGGTCGATCTGCTGCTTGATCCCATAGACAAACGGGCCGCGGAATCCGTTCTCGTCGCGAAAGTGGATCTGCTGCGGGGGCACAAAGATCAACTTGGGATCGAACTTGAGCGGGTCGTACGGGGCAAAGAACTCGCAGAACATGGCCAGGACGTAAAAGACGATCAACACGACCCCGCCAAAGATGGCCATCTTGTGCTTTTGGAATTTCCATTTCATCAACTGCCACTGCGAGGCGACGTATATTCGCTCTTCTTCGCGGGGAACGATGGCGTCATATACTTCCGAAACCTGTTTTCGCGGGGCAGTGACGGTGTCTCGATTCTCCAGGCTCATGGGTACCTGCTCCTACCCTGTCAGGCGAATGCGCGGGTCCAGCCAGGCCAGCAGAACGTCCGAGATGAACGTGCCGAGGACGGTCAGCGCGCTCAAGAGCAGCAGAAAGCTCCCGGCCAGGTACATGTCCTGGGACTGCAAGGCGCGCAGCAACAGCGGCCCGGTGGTCTGCAGGCCGAGGACGATGGAGACGATGGTCGTGCCCGAGATCAGGCCGGGTAGGGCCCAGCCCACGGTGCTGACAAAGGGGTTGAGGGCCACGCGCACCGGGTACTTGAAGGTCAGCTTGTTCTCCTTCAATCCCTTGGCCCGGGCTGTGGTGACGTAGGGCTTGTGCAGCTCGTCCAGCAGGTTGGCGCGCATGGTCCGGATCAGGCCGGCGGTGCTGCCGACGCTGATCACGAACACCGGCACCCACAGGTGCTTGAGCAGGTCCACGACCTTGGCAAAACTCCACGGCGCTTCCTGGTATTCCTTGGAAAAGAGCCCTGCCGGGTTGTAGTTAAAAAGCTTGAAAATCGCATACATAAAGACCAGGGCCAGCAAAAAGTTGGGGATGCCGCGGCCGATGAACGAGATGGCGGTAAAGACGTAGTCGCCAACCGAGTACTGCCGGATGGCAGAATAGATCCCCACCGGAAAGGCAATCATCCAGCCGATCAAGAGCGTGGTCAGGGAGATGATAAAGGTCAGCCCGATCCGCGTCCCGATCAGCTCCTTGACCGGGCGGTCCCACTCCAGGGAGCGGCCCCACTCGCCCTGAAAGATGTTGCCGATCCACTTGAGGTAGCGCACGTACTGCGGCTGGTCGAGGCCGTAGCGGTGACGCAGCGCCGCCACCAGCGCCTCGTCGACCATGCCGTCCTGTTCGGCCACGCTTGCGATGTAGGTGGTCAGAAAGTCGCCGGGAGGGAGCTGCATGACGACAAAGGAGACCAGCGAGATGACCAGTAAGGTCGGGATCATCAGCAGGAACCTGCGAAGGATGAATTGCAGCATATTGACCTTCCTCTCTACCACGCTATTGACGCATTCCGGGTTAGCATCATCCGACGGAATCATAGATCGCGCTTTGAGCGTGACGTCACGTTGCCCTCAAGGTTCGTCACGCTGGAAGCGCAATCTACCATTGCCTGGTCTGCCGTTAGGTACAGGGGAGGCCCGTGGTGGGCCTCCCCTCGAACGAACGCCTACTCCTCCCAGTAGAACTGGCAGGGGTTCTGCGGGCCCGGGTTCGGGTAGAGCCAGGAGCCCAGGTTGGGGTTCTTGACGTTACGGAACTTGTTCTTGCAGACCTCGTAGCCGGGACCTCCGCGGTAGGTGCCCATGACCCAGAACTGCTCCTGTGCCATGTTGAGGATCTCGGTCATGAGCTCGTTCTGCGCCTCGGTGCCCACGGTGGCCTTGAGCTGGTCATACAGCTCCATCTGCTTCTTGGCCGCCTCGGGGGGTTCCACACCCTCCTTGCCGCCGGAGCCGTACCACCTCGCCCATCCCGTGGCATAGAGTGACTCGCCGGAGAAGGGGAAGTACCAGCGCGGCTCGAGGACGACGTCCATGCCGCCGTCGCCACCCCACAACGCTATGTCGTGCTCCCAGGCATCCTTGCGCTCGTAGAACAGCGAACGGTCCTCCGCCTTGGCTGTGATCCGGATCCCGACGTCTGCCCAGTAGCTCTTGATCAGCTCCGTGGAGTCGATGCGGTTCTGCTGGCCCGCGGTGATCTCGACCACGAGGCCCAGCGGCTCCCCATCCGGGCGGAGGCGCATGCCCTCGCTGTCCTTGTCGGGCAGGATCTCGTCGAGCATTTCGTTGGCCTTGTCGGGATCGTACTCGGTGTACTGCTTGGCCAGTGTCTCATTGTAGAGCGGCGACTCGGGTAGGGGTGCCCCTTGCCACGGCGTGCCGATGCCAAGGCCGACGACGTCAATGATCTCTTGCCGGTTGATGGCGTGCGAGAGGGCGATGCGAAAGTCCTTCTTTTGGAACAGCTCGGCCAGCACCGGGTCCTTGTGGTTCAGGTTGATGCCGAGCAAGCAGTCGTTCATGCCCGAGCCGACGGTGTCGATGAAGCGGATGTCGGCCTTTTCCATGTTGTCCATAAAGAGCGGCTTGTTGGCCAGGGAGGCGATGTGCCGGCCCTGGTAGCTGATCTCGCCCGAGACGGCCATCATGACGATCGCCTGGGAGTCGGCCGCGACCTGGTAGACCTCCCGGTCGAGGTAGGGGAGCTGGTTGCCCTCCGGGTCGGTGCAAAAGTAGTAGGCGTTGCGATCGGCGATGAACTGCGGGCTATCGCCCAGGACGCCGGTGTAATGCCAGGCCCAGACGCACGGGTGGTCCGGGTTGAGGCGCGGGTTGGTCCAGTTGCCGTAGGCCTCGTACCAGTAGGTCACCCCTGCTTCCTTGGTCATGGCCTCCAGCTCGGCCTTGTCCGCGTAGGCGGGGAAGAACTGCTGCCGCCAGTGCTTGGGGCGCGCGATGTTGCTCCCGCTGGGGGTGGCCTGACGCTGCAGAAAGAGGCCGTAGGGATCGGCGAAGGACCACTTGATGGTATAGTCGTCCTCCTTGGTGAGCACCGCTGGCCCCCCGAACGTGCTCCACGTGGTGGAGAAGACGGGGGTCAACTCGGTGTCGGTGTTCTCTTCGTACCAGAACAGATAGTCGTCCGCGGTGAACGGTTCCCCGTCCGACCACTTCATGTTCTTGCGCAGCGAAAAGACAAAGGTCTTGCCCTCGTCCTGGACCTCCCAGCTCTTGGCGATGTTGGGGACGACGTCGGTCCAGTCGACGTCCCAGCGGGCCAGGTTCTCGTACTCGGTGTAGCGGGAAAAGATGGCCCCGTCGGCGACGCCGAGCGTGCCGAGGCCCATGTCGCCGCCGTACTTGCCGATCTGTTCGATCACGGGGACGACCTCGGGCTCGGCGGTGAGCCGCTCCTCGAGCGCGGGCAGCGAGCCCGCCTTGACCTTGTCGATCAACGCGGGAGCCTGCTTGGTGGATGGTCCAGCGGGCACTGGCGTCGCTGTCGGCGCTGCCGCTGCCGTGGTGGCGGTCGGCGCTGCCGCCTTGGTGGGCGCCTCGGTGGCCTGCTTGGCGCAGGCCGCTACGGCGACGCCCGCCGCCGTCAACGCCGAGAGCCGAAGAAAGTCACGTCGGTTCAGTTTCTCTGCCATGGGAATGTTTCTCCTCTCCATCGAACTGTAAGAAAAGCAAACGGAATACCAAGTGCCAGTTCTGTGCGGTTTGTGTCCAGGGCACCCCCTTTCTCGACCTGTGGTCTGCAGATCATCAACTGGATATCCACTCTGGTTCGCTATCGCTCTCGGATGTACTGTATAGAAATGAAAAGCGTATCATCTCAATGATTCGGGGGAAAGACTTCCGAAGTCTGGCAGACTTCGGAAGTCTGGAGCCAGTTCCCCCACTCTCTGAGAAGACACAGAAAAGCAGTAAGGAGTGTCGTAAACGTAACTATGTATACAGGTAGGTTCAGCGCTGATGGAGACGGAAGAGTAAGACAAGTATACCATCAGATGGCATCCAAGTCAAAACGAGGAGCGCCCCACACGACGGCCCGCCTCGCGCGGTAGCGCAGCGGCCCCCACCCAATCCTCCCCCGTGGCAAAGCCACAGGGGAGGGAGCGGCCTCGCGCGTGCGTTGGGGAATCCTTACCTGGAATACGGATCTGCGGCGTCGCGCAGGCCGTCGCCCAGGAACTGGTAGCACAGCACGACGATGATCACGAACAAGCCGGGCGCCATGACCCACGGTGCCGTGGCCACGGCTCGCAGGTTCTGCGCCTCCTGCAGCAGTACGCCCCAACTGATCGCCGGTGGGCGGATGCCCAGTCCGAGGAAGCTGAGGCTGGTCTCGCTCAGGATCACGCCCGGGACGCTGACCGTGATCGAGGCGATGATGTGGCTCAGGAACGCCGGCACCAGGTGCCGGAAGATGATCCGTGGCTCGCTCGCTCCAGCCAACTGGGCGGCCATCACGAAATCCTCCTCACGGAGGGCGAGGAACTGGCTGCGCACCACCCGCGCCAGGCCCGTCCAGTTCAGGATCGAGAGGATGATCGTGATCGCGAAATAGATCTTGATCGGCTGCCAGTCATCGGGCAGGGACGCGCTCAGTGCCATCCACAGCGGGATGCTGGGCAGCGAGCGGATGAACTCGATCACGCGCTGCACGATCGCATCGAGCAGACCGCCATAGTACCCGGAGAACCCGCCGATCGTGATCCCAAAGGCAAAGGTCATAAACACCCCGACCAGGCCGATCGACATCGACGTCCGCCCGCCGTACATGATCCGCGAGTAGACGTCGCGCCCCATGCGGTCGGTGCCAAAGAGAAAGAGCGTCCCGTCGCCATCCGTGTTCTCGAACGTGATCAGGTGAAAGTCCCCGTCCCACAGGCCCCACAGCTTGTACGGCTCACCGCGGGCAAGGAACTTGACCGGGTACTTGCGCTCCGTGTTGACCGTGAACGACACGCGCGTCGTCACTGGGTCGCGCACGCCCTCCAGGCCGTAGACAAAGGGCCGGAGCTGAAAGCGCCCCTGATCGAAGAAGCGGATCCGCTGCGGCGGCGCGTAGGTGTGGAGCCGGCTATAGTCCTTGGGATCGTAGACGGCGACTACCTCGCAAAAGAAGGCGATCAGGTAGAGGAGGATGACGATGATCCCGCCCAGGATCGCCGGCTTGTGCCTGCGGAACTTCCACCACATCAACTGCCACTGCGAGGCGACAAAGATCCGTTCCTTGTCTGCCAATTCGTCCAGTGCTCCCGCTTTGGGCGATGTCTCGGACATGCGTCGCGCGCTCCTTTACTCCTCAGCCGGCTGGGTCGATCAGCTTTCGAAGCGAATGCGTGGGTCGACAAAGATGAGCAAGATGTCGGAGAGCAGTTGGCCAATCACGGTCAGGATGCTGAGCATCATCACGAACGTGCCCGCCAGGAACATGTCCTGCGTCATCAGCGCCCTGAGCAGCAGCGGCCCCGAGGTCGGTAGGCTGAGCACGACGGCCACAATGCCGCCCGAAGAGACGAGCGCAGGGAGCTGGTAGCCCACCGTGGCCACAAAGGGGCGCAGGGCCACGCGGACCGGGTACTTGACCAATAGCCTTCGCTCCGTAAGCCCCTTGGCCCGGGCGGTGGTGACGTAAGGCATCCGGATCTGGTCCAGCAGGTTGGCCCGCGTGTGGCGGATCAGGCTCGCCGTCCCCCCGATGCCGAGGATGATCAGCGGGAACCACATGTGCTTGAGCATATCGAGGAACTTGCCCCAGCTCCACGGCGCCTCGATGTACTCGCTTGAGAAGAGGCCTGCCAGGTCGGTGTCAAAGTAACGGTAGGCGACCCACAGGCCAACCAGGGCGAGCAGAAAGCTGGGCACACCCAACCCGATAAAGCCCAGGAAGGAAAACAGGTAGTCGAGGATCGAGTACTGGTGCGTGGCCGCATAGATGGCCACCGGAAACGACACCAGCCAGATAAAGATCATGGCCGTAAACGAGATCGTCACCGTCAGCGCCAGGCGCTGCCAGATCAGATCCCCCACCGGTACACCCCACTCGTAGGAAATGCCAAAGTCGCCGTGTAGGCTGCCCCACACCCAGGTCACGTACTGCATGGGCATGGGCTTGTCCAGCCCGTACATGGCCTTGATCGCTTCGATCTCTTGTTCGGTGAGCGTCTCTCCCGTCTCCATCAGCCGGGCGATGTGTGTGTCCAGCCAGCTACCGGGAGGCAGTTGGATGATGATGAATGAGATCAGCGAGATCACTGCGATCGTCGGGATGGTGAGCACAATCCTTCTCAGAATGTAGCCAATCATGTCGGGCCTCCCCTGCGGAGGTAGGCACTCGCGCGCTTCCCCTGCGAGAGCCTCGGATCACGGCACGTTCCATTCGCGGCGGTTGGCAAGGTGAACCCGGTGGCGGGACCCACTGCCGGGGGTCCCGCCACCCGAAGATTGGTACCGAACTAGCCTTCCTCGATCCAGTACTGCTCGATGGTGGTATTGCCCGGCGACAGACAGAGCCAGTCGGAGACGTTCTCCGGTCCATCGGGCACGTTGCGGAAGTTGTTCTTGACTACGCCGATGTGCGGCAGCAGGCCGACCACGCCGATGAACCAAACCTGATCGGCGTTGAGGGCGAACAGCTCTTCCGAGTACCCCTTGAGCTCTTCCACGCTCTTGGCCGTCTTGCACGCCTCGTAGAGCTCGTAGGACTTGAGCACCTCGGGCGGAGGCTCCTCGCCCTGCTCGCCGTTGCTGTTCCACCAGTCCCAGTAGAGCGCGCCGACGCTCGCCGGCGTGCCGCCGCGCCTGGGCATCCAGTAGAGCGGGTCGAGCAGCGGGTGCGCGCAGCGATCCATGGTCCAGATCGACATGTCCTGCACCGTGCCCAGGTCGCCGCGCTCGCTAAAGAGCGGCCGCGACTCTTCCTTGGGGAAGGCGCGGACGCCGACCTCGGCCCAGTACTTGGAGGCCATCTCGGCCACGTCGCCCCACGGGCCAAAGACGGGGGCGTACTCGATGTTGATCGTCAGCTTTTCCCCGTCCAGGCGCTTGCGGAAGCCCTCCTCGTCGCGCGCGGTGAGACCGATCGCGTCGAGCATCTCGTTCGCCGTGGCCGGGTCGTACTGCGCCCAGGCCTCAGCGAACTCGGGCTTGTAGCCCAGTACCGCGGGCAGCACGGAGGCCTGCCGCGCCGTGCCCAGGCCCTGGTAGACGACCTCCTTGACCTCCTCACGGTCGATGGCGATCGACAGCGCCTGGCGGAACTCTTTGGTCTCTTCCAGCTCGCGCAGGCCGGGGTCCTCGTGGCACAGGTTAAAGTGGAAGCAGCACTGCGAGCCCTCAGCCAGGGTCCACTGGAAGACGCGATAGTCGCCCTGTGCGGCGTTCTCGTAAAAGAGCGGCAAGTTCTCCCAGCTCAGGTGGCGCATCTGCATGTCCACCGCGCCGGCGACGGCCTTGAGGTTGAGGATGTCAATGTTCTCCACCACGTCCAGGCGGATGCGGTCGATGTACGGAAGCTGATTCCCCTCGGGGTCCACTAAAAAGTAGTACGGGTTGCGCTCCACGACTGCCGGGATGTCGGGCGGCAGCTTGGCGGCGTTCCAGGTCCTGAGATCCGGCTTGCCGGCATCGACGGTCTGCTGCCAGCCTCGCCTGTTCCAGAACCTGCCCATCCAATCGTCAAACCCTGCCTCCTTGGCCGCTGCGTCCAGATCCTCTTTCTTGCCATAGCTGGCGTGGAACTGGCTCATAAAGTGCTTGGGGTAGCCGGAGAAGGCCCAGTCATAGCGCGTAGAGGCCATCCAGGCGATGAAGAGACCGTACGCATCAGCGAACGACCACTTGACCGTGTAGTCGTCGATTTTCTCGATCACCACCGGCTCGCCCTTGACCGCAAGCATGCCGCCGATACCGGCAGGCGTCAGATCTGTATCGAGCATGACGTCTTCGTACCAGAACATGAGGTCGTCTGCGGTGTAGGGCTCACCATCCGACCACTTGTGCCCCTTGCGCAGCATAAAGGTAAAGCTCGCGCCATCGTCGCTGACCTCAAAGCCCTTGGCGATGTGCGGCATGATCGTCGCCGCGTCCGCCTCATAGCGCAGCGCGCAGTCATAGCTGAGGCGGTGAGCCCACGAGCCGACGTCGCCCGGGCCGATGGCCACACGGCGCCAGGTGCCGCCGTAGGTGCCGATGCTTTCGTACACCTGCACGACGCGCGCATCGAGCGGGATGCGCTCGCCCACCGGGGGCAGCTTGCCCTCAGCGACCATGGCGAACAGGGCGGGTGCCTCCTTGATCTCCTCGGGCATCTTGGTCACCTCGACGATCTTTTCGACCTCCTTGGTGACCTCCTTGACCACCTCCTTGGTGACCTCGACCTCCGTCTTGACCTCGACGGTCTCTTTGACGACCTGGGTCACGATCTTTTCTTCGGTGACGATGACCGTCTGGGGCTGGCAGGCCACGACCGCTGCTCCGGCGGCGCTCAAGGCTGCCGCGCGCAGGAACTCGCGTCGATTCATCTTTTCCATTTCTATCTACCCTCCTTGGTATCACTGAACACAGATTGAACGATAGAGTTGTGCACAGAAGAGATTTTCTCGATTCACCTCCTCACCCGGATGAGCCGGAACTGAAAGAGACAACCTGTGCGAGAATGCAAGAAGTAGTGGTCGATTGACTCTTTGACGCATGTCTTGCAGTCAAGAAAGAATCACTCTGAGGAGTACACGACAAATCGAGCATGCGCAAGATCGACTGGATATGTCGCTCGACGGACGAAAGCTACGAGCGTGTGCGCAATGTGACCCGCATGGATCCTGCGCGACACTCTCTTGACCCAGGCAGCGGCGCGATCTAAAGGATAGTCAGTATACCATCAAACCACATTCCAGTCAAACGTGGTAGGCAAAGGTATTTGGGGTTTGGGTGGGCGGCAAAGCCGCCCACCCAAACCCCGATCTTCCGATTCCCCGACTCTCCAAGCTGCAGGACAGGGTCGGCAGGCAAGAAAATCAATCAAAATGTAAAGATGTCTAAACTGCCTATTGACAAACGTTAGGTTCTGTGGTATAATCCTCCTCGAGAGAGATGAAAAATGGTTCATCTCTTGAACATTTACAGGGAGCGACGAGGCAGCGCGTAGCACTCTGCGCTCAAGTGCGGAGCAGGTCCGCATCATCGCGAAGGCGCTCCGGACTGGACCAAACTTGAATTCAAGGAGGGATCGGGATGAGTGAGGAACGTACACGCATTTTGCGGATGGTCAGCGAAGGCCAGATCACCGTGGAAGAGGGCGCCAGGCTGCTGGGCGCGCTGAACGGTGAGGCATCGGAGGTCGAGGCACCGACCACGAGATCTCCACGCTGGTTCCACGTCCGCGTGACCAACCTGGAGACGGGCAAGGCCAAGGTAAAGGTCAACCTGCCGATGCCCCTGGTCAAGGCCGGGATCAAGATCGGAGCCCGCTATGCCTCAGATACGGAAGAGATCGACTGGGAAGAGCTGATCGCGGCCATCCAGGAGGGCGCGTCCGGCAAGCTGGTCGAGGTTGAGGACCAGGAGGGTGGCGAGCGCGTCGAGATCTACGTGGACTAGGCTTTCAGCCACATTCAACGGCCCGGGTTCCCGCGTGCGCGGGAGGCCGGGCCGTTGCTTGCGCAAAGGATAGGAAACAGTGAGTCAGAGTCCCGGCGGCTATGGAAAGCCGCCCTCCCCTCCACGCTCCAGGGCGCGGGCAAGCTCTCCTGCCGTAGCGTATCGCTGACCAGGGCTCTTGGCGAGGGCGCGCCGCAGGACCCCGGTCACGTGGTCGGGCAGATCCGGCATCGATTCGCGCGGGTCGGGGGGAGGCTGTGTCAGGTGGGCGCTCACGTCGTTCTCCTCTACACGTCTGTCCCCTTGGAGCGGGATGAAAAAGGTGCGATGCACACAGATGTGCATCGCACCTTATTGGACATCTCGGTAATGCTCGAACCTGTGACTGCTGCTACTCTTCGCCCAGCAGCGCTCTGCCCCCCACCAGGGCTTTGAGCAGGTCGCGTCGCCGGAGTGCTCTCGTCCGGTCGATCTCGACCGAGCCGGCCTTGTCGTCGGCCATTTGGGTCAGCGCAGTGATCCACGCCGCACTCTGCACCGGCGTATGCTGGACACGCCAGCGCTCGACCCAGACGGGGAGATCCTCGGCGTTGGTCACCCGCTGGTGGGTCACCGTCTTTGTCACTCCCTGGGACTCGATCGTGACCTCGTACTCGGCGTACTCGGCTTTGACCGGGCAGACCTGCATGCACGCGCCGCACTTGATGCAGTAGTAGTCTGCCAGGGCCAGTGCGCCCTCCTCGTCGACGTGCAGCGCGCGCGTGGGGCAGATGTCGGCACAGGCCAGGCACCCTTCGACGCACTTTTCACTGCGCAGCTCCACGCTGCCCTCCCACGGCTGCGACACCTGGAAGGCGCCATCGCTGGCGACCTCGCACTGTCGACAGCGGATACAGTGCGCGTCGTCGACCAGCAGGGTGTCTCCCGGTTCGTCGTAGCTGATGACCTCGGTGGGGCAGTTGTCGATCACAAAGTCCTTCCGGCTCCAGTCGAACTGCTCTCGATCAAAGACCGTAGACTGGATCAGGTCCGGGAAAGCTTCGTAGGTGAGGACGGGGTTCTCGCGCGTGCCGTTGATCGTCAGCGTGATCGCGTTCTTGGGACACATCACCTCACACATGCCGCACAGCACGCACTTGTCGGCGTCGATGTCGATCGACGACTTTTTGACCAGCCGGCCGTCCACGATCTCTCCATCCACGTGAAGGACGGCCTCCTTGGGGCAGACCAGCGGCCCGATCTGGCATCCCACGCAGCGGTCGAGGTCCCAGGTCATCAGGTAGTGGCGCGTGACCATCGTCCGTTCGAGCGCGATCTCTTTGTCTGTGGTTCTCTTTTCAGTCAGTCCTCGCTTGGTCATCGTCGCCTCCTAGTCCCGGCGGATCTCTTGCACGAGCTCGCGATCGTGGCTGTAGACACGCACCAGCAGGGGCATCTCGCCCGGCATGGCGTGGGTCGCGCACCCGAGACACGGGTCATACGCGCGGAAGGCCATCTCTATGGTATTGAGGATGCCGTCGGTCACCGGCTGTCCGGGCTGAATGAGCCCCTGGGCCGCCTTCTTGACCGACATACTGATCGCCGCATAGTTGTTGGTCGTGCCGACGATGAGGTTCACCTTTTGAAGGATGCCGCGTTCGTCGGTGATATAGTGATGGGTGAGCGTGCCGCGCGGGGCCTCGACGATCGCTACTCCCTCATCGGGCGTACCCGTGGGGATGGTGCGCACGTTGGGGCTGGTGATCTCGGGGTCCTGGGCCAGTTCCAGCGTCCGTTCGGCAGCGTAGAGGAGCTCTACGAGCCGCGCCCAGTGCGTGGCCAGTGTCGCGTGCACCGGCTTGCCGCCGAGCGTGTCGAAGAAGCGCTCGTACTCGGCCTGCGCCAGCGGCGTGGCCATGCCGTCGGAGGCGTTGAGCCGGCTGAGCGGCGAGGCGCGATAGACCCCACTGTCCGGGCCGTCGACGAATCCCTTCCAGCCCACCTTCTTGATGTACGGGTACTTGAGATAGGTCCACGGCTCAACGTGCTCGGCGATGGCGTCCAGGTACTCTTCTGGCTTGTACTTGATCACCTCGTCCCCATCCGGTCCCACGACGCGCACCTGGCCGTCGTAAAAGTTCACTTTGTTGTTCTCGTCCACGAGGCCCATGTAGTGGGTCCTGTGGGTGAACGTGTCGCTGAGGATGAGGTCGACGTACGCCTGGTTCTTGAGAACGACGTCCCCAAAGAGCTGGAGCGAGAACTTGGCAAACTCGATCGATGCCTCTGCACGGGCGATGATTTCCTGGCGATCCTCTTCGGTGAGGGGCTTGCTGACCCCGCCGATGAGCGCGCCCACGGGGTGGATGTACCGCCCGCCGATGATCGCCGTGATCTCGTGGTTGGCCTTGATCGCGTCCATCACCTGCCCGCCGATCTCTTTTCCTACCTTGCGGACCACGCCCAGGATGTTGCGCTCGGACTTGGGTGCGTGGGGGCCAACGACAAAGTCCGGACCGCCGAGCACGTAAAAGTGCGTCGCGTGGTCGGCGACGAAAAAGGCCGAGTACATCAGCTCGCGGATCTTGGCGGCTGCTGAGGGGATCTGGACGTGATAGACGGCATCCCCTGCCTTGGCCGCAGCCACGTGATGGGCGATGGGGCAGACCCCGCAAATGCGCTGTGTGATGCGGGGCATCTCCTCGACAGGCCGTCCCTCGCTGAACTTTTCAAAGCCTCGCAGCTCGGGGACGACCAGGTAGGCGTTGGCCAGTCCTCCATCCTCGTTCAGGAACAGGTCGATACGGCCGTGACCTTCGAGGCGGGTGATCGGATCGATGCTGATTTTCGTTTTCATATTGCCATCCTTTGACAGACGGGCGTCGCAGCCGCGCCTACTTGTACTTGAGCTCGCTCAGGATAGAGTCGGCCAGGCTGAAGCGGTAGAACGTACCGACCACATCTACCAGCGAGTCCAAGGTGTGCTCGATCTCGTCCGGATTGTCCGTATCGATGAGCGCACCGATGGCACTGAGCAGCTTGGCGCCCTGATCGACGACGCCGTCCGGCGGGCCGTAGCAGCCGCGGCAAGGCATGTTCCCTTCGATACAGGGCCGGCCGCATCCAGCACGGGTTGCCGGGCCGTAGCAGAGCACTCCCTGCGCCAGGAAACACAGATCCGGGTCGAGTTCGACCTCGTGCGGGCGCTTGAATTCCACAATGCGCATACCTGCCTGCACCTTCTGGCGCGGGCATTCGTCGCAGTTGGTCTTGTCATCGGCGCCGATCACGGCGCCCTTGGCCGGGAGCTGTCCGGATAGGATGACCTGAAGGACGTTCCACACCTGCTCGACGACCGGAGGGCAGCCGGGCATGTAGTAGTCTACGTCCACGGTCTGGGCCAACGTCTTGACCCGGTCGTAGAAGGTGGGGAGAGTGATCTCGCCTTCGGGCATTTGGGTGCTGGGGACAGGTATCGTGCCGCGCGTGTCGTCGAGAGAGGGAATTGTCTTGTATACGCGCTCCAGGATCGACGCCGCATCGAACAGGTTGGCCAGGGCGGGGATGCCGCCCTCATTGGCACACGAGCCAAAAGCGACCAGTATCTTGGACTTACGGCGGAGGAGCTTGGCGAGGTGCTCGTTCTCGCTGGTGCGTATCGCGCCGTTGAAAAAGCAGACATCGATCTCGCCATCCTCCATGGCCTCGACATCGTCGTACTTGAAATCCATCGCGCAAGGCCAAAAGACAATGTCGACCAGCTCTCCAACCGTGATCAGCCGCATGAACAGCTCGGCGATGGTGATCTCGCAGCCGCCACAACTGGCGGCCCAGTAGAACGCTGCCTTGGGTTTGGCCATTATCCTGCCTCCTCTTGAGTCGCCAGGCTCCGCACCACCAGATGTCCGAGCATGGCGTCTACCTCCTGACGGATGCGGGTCCGGTCCTGCGTGCCGATCTGGACAAAGCGCACCCGGCTATCTGTCAGGTTCATCTGATCGAACATCCGGCCCAGCAGTCCTATCTTGCAGGCGCTGACGTATGTGCCCCGCTTATAGTGGCATTCGCCCGGCGCACAGCCGCAGACCAGCACGCCGTCGATCCCAGAACGCAGCGCGAGCAGCGCCATCTCCGGGTCGATACGGCCAGAACAGGGGATGTGGATGACGCGGACGTTGTCGGGATAGCTTTCCAGCAGTTCCACGTCATCGTCGGCACGGAGACACCAGTCGCACACAAAGACGACCAGACGTGGCACGTTCTTCTCTTGCTCTGGGACAGCGATCTGCACGACGATTTCCTCGTTGCTGACTCCCTCGCGGGAGATCGCACCGAGCGGGCAGGCGGCCACGCACGTGCCGCAGCCCATGCACTTGTCCTTGTCCACCTCGGAGACGCGGTCCATCTGGCCATCGATCTCTTTCTCGACCAGATGAGGCGCTTCGTATGGGCAGGCCAACACGCAGATCCCGCAGCCGGAGCAGAGCGACTCATCTACCGAGACGACCTCCAGCGGGGAGGTGTGCCCGGCCTCGATGGCCAACTGCTTGACCGCGCCAATCATGCCCGAGATGTAGATCTGCTGAGGGCAGGCCGGATAGCACAGGTCGCACGCCGAACAGAGCCAGGTGGTCGGGCTCTCGAAGGCTTCTTTGCGCATATCCATCATGACCAGGCGCAGCAGGCGGCGCGGGTTGTACTCTGGCTCGACCTTTTGCTGGATCATACACGCGCTGACGCACGTCCCGCACGCGTAGCAGGTTTCCAGGTGCTCTCCCCCAGGGATGGCACGTACCTCATCGGTGAAACTCTTGGATGATCCGTGAGCCATGCTACTCCTCCTTCCCGACGATGGCCGCTTCGAGGGCGCGCGAGTACTCGAACGCTTCCTCGACTTCGGGCACCTCGCGCAGCCGGCGAGCACGTCGTTCCATCGTTGGACGCATCTCTTCGATCTCTTCCGCCAGTTTTTCCTTGGGGATCGAGTCCAATACCTCCTGCATCTCGTTGATCACCTCAGCATACTTGTCGCCTTCGGCCGCGCTGATCCACGCGATGCGGAACCGGCCGGGCGTCATGCCCATCTTTTCGAACGCGTTCAGCATGCGCTCCGCACGACGAGCGCCGATAGGCTGCCCGGTGATATAGTGGCAGTCTTGAGGGTGGCAGCCAGAGAACAGGACTGCACCGGCGCCAAGGCGGAATGCTTCATAGATAAAGTCTGTGTCCATTCGCGCAGAACACATCACGCGCAGCCCGCGCTCGTTGGACGAGTACTCAAAGTGGCTTGTTCCAGCCAGGTCGGCGCCGCCGTAGGAGCACCAGTGGCAGCGGAAGGCGAGGATCTTTTCCTCTGGTCTTACCGCCAGCAGAGCGTGGATCTGAGCCAGGAGCTGGGCGTCGGTAAAGTGCAACTGGGTGATCGCGTTGTGCGGGCATTCAGCCACGCAGCCTCCACAGCCGTGACACTTGGCCGTGATCACCTTGGCTGCCGTGCCTTGCTCGTAGTCGATCGCGCCGTACGGGCAAGCCTGGGAGCAGATGCCGCACTTGCGGCCTTGGGCGCTCACGCAGCGATCTTCCCACACATAGGCCACTGTCGGTTCGATCTCCCACTCGGGGGCGTGAAGTATTCGCCCGGCTCGCGCCGCAGACGCCGATCCCTGGGCCACACTGGCTGGGATGTCCTTCACCCCCTGGCAGGCGCCAGCAAAAAAGACGCCGTCCGTGGGGCTGTCCATCGGCCGCAGCTTGGGGTGATATTCCATGTACCATCCGCCGGGGCTCTGGCTGACGTTGAGCACCGAGCTCATCTCGTCCACGTCCGGCTGTGGAACGGCCGCCTGGTTCAGCATCACCATGTCGAATTCGCGCTCGACGGCCAACCCCAACGCCATATCCTCCGAGTGCACGTAGAGGTCGTGCGTTGCGGGGTCTTCGGTGATCATGCTGGGGCGGCCCTGCGAGAAGTGAATGCCCATATCGCGCGCCCGATCGTAGAACTCTTCGTATCCTTTGGACGGAGTACGAATGTCCATATAGTACACGGTGATGTGCATTTCGGGATTGGCTTGCTTGAGCAGGATGGCATTCTTGATGGCGTACATGCAGCAGAAATTGGAGCACCAGGGGTTGAACCGTTTGTCACGCGAGCCCACACAGTTGATGATCGCCAGGCGCTCGGGATTCTTGCCATCTGAGGGGCGGATCACGTTTCCGGAGGTCGGGCCGGCAGAGTTGCCCAACCGCTCCATCTCCATAGCGGTGATCACGTTGGGGAACCGGCCGTAGCCATACTCGGGCATCACGCTGGGGTCAAAGTGACTGTATCCGGTGGCGACGATGATCGCGCCGATGTCTTCCCAGACCAGCTTATCCTCGATCTCAAAGTCGATGGCATCCAGCTTGCCGCACGCTTCGACGCACTTGTAGCAGTGGATGCACGCCTCCTCGTCAATGGTGTAGACGAGGGGGACCGACTGGCTCATCGGCACGTAAGCTGCCTTGCGCGGAGCGAGGTTCATCTCAAAGTAATTGGGGACCTCGATCGGGCAGACATTGGAGCATTCGCCACAGCCGTTGCAGCGGTCTGCGTACACGTACCGTGACTTTTCGCGTAACTGCACTTGAAAGTTGCCGACAAAGCCTTCCACACGTTCGACTTCTGTATACGTCCTCACATCCACTTTGGGGTGACGCGCCGCGTCAACCATCTTGGGGGCGAGGATTCATATGCTACAGTCCATCGTGGGGAACGTCTTGTTCAGTTGGGCCATCGTTCCCCCGATGGTCGGCTGCTTTTCCACGAGGATGGTTTCGATTCCCTGATCGCCCAGGTCCAACGCGGCGCTGATCCCGGCTACGCCTCCGCCGATGACCATAGCACGCTTTGTGACCGGGACCTTGATCATATCCAGCGGCACGAGGAACCGGGCTTTGGCGACGGCGGACGCCGTCAAGTCTCTGGCCTTGTCCATCGCTCCCTCTGGATCGTGCCCGTGAGCCCAGGTGCACTGCTCGCGGATGTTGGCCATCTCCATCAGGAACGGGTTCAGGCCAACCTCGGCGACGGCAGCTCGGAACGTGGGCTCGTGCATGCGAGGCGAGCAGGCCGATACCACCACGCGGTTCAGGTTGTACTTGACGATCTCTTCTTTGATCAGGTTCTGACCACTATCCGCACAGGCGTACAGTGTGTCCGTTGCACGCACCACGCCGGGCAACGTCAGGGCGAACTCGGCAACTTCTGCTGGAGGAATCACCCCGGCGATGTTGGACCCGCAGTGGCAGACGTATACACCGATACGTAGGGTCTCGTTTCCGTTGTCTCCTGGCATCTTTGCTCCTTGTTAGAGTACCCACTCGTCCCAAGTGACTGCTTTCCTCCGTGGGGCGTTTCTTCCGGAGGCGGAAAGCGCGGGGCACGCGTACCCCGCCACAAGCGCGCGAGCGCCGGGCGGGGTGCGGAGTGCTGCCTAGCCGCGGGGTCCGAGTACTTCTTCGACGGCCAGTTTGTGCCGTGCTCGCTGTGCACGGCGGTCAGGGGTCGTGAGCTCAAGCGCTTCCTTGGGACACCACTTGACGCACTGTGGCCCCTCTTCCTCGTCCTCACACTGGTCACAGATCTCGGCAAGCTTGGACTCGGGGTTGATCGAGATCGCGCCAAAGTCGCAGGCCTCGATGCACCACGTACAGCCGTCGCAGCGGCTGGTGTCGATGTGGATGATGCCGGTGATCGCATCCTGGGCCAGTGCGTCGCGCGGGCAGGCGATGACACAGGGGGCGTCTTCACACGTCCGGCAGGTCACGGCGGTGATCAAGATCTCCTGCGCCCTAACGGTGCGAATGCGACTGCGATAGGTGTTAAACTCTCCCGTCTTGGTATACGAACAGATATACTCACACAACTGGCACCCCACGCACTTGGTGGTGTCGCAGGTCACGTACTGGTACTTGGAAGTTGACGTAGGCATCGCATTCTCCTTGTTAGACACCGATCTCTTGGGCGATATCTTCCATTCCCAACGCGATGAGCTTGTCCTTGGGGATCAGCCCTTCCTTGGTCCAGCCCTTCGCCTGGTAGTAAATGTCCTTCAGGTACTCTAGCTCTTCCTCGGTCACCACGTACCCGGCTGAGGGCCCTTCGAGCATCGGCTCGTTTTGCCACCGCCAGGGAAGGTGATCATCCTCGCGGGTCCATCCTTCGCGGATGTTGAATGCCTTCTTGATCGTGTGCGCTCGCTCGCCGATCAGGTCTATGTCGGCATAGTCAAAGCTCCAGCCGGTGGTCGCATTGATCAGCTTGGCGATCGCCGGCCACGCGCCCGCCCGGTCGGCCTGGCCCGTGAAGCAGCGCCGGATGAACTTGCACAGGGGAAGGGTGTCATACACGGCCGCGTATTCTTCCGTTTCCCTGGCGAGCTCGCCTCGGGTATCGTCGATGGTGAAGCGATCCACTACCCCCTTGATGTCGGCGTCGTAAGCCGCGGAACGGTTGTGGCAGCCGCCGCGCGTGCCTGCCGCCAGGCCCAAAGCAAAGGTCTTGAGCGCACGCGCATCATAGCCAGGCAGTTCCAGGCCTTTGATGTTCATGGCCCACTTCCAGGTCTCGGTCCCACGATCGGCGTCGATCTGGGCACTGGCTCTGCGCGTGCCCTGCGCCAGCAGGTCGCCGATGCCCTCCCGGTTGAGCATCATCTCGGCCAGCGTCACCGCTGCCTCGCTATTGCCAAAGTTGGCCTCAAACCCTTCAGGGTACTTACTGCATTTAAGGTCCTCTTTGGTGAATATGCCCTTTTCAAAGGTCTCCATCGCCCAGGAGATGGTCACGCCAGCGCTCATCGTGTCCATCCCGCCCTCGTCGCAGATGTCGATGACCTTGATCGCGGCATCCATGTCGCCGATGCCGCAGTTCGAGCTCACCGCGTACAGGGACTCGTACTCGATGCCGCTCATCGCGCCTGTGTAGGGACCCTCCACCGCTCGAGACATCTGCTCGCAGCCGATGGGGCACTGAGCGCAAGCGATCGTCTTGACCTTGTGGTGATCGTACAGGTGTTCGCCGCTGACGAGCTCGGCGTGCTCAAACACACCTTGCTGGTAGTTGCGCGTGGGCAGCAGTCCAAGACCGTTCATATTGAGCATGTTTGACACCGTGCCCAGAATGCGGTATTTCTGCGTGTGCGGACCCTGGGCGGCATCGACGATGTCATACGACAGCTCAAGCAGCGTCTTCGGGTCGGCCACGGTCACCCCACTGGTGCCTCGCACAGAGACGGCCTTGAGTTTCTTGGAGCCCCACACGGCGCCGTGGCCGGTGCGTCCGGCCTGCCGGCCATCGTTGGTCACGTTGGCGAATCGGACCACGTTTTCGCCTGCCGGGCCAATCGTTGCCGAGCGGACCTGGTCATCCCCCAACTGCTCGCGGATCGCCTCTTCGGTCTCGTACGTACCCAGCCCTAATAAGTGGGAAGCGTCGCGGATCTCGATCCGGGCGTCGTCTACAAAGACATAGACCCAACTGTCGCTTGCTCCGTGGATGACGATCCCATCCCACCCGGCACGCTTGAGCGCGATCGCGAACCAGCTCCCCGACAAGCTGTCGCCGATGAAACCAGTCAGCGGCGATTTGGAGGCCAGGCCCCACTTGCCCCCCACCGGCACGGGCGTCCCGGCGAATACGCCGTTGGCGATACAGACCGGATTGCCTGGAGAGAGCGGATCGCAGCCGACCTCGATGTTCTCCCAGCACAGGCGGGAGGCCATCGAGACGCCGCCGATGTAGGTCTTGTACCAGGCTTCCGGCTTGGGTTCGGCCCACGTCTTCCGTTCGGTCAAATCAACGTGCAAGATCTTGCCACTGTAACCGTACATCGTTATCCTCCTGCTGACATGGACATCAATATGACTCGATCACCATCACGGGGACCCGTATCCAAGTGGCCAGCCTGGATCATCTGCCTGGCGTTGAGGTTAAAGATGTTTGGCTCTTGCAGCATCTTGCCACCAGGCTGGATCACATTCCCGATCAACTCCGGGTACTTGGTTCCCAACAAGCTCACAATGTCGCCAAAGGTCGTGCCTTCTTCAAGGTCCAACGAGGTCTCTCTCACGCCCGTTACAAGCCTCGACAATCCCAGGAATTCCACTCGAATCTTCATCTCTTCACCCCGAACATATGTTCACTGCAAGAAATATGGTAGCATAGGCCCTGCGCCGTTTTCACCATTGAATACGCCCCTAAGGGGCCAATGCTACCAGACGAGCTACTGGAGCTATTATACTATATATGCACCCAATTTGCCAACTGTGGTTGGACAAGCCAGTTCGCTTGCGCCCGGCCCGGCTTTCGGGTACAATTGCTGCAGGGAGCAGAACGGCGCGCAGCTCGTTGCGCGTCTGTCGACTGGAGAGCGTTAGGATGCCTGGGGTGAGTGCTTGGCTGAAGCAGCGCTGGGATGGGGTTTGGCGCCTCATCGGGGGCGTAAACCTGCGCGTCAAGATAGCGGGGATCATTCTCCCCATGCTCGCGCTGCTTGGGCTGGGGCTCGCCTGGCAGGTGCGGGCAACGATGGCCCGCGTCCTGATGTGGGAGTTGGAGCAGCGCGGTGTCTACGTTGCCGAGGACCTGGTGGATCACAGTCTGGACCTGATCTTGATCCACAACACGGACGCACTGCGCGAATTGGTGCAGGACACGGCCGCCGGCCACGATGATGTGCAATATGCCTTTCTCCTTGACCCTGGAGGGCAGGTCCTTGCACATTCCTTTGAGGGCGACGTACCCGCCGATCTGCTCCAGGCGGACCCCGTTCGCCCCGACCAGCGCTATCGACTCGAGATGCTCCAGACCGCAGGAGGACAGGTCCAGGACATCGCCGTTCCCATTCTTGAGGGTCGTGTGGGTATCGTCCACGTCGGGATGTCCCTGCACCGCCTGGAAGATACCCTCTCGGGGATGACCCGCCGGATCCTGTTGACGACCCTGTGGGTCACCTTGTTGGCGATGGTTGTGACCACGACGGCCACCTGGCTCTTCACCCGGCCGATGCTGGCGCTCGCTGAGGCCATCCGGCGGACGGCGAGGGGAGACCTGAGCCAGCGGCTCGTTCCCTGGGCGGACGATGAGATCGGACTGGCGCAGGGGGCGTTCAACGTGATGGTCGAGCGACTTGCGCACTTTCGCCACGAGATGGAGAGCGCCCACGATCGCTTGCTGCGCCGCAACCGCGAACTCGCTGCTCTCAACGCCATTTCCCGCGCTATCGCCGGACCTTTGGCCCTCACAGACGTGCTGGAGCGCGCCCTTCAACAGGCCATGGGCCTGGTTCGGGCGGGCGGCGGGTGGATCTGCCTGCTCAGCGAAGACGATGCTTGCCGTGTAGGGGTCAGCGCCAGGGAGCCCTTTCGGGCCGACATCGGTACGAGCTACTGTCAGAAGTGCCCTTTCTGCCGAGAGGCTGCGCGCACCCGCCAGCCTGTCGTCGTTGCTCCCCTTCCTCCAGAGTGTCCGCTGCACGCCACCCGAGGCATCGACTGTCACGCCATTGTGCCCCTCCTGGTCAAGGATCAGGCGGTTGGTTTGTTGAGCCTGATCTGCGGCGCGGAGGATCGCTTTGAGGCCGAGGACCTGAGTCTGCTGGTCGAGCTTGGACGGCAACTGGGTGTGGCCATCGAGAATGCCCGGCTTTGGGAGGAGCTCCGGAACAAAGAGGCCCTGCGAGGGCAGTTGCTGCACAAGATCATCACCGCACAGGAGGAAGAGCGGCGGCGTATCTCCCGCGAGCTGCACGACGAAGCAGGACAGGCCCTGACCTCTCTCTTGATCGGCCTCAAGACCATGGAAAGAGCGGAGGGTGTGGATCAAATGCGTGCGATGATCGCTGATCTGAGAGAGGTCCTGAACCAGACCCTGGATGGGGTGCACGATCTGGCGGTGGAGCTGCGTCCTAGCGTGCTGGACGACCTGGGCCTGGTTCCTGCACTGGCTCGCTACGTCTCCGGCTGTTCGGGTCGCTTTGGCTTCGAAGCAGACTTTGAGACCGCTGGTATGGATGGCCGGCGGCTGCCGCCCGAGGTCGAGATCACGCTGTATCGCATCGCCCAGGAGACGCTGACCAATGTGGCCCGCCATGCCAACGCTCGCCACGTCAGCGTCCTCCTGCAGCGGCGCAAGGGAGCGGTGGTCCTGGTGGTCGAGGACGATGGAGAGGGGTTTGATGTGGATCGGGTTATGGCTTCTGCTCAAGAGCGGAAGAGACTGGGGCTGTACGGCGTAGAGGAGCGTGCTTTGCTGGTAGGGGGTCTGCTGACGATCGAATCCAGGCCCGGCGCCGGCACCACCGTTTCTGTCGAGATCCCACTGGAGGGAGTATGGTCGGCCCGAGAAGGGACGGAGAAGCCGAGGGAGACGCACCGATCCGCATCCTGATCGCAGATGACCACGCGGTGCTGCGCGCCGGACTGCGGATGCTCCTGGATGCTGAGCCCGATATGCGCGTGGTCGGGGAGGCTGGGGATGGAGTGATGGCCCTGGCCCTGGTCTGTGAGCTGAATCCCGATGTCGTGCTCCTGGACCTGACGATGCCCAGGACCGGTGGATTGGAGGCCCTGCGCCAGATCCGAGAGATGTCTCCCCAGACACGCGTGCTCATCCTCACCATGCACGACGAAGAGGGGTACCTGCGCGAGGCGCTGGCGGCGGGAAGCGCGGGCTATGTGCTCAAGCGCGCGGCGGACATCGAGCTGCTCTCCGCCATTCGAGCCGTCCACCGGGGAGGCACCTACCTTCACGCCGCGCACACCAGGGTGCTCTTTGAGGATAGAGCAAAGCAGCGAGGCCCCAAGCCCGCCAGGGAACCGGAACCCATCCTCAGCCCGCGAGAGGAAGAGGTGCTCCGCCTCATCGCTCTGGGCTACACCAGCCGGCAGGCGGCGGCCGAGCTGGACTTGAGCGCCAAGACTGTCGAGACCTATCGGGGGCGGCTGATGACCAAGCTCAACCTGCGCACGCGGGTGGATCTCGTTCGATATGCCCTCCAACGAGGGCTGCTGGAAGAAGAGTAGGCTCTTTCCCCACAAGCTCGGGAAATCTCCCCGAGTATCCGTCAGAGTCAGATTTTTCCCCACAGATTGAGTGCTTCTCCCCACATCCCTTGCGATCTTTGCCGATCATGTATCGGACTTTTCCTGCTAGACAGTCCATAGGCCAACGGTTACAATAGAACAGTACGGGCGCCTTGGGAAATCGCTTCACTGTGTGGGTATGGCTCTTTCCACGAGACCGAAGCGGCCCTTGGCGGTGAGCCCGTCGAGCGCGAGCGCTCTGGAGCTACCCGCAGGCACGATCAGTTGATCAGGAGTAGGGGTCTATGGTGAAAAGGACGGTCGGAGAGGTCGTAAAGGGCCGGCCGGTGTACGTCGTACAAGAGGACGACCTCGTGCTAGACGCTGCCCGCTATATGACAGAGTACCGCGTCGGGGCTGTCCCGGTCCTGTCGGATGGGAGCCTGGCGGGCATCTTTTCAGAGCGAGACCTCATGACGCGGGTGGTGGCACAGGGATTGGATCCCGCTCAGACGGTAATCCGCGAGGTCATGACGACGAAAGTGGCCGTGCTGGGCCTGGATAGCACGTGCACGGACGCACTGGCTGTGATGAGACAGCTTCGCATTCACCATCTACCTGTCCTGGACGGGAAGCGCTTGGTGGGCTTTGTCTCTCGCAAGGAGCTTCAGGCTGTGGAGCAAGAGGCTCAAGAGGTAAATGTCGAGTTTCTAGAGGACTATGTCGAGACTGTAGGGAGGACCAAGATGAAAAAGCAAAAGCAGGCTCTTGCCGATCGGGTGCGCGCGATTCCTGGTGGTGAGCACGTGTACAGTTGCTACTCGTGCGGTACCTGTGTTGCCAACTGCATGGTACAGAAGGTCGAACTCACATACAACCCTCGCCGCCTGATCCAAAAGGTGATCAATGGCATGGAGCAGGAGTCGTTTGAGGACAAGACCACGTGGTTGTGCTCGGCCTGTGATCTGTGCTACCCGGCCTGCCCGCAAAAGATCCACGTTTCGGGCGTCCTTGGGGCGGTGCGCGATCTGGCCATCGAGGCAGGGCACACCAGCACGCTGCGGACGGCAGTGGTGGACGAGTCGACCTGTGTGGCCTGTGGGCTGTGCGTGCAGGTTTGCCCGTACGAAGCGGTCACCTTGGTCGAGGAGAAGGTTGCCGGACAGACCCGCACGCGAGCGAGCGTGGACGTCAATCGCTGCATGGCCTGCGGGCTGTGCGCGGCGAGCTGCCGTTCGGCCTCCATCGAGCTTCAGGAAGAGTTTTCGAACGAGGCCTTGATGGAAGACCTGTGGGGATGGCTGCGTTGGACGGAGGGCGTGCCCAGCCCGATGGTAGAGACCCCGCAGTGGGCTGAGCCCGTGCCCAGCTCCAGGCCAGAGGTGGTGCAATGAGTGACGGCTGGACGCCCCGTATCGTCGTCTTTCAGTGCCAGTACACGCTCTTTTCTCCGACCGATCAGTGGTGGATGGACACGCAGTTGCCTCCCTACATCAAGCTGGTCCAGGTGCCCTGCTCCGGTCGGATCAGCCCGCTTTTCGTGTTGAACGCGATACAGGGCGGAGCGGACGGGGTCTTGATCAACGGCTGCGTGCCCGGCAAGTGCCACTTTAAGGAAGGGAACCTGGCAGCCCACCGCCAGTTGGGAGAATTCAAGAATCTCTTGACCTACGTGGGCATGCAAGAGGAGCGGATGCGTTTCACCTGGATCGACGTGGACGAGCACGGGCGCATTCAACGGGAATTGGCCGACCTGGAAAAGACAATCCAGGCCATGGGCCCGGCCGAGCGGTTGGTCACCCGCGTGCCGCTTCACGTATAGAGGGAAGGCGATGAATCAACTCACTTTGGCCATTCGCCAAGAGGCCGCACGCCTCTTGGAGGAAGACATCGTAGACGTCGTGATCGGGTTCAAGGCTGGCACGTTTCCCCTGAGAACACAGCCGGCCTTTGTCACCGAGAGGGAACAGGTCGACCAACTGGTACACAATGGCTTTTGTCAGAACAACCTGGCCAGCTACCTGACCCGTCGCGACAAGGTAGAGCGCATCGGCATCGTATGCCGGGGCTGTGAGAGCCGAGCCGTGCGCGTCCTGGTCGCAGAGCACCAGCGCGATCGGGAGAGTCTGTACGTGATCGGCATTCCGTGCACGGGGATCGTGGACTGGCGCAAGATCGAGGCCAGAGCTGGGCTCGGGCCGGAGCAGTCCGCGAACCTCGTCAAGGCAGTCGAGACCGAGGACGAGGTGATCGTCACCTCGCGCACTGGGGAGCACCGCCTCCGGCGAGCAGATGTGCTGCACGATTCGTGCCAGCGCTGTGCCTATCCCAACCCCATTGGTGCGAACATCCTCTTGGGCGACCTGGTGCCCGAGGGCGATCCCAAGGAGGCGTGGTCCTCGGTCGCCGAGTTCGAGGC
>JADHXD010000214.1 GCA_016783145.1 Anaerolineae bacterium
TCAAGATCATTGGGGAGTAGATGAAAACTTTCAAGAAAGCCGTCCTGATCGTTCTGGTCCTGTGTTCGTGTGTGGGATGCGACCAGGCAACAAAGGCTGTAGCCAGGGAACACCTGGCATCTCCCCAGCCGATCTACTGGCTGGGGGGCGTGTTCATCTTGCGGTATTCCGAGAACGCCGGGGCGTTTCTGGGTCTGGGTGCCCGGCTGCCTGAGTCTGTGCGCTTCTGGTTGTTGATCGTCTCCGTTGCGGTTGTGCTCGCCGGGATGCTGGCCTTCGTCTGGACCTCCAGGGAGTTGAGCCCACTGGGCGTGGCAGGGGGCTCGCTGGTCATCGGAGGCGGGTGCAGCAACCTGATCGATCGCATCGCCAACGGCGGCTTGGTCTCCGATTTCATGAATCTGGGGGTGGGCAACCTGCGAACGGGGATTTTCAACGTCGCAGACCTGGCGATCGTGGTCGGCGTGGGGATACTGCTGGTCAGCAGCTTGGTTCTCGGCAAAAGGAAGGGCACGACAGAGGGCCCTACTGGCCGGAGGTAGACATCCCGCCCTTGCTCTCATTCTGCGCTCTGACCCGCGCGGCTCCGCGGCCCACATAGGGCCTGCACGCTCGCGATCCAGTCCCATCAGGAGAGGCCGATGAAGAGGTACCGCTGGTTTGTAGTCGCCGTGTTCTTTTGCTTTATGCTCCTCCACCAAGCAGACAAGTTGTTGATCGGCCCGCTGACCACGCCGATCATGGAGACATTCGGCATCAACGAGGCACAGATGGGGGCCGCGTTCACCGGCGCGCTGCTGGTCGGGGCGGTGTTCTACCCACTGTGGGGCTACCTGTACGACCGGTATGCCCGCGCAAAACTGCTCGCCCTGGCTTCGCTCCTCTGGGGAGCGACGACCTGGCTCAGCGCCATCGCGCCCAGCTACCGGGCCTTTGTCGCCACCCGCGCGTCAACAGGGATCGATGACTCGAGCTATCCAGGGCTCTACAGCCTGATCTCGGACTACTTTGGGCCCCAGGTGCGCGGCAAGATCTATGGGTTCCTACAGCTCAGCGCCCCCCTGGGCTACATCCTGGGCATGGTGCTGTCCCTGATCCTCGGCGAGCGGATCGGCTGGCGCGCGGTGTTCTATCTCACCGGATCGCTCGGCATCCTACTCGCGTTCGTGATCTACCTCGGGGTGCGCGAGGTGCCTCGCGGCAAGAGCGAGCCAGAACTCGCGGGGCTGGAAGAGATCGGGGTCTACCGGTTCAACTGGGTGGTCGCGCTCGGGCTGTTCCGCAAACCCACCCTGCTCCTGCTGTTTGTCCAGGGCTTCTTTGGCGTCTTTCCTTGGAACACGATCACCTACTGGTTCTTTCGCTACCTGGAGGTAGAGCGGGACTATCCGCCAGAAGCTGTGCTGAGCACGATGGTTGTGGCTGTGACCGTGCTCGCGGGCGGTTACTTTGTCGGGGGGGCAGCAGGCGACTACTTGTTCAAACGTACGCCAAGAGGACGGTTGATCGTTGCCACGGTTGCCGTGCTCATTGGTGCACTCTTGCTGACGATCACCCTCAATGTGCCGCTGCAGGACCGCGGGCTGTTCGCGGTCTTGCTGAGCGCGACCGCGCTATTCATCCCCTTCGCCGCCCCCAATGTGATCTCGACGGTGTATGACATCACAGAGCCGGAGGTCCGCAGCACCGCACTGGCTGTTCAGTACTTTATCGAATCGGCAGGAGCCGCTCTCGCTCCGCTGATCGCGGGCCTGATCGCTACACGCTCTTCGCTTCAGGCCGCCATCTTGATCATCTGCGTTTCCACCTGGCTGGTGTGCACGGTTTTCCTCCTCATCGCCACCCGCCTGGTGCCGCGCGATATCCACGCGCTGCGCAGCCAGATGCGCCAACGGGCAGAACGTGCCATGGCCGCCCAAGCCGCGCAGAGCAGCCCTTCCTGACGACGGCTTCAGCGCTGTTCATAGTGGTCGGCGATCTTGGCACCGCGCCCCAGGATCGCGTGTACCTTGGTCAATTCCGTGGGGATATCGATCTCCTGCGGGCACTTTTCCACGCACTGGCGGCATTGAACGCACAGCGACGCGTTGCCGTTTGCCCTCTCCTTGTCCAGCTCTTCCTTGGAGCCGGACAGCCGTTTGTACCCTCTTCTCGCCATCCATCGCTGCAGCCGGCTGTCTTCCATTGAAACGTTGTTCAGGATGGCGAAATTCTGAGGGATGTTCACACCCGCCGGACAGGGCAGGCAGTACCTGCAAGCCGTGCAGGGCACGAGCAGCCGCTTTCGATACACCTCGGCAAGCCTGGATATGACCTGCTCATCTTGGGCGCTCAGGGAGCCGATCCCCGACCGGTCGGCGCTGGCGCAGTTCTCGTCGACCATCTGTTGGGAGCCCATGCCGCTCAGCACCACCGCGACCTCCGGGCGGTTCCAGAGGAACTGCAGTGCCCAATCAACGGGCGACCGCTCATGGGTCGCCGATCTCATGATCTCGAGGGCTTCCTCAGGGGGGTCGGCCAACCGTCCTCCCTTCAGCGGCTCCATGACCACTACTGCAATCCCTTTGCTGTGCGCATAGCTCAGCCCGTCGGTGGTCGCCTGGATGGCCGTATCCATATAGTTGTACTGGATCTGGGCCAAGTCCCAGTCATAGTGATCGACGATCTCTGTAAAGACGGGCAGCGTGTCGTGGAATGAAAACCCCATGTGCCGGATCCGTCCTTGCTCCCTGGCTTCCTCCATCTTTTCCATCAGACCCAGGCGCTTCACCTTCTCAAACTGGCCCCGATTCATGCTGTGCAACAGGTACGCGTCCAAGTGGTCGGTTTGCAGCTTTGCCATCTGTGCGTTCAAGAATCGATCGAAATCCTCGGTTCTCCTCACAGCAAACATAGGCAGCTTGGTCACCAGGTGAACGCGCTCGCGGTAGCCATCTTGCAGCGCCTGCCCGACGATGCGCTCGCTCTCCCCAAAGTGATATGGCCAGGCGGTGTCGATGTAGTTGATCCCCAGATCGATGCCGCGGCGGATGATGCGGATGGACTCTTTCGCATCGGCCCTCAATCGGTTGAACCTCCTCGACGGCAACCGCATGCAGCCAAATCCCAGAGCCGAAACCTCCCAGTCCAACGATCCCATTTTCCGGTACTTCATGCCTGTGTACGTCCTCCCATGGGGCCTGCTGTCAGCCCCTTTTCACCCCACCGGCTGTGCCACAAGATGCGCTTGAGCCGCGACAGCATACCGGAATGCTGAGGCTTTGTCAAGCGCCCTGGGTCAAGTTCGGCTTTGCCAGGATGGCCACGCCTAGCGTGAGGGCCAGCGGCACCCCGATCAGGGCAGCCAGGTGGTACCCCTGGAGGGGCAGGCCCTCCAGGAACTCCATCTCCCTGGGCGGGAACCGCATCACCGCCAGGATGTCCGCATAGCTGGAGCTGACCAACGTCGAGACAAGCGAGAGTGTGAGCGTGCCCAGGTACAGCAGAGATCCCCACCACGCCCAGGTTCGCTGCCTGAAGACCCCCCAGCTCAGACAGGCCAGACACGCGATCGAGAGATCGAGGGCCAGGATTCCCTGCAGCCCAACCAGGTAGCGTCCAAACAGTGGGAACACCCCATTGAACAGGATCGGGATGTGGAGCATAAAAGCATAGAACAAGAGCAAAGTACCCAGCACGAGCGCAGGCATGGGCACTCTCTCCAACCACGACGCATCCGGGTCCTTGCGCTCAAAGGTCAATCTGACGTCACGGCTCCCGTAGAACCGAATCAAGGCTCCCGGGACGATGAGGTAGGACGCAGCCAACAGGATCATGGCGAGGATCGCAGCGAACAGTGAGAGCTCCTTGCTGGCAACAAGCACAAAGAACACCAGGATCACCAGCGGCGCACCTACGACGAGCCAGGCCCAAAGCAATGTCACGGAGAGCCGCCGAGCCCAACGGCGCGCCTTCAGGTGTCCGTAGCCAAGGGGGATCAGCAGAGCAGCGATCAAGTAGTATCCGGCGATCTGGGAAGCGATGTTGCCGAACATAAAGGAACCGAACCCAAAGCCCTGGTAGTGAAAGGGCCCGCCCTCAGAAAAGAGGGTAAAGCAGTACATCTCGGCGGGTCCCAGCAGGGCAATGGGAATGCCGATCGACAGCAAGATGACCCCAATGCCCGCAATGTGCACAGTCCGGTCTCTGTAGCCCACTACGTTCCTCCTCACTGCAGGGTCATCCGGCGCTGATCCCTTCCCATGAACTGGCCACATGGACATAATTATATTAGGTATCAGCTCGCCTGTCAAGGGTACGGCTGTTGCATTGTCGCTTGACTTGACTGAGGAGTGCCGCATCCCCCGATGCGAACGGCATCGACGAAGACCGCTCCGCATCAGGGGATGCTCACTCCTCGGACTTTGCAACAGCCGTACTGTCAAGGGTACGGCTGTTGCATTGTCGCTTGACTTGACTGAGGAGTGCCGCATCCCCCGATGCGGCACGGTGCGCCAGTAAGCAAGGCGCATCGGGGGATGCGCCCTCCTCGGACTATGCAACAGCCGTATGTCAAGGGCGATTTCGGTTGACAGCTCTGCCCATAGGTGGTACACTACTGGACTGGATTGAACTCCCGGCGCCCCCTCAAAGGGCGCTGCTCGCGTGTTCCAAGCATCTCAAGCTGGATCTGGCTATGTACAGGATCGGATCGCGCACAATCTTAGAGCAGATCACACTGCGCGGCGTCGTGCAGGGCGTCGGTTTCCGGCCCTTTGTCTACAAGCTGGCTGAGCGATTCGGGCTGCACGGCTGGGTGATGAACCACTCTGGCGGGGTCGATATCGAAGCCGAAGGACCGCCCGAGGCCGTGGAAGCGTTCATCCACGCGCTGCGCGCCGAGGCCCCACCACTAGCACGGGTCGAGTCCCTGGAGACCCGTCGGGCTCCGGCGTACGGCTACGAGGGCTTTGAGATCCGTCCCTCTGAACGGCAAGAGGGGCGCTACCAGCTCATCTCACCCGACATTGCCACGTGCCCCGATTGCTTGCACGAGCTGCTCGATCCAGGAGACCGCCGCTTCCGGTACCCGTTCACCAACTGTACCAACTGCGGGCCGCGCTTCACGATCATTGCCGATATTCCCTACGACCGGCCGAATACCACCATGCGCGTCTTTCCGATGTGTCCTGACTGCCAGCGCGAATACGACGACCCGCGCGACCGCCGCTTTCACGCGCAGCCCAACGCCTGTCCGGTGTGTGGTCCGCAACTGGAGCTGGTGCCAGGCCTGAGACCGCTGAGGTCGGTTCGCGCCCCCCGTCCTGATCGCGCGGATCCTGTGGCCGTGGAACTGGATGCCCTCTCTCACGCCTCTCACCTGCTCTGCGATGGGGCCATCCTGGCGATCAAGGGCTTGGGCGGGTTCCAACTGGCGTGTGACGCCACGGACGCCCGTGCCGTAGGGGCGCTCCGGGCGCGCAAGCGCCGCCCAGACAAGCCCTTCGCCGTGATGCTGGCCGGCCTGGACGATGTCCGCGAGCACTGCCAGGCTTCGCCCGAGGAAATCGCCCTGCTTACCTCGCCCCAGTGCCCCATCGTGCTGCTGCCCTGGCGGGCGTCCTCGACCATCGTCCCAGAGGTCGCGCCGCACTACCGCTACTTGGGAGTGATGCTCCCCTACACCCCCCTACATCACATCCTGCTCCGCGACACAGGCCGCCCGCTGGTGATGACCAGCGGCAACCTGACTGAGGAGCCCATTGCCGCGGAGAACGACGAGGCAGCCCGCCGTCTGGGTCACCTCGCAGACGCGTTCTTGCTGCACAACCGCGACATCCACGCCCGATATGACGACTCGGTCTGGTTCGTCCCCCAGATCCCCTGGGAAGGACCTGAGCCAGGTCCAGAAAAGGGACAGGTCGCCCTCCCCCAGCCCATCCGGCGGGCGCGCGGCTATGCGCCCTTTCCGGTGAGACTGCCCTTCCAGACCCGACCCACGCTGGCCTGTGGCGCCGAGATCAAGAACACGTTCTGTATCACCCGGGACGAATATGGCTTTGTATCCCAACACATCGGCGACATGGAAAACCTTGAGACGCTGGAACACTTCCAGCGGACGATCGAGCTCTACAAGCATCTATTCCGCATCGACCCGGAAGTCGTGGCCCACGACCTGCACCCCGGCTATATGGCCACCCGATATGCCCTGGAGCAGTGCGAGCGGCAGGGCTTGACGCCGGTTGCGGTCCAGCATCATCACGCGCACCTCGCCGCCTGCCTGGCCGACAACGGCTGGGCGGCTGAGGCAGGCCCGGTGATCGGGGTATCGCTAGACGGCACCGGCTATGGCATCGACGGGCATATCTGGGGTGGAGAGTGGCTGGTCGGCGACTACCGCTCGTTCGAGCGCGCCGCCCACCTGGAATACCTGCCTCTGCCCGGCGGAGATGCGGCCACCAGGAGCCCGTGGCGCACGGCATTCAGCTACCTGCACACGCTGCTCGGCGAGGCTCCCGAGTTCGTCGTGCCGAGAGAGATGGATCGCGCCACCACAGCGCTGCTCCGAGGTCAGATCGAGCGGCGGCTGAACTGCCCCCTCACTTCATCCATGGGCCGCTTGTTCGATGCCGTCTCTGCCCTACTCGGGGTTTGCGCGCAGGCCAGCTATGAGGCACA
>JADHXD010000065.1 GCA_016783145.1 Anaerolineae bacterium
TTCAATCGTTCCGCGGCTGAAGCCGCAATTACCCGTGACGTAGTGACGATTTCAATCGTTCCGAGACTGAAGCCGCGACTACCCGCGACGTAGTGACGATTTCAATCGTTCCGCGGCTGAAGCCGCAATTACCCGCGACGTAGTGATGATTTCAATCGTTCCGCGGCTGAAGTCGCGACTACCCGTGACGTAGTGACGATTTCAATCGTTCCGCGGCTGAAGTCGCGACTACCCGTGACGTAGTGACGATTTCAATCGTTCCGCGGCTGAAGCCGCAATTACCCGTGACGTAGTGACGATTTCAATCGTTCCGCGGCTGAAGCCGCAATTACCCGTGACGTAGTGACGATTTCAATCGTTCCGAGACTGAAGCCGCGACTACCCGCGACGTAGTGACGATTTCAATCGTTCCGCGGCTGAAGCCGCAATCACCCGCGACGTAGTGACGATTTCAATCGTTCCGCGGCTGAAGCCGCAATTACCCGCGACGTAGTGCCGTGACTACGGGCCTGTGGCTGGGAGCATCGAGGGCACAGGCTCGGCGCGGTCTGGGGCCAAGTCGCTCTGCCACAGACGCCGCATCTCTTCGCACGTACCCAGCAGTTCGTCCAGCTTGCCCCTGGCTTCGACGCGCCCATCTTTGAGCACGATGATCTAATCCGCGCGACGCAGGGCTACCTTGCGGTGCGAAACCGCCAGGCAGGTGATGCCCTCTTGCTCGAATACGCGCTCCCACAGCGTGCGCTCGGTTTCTACGTCCAGGGCACTGGACAGATCATCAAAGACCAGCAGCTCTGGTTCGCGGACGAACATTCGGGCCGCCGATGTGCGCTGGATCTGCCCACCAGACAGCTTGACCCCCTTGGGGCCGACCACCGTCGCCAACCCATCCTCAAGCTCGCCCAGATCCCGTTCCATCACCGCCAGATGGATGGCCCGCGTGATCGTACCCTCGTCTGCGTCAAGCCCCATCAAGATGTTGTCGCGGAGCGAATCACTGAACAGGCGAGGCACCTGCGCGGTGTAAGCGCTGCGGGGGGCGACAAAGAACGTGCCGGGGTCCACCACGAGATCTCCATTCCAGCGTATCTCGCCCGCATCTACGGGCAGCAGGCCGAGCAAGGCACGCAAGAGCGTCGTCTTGCCCGAGGCCACACGCCCCGTGACCACCGTCAGCGTGCCTCGATCCAGGTGCAGATCGATCCCCTCGATGCCGTTGTCCGTGCCAGGATAACGGTAGGCAAGGCCCTCTACATCCAGGCTGTGCAGGCGATCCGCATCGGTCTTGACCGGGTACGTTACAGAGGGGAACCGGCCATCCATGTACACGGGGCTGAACTCGACCAGCGCCTCAGGGGACGCGCCCTCCATCAGCCGGTCCATGCGCTCCACTGAAACGCCAATCTGCTTGTACCGCGCCACCAGCAGGCCGCCAAAGGTCGTCAGCTCGCTGATCCCCTCCAGGCAGAACACAAAGAGCGAAAAGTCGCCGACGGTGAACGTGCCACCTTGCATCGCCTGTCCAGCCAGGACCAGGATCACGCCCGTGCCCAGGTTCACCGCATTCCGAAAGATCGAGTGCAGGACCTCGTTGAAGAGGCGGTCCTGCAGGGAGAGCTTGCGACGCTCGTCGTTGAGCTCGTTGAAACGGGCGATGACCCCACCCTCTGCAGTCGCTACCTTGATCGCCTGCACTGCGCCAAAGAACTCGCCGATGAAACCGGTCACGATGCCCGTCGCCTTGCGGCTGGCCCGGCGGTACCTTTCAATGCGCTTGGTGGCCGCGTTGGAAAGTATGCCGACAAGCACAAAGGGCAGGACCGCCAGCGAGGTGATGGTCGGGCTGATGCCGAGCATCAAGATCACCGCTACCGCCCCGAAGGCGATCATGCCCTGGATGTCGTTGAGCCACAGGGCAAACAACGAGATCTCGAACACATCTCCTCGGAAGCGGCTGATCGCCTCACCGGGCGAGTCAGGCAACGCCGATGCGCCGGGACGGCGGAGGATGTGCTTGAGCAGGTTCTTGCGCAGCAGGCACATCGTATGGTTGAAGAAGGGAACGTTGGTCTTGATCAGGCCAACCATGCCCAAGGTCCGCCCCGCCTGGCTGGCAAACAACAGGGCGACGATCGTCCAGATGCCAAGGCCGGCCGGCTCCTCCCCGGTGATCAGGTCAAAGAACTCGCGCATAACCACGCCCGGCAGTTGCCAGAAAGCGATGAGCACCATCATCCCCAGCAAGTTGATGGTCCACAGCCGGGGCCGGTAGCGCACCATGCGCCAGATGACGTACCAGGCCGGCAGGTGAGCGGCCTCTTTGCCCGTTTTGCTCGTCACGTGCACATCCTCGCTCGATCGTCTACGCAAGCACCTCTTCCAGTCCTGTCTGCAGCAGATGGTAGAACCGGGAGCCCGCGTCAGCGGCGAGCTGCTCGCGGTCCCCGTATTCCGCCACGCGCCCGTCTTCGAGGATCATGATGTCGTCGGCTCGATGGACCGTGCCCAGCCTGTGGGCGATGATGATCGCCGTGCGGCGCGGGGCGTGCAGCAGCTTTTCGATGGCGCGCTCGATGCGCTGCTCCGTCGCCGGGTCCAATCGCGAAGAGGCTTCGTCCAGAATGACCAGGCCGGGATCGCGCAAGAACACACGGGTAAAGGCCAGCAACTGCGCCTCGCCCGCCGACAGGCCGCGCCCGCCCGTCTCAAGCTGTGTGTCCAGTCCCTCCGGCAGGGACTGGTACCAGTCCGTCAGCTCCAGATCCTCGATCACCTCCCGGATCCGCTCATCGGGAATGCCGCGGTCGAAAAAGGTCAGGTTGTCGCGCACGCTGGCCTGAAATAGCTGCACATCCTGCGTGACGATGGCCACACGCTGGCGCAGTTGCTTGAGCGTGGGCTGGCGGAGGTCCACGCCGCCCATACCGATCGTGCCGCTCGCGGGATCGTAGAGCCGGAATACCAGTCGAGCCAGGGTCGTCTTGCCGCTACCCGTGCGCCCCAGCAAGCCCAAGACCGTCCCCGGCTGTAGCTCAAAGGACAAGCCCTTGAGCACAGGCTCCTCCTGAACATAGGCAAAGGAGACGTCGTCAAAGGACAGCGCCAGAGGGCCTTCCGGTATGTCCGCCCCGGGTCCATCCCGCGTGCGACTCTCGACGTGGCGCAGCTCGACCAGGCGCTCGGTACTGGCACCGATCGTCTGCAGGTTCTCGATCTGCCGGGTCAGCTCGCGGATCGGCCGGCCGAGCAGGTTGGTGTAGTGAACCAGCAGGTAGGCCGTGCCGATCGTGATCGCGCCGCTGCCATAGAGAGCATACCCTGCGATAGCCGCGATCACCGTACCGAGCACGTGCAGCGTGCCCCCGGTAGAGCCCACGACCAGGTACATCATCGACGCCTTGGCCCAGTGCCCCTGGATCGCGTGCTGGAGCTTGTACAGCCCATTGATGACATAGTCTACCGCACCGCAGGAGCGGACATCTTCGGTACCCGCCAACCGCTCTTCCAGGTATCCGAACAGGTCGGCCTCTGCCTGGCGGCGGGCCTTGTCGTGCGGCACGGCAAGACCGCGTACCCGATAGAGCGCGTATAACGTGACCGCAGCAAAGAGAGAGAAGACGGCCCCCACCCGCCAGTCCTCCAGGAATAGAGCCACCAGAATGCCGACGAGCAGGATCAAATTGCCCACCACCCGGAGCACCAGTTGTGAGAAAAAGTTCGAAAGCTGGGCCACATCTCCGTCAATGCGCTCGATCAGCACTCCAGGGCTGGTTTCACTGTGGAAGCTCATGTCGAGGTGAAGGCAGTGCCGGGCCAGTTCGGCGCGCAGCGCATTGGTCGCCGTCCAGGCGACGTTCTCGCCCACATACGTCGCGCTGACGGCAACGACCTGCTGAAAGAGCGCGATACCGATGAAGGCCAAGGCAGCGAAGGCCAGCGGCCTGGTGGCATCACCGGTGGTCGCGGCGTCGATAAAGCCGCGTACGATCTGGGGGTTGACGACCTCCAGGGTGATGCTACTCAACATCAAGGCGCTGAGCACCGCAAACCGCGCTCTCTGGGGCCTGATGTGCCTGGCCAGCAGATCCCAGTACTGCTTGAAGGGAATGCTCATCGATCAACCCATGGCCTTGGGCCTGGGATCTCGCCAGACCGGATCCAGCAAGAGCAGAGCCCCGACCAGGGCCAGGATGATGAGGCCGTACAGGCCCGCCCCGAAAGAAAAGATCGGATCGGCAGGCCGGTAGACGACGAGGACGAGAAAGGACCAGACCTGGTTGTTGAGGGCGTGCAGCCACGAGGCTAGCAGCACACTGCCCGACCTGAGCATCACATAGCCCAGGATGAACCCCAGGCCCACGGTGTATCCGGTCATGACCCCGATCCCGGCGAGCGGATAGCCGGGGTAGTTGTGCCCCATGGCGATCACCGGAGCGTGCCAGATCCCCCAGATCACGCCCAGCAGCAGGGTACCTTTCACCTTGCCCAGCACGATCAGCTCGCTTTGCAGGTAGCCCCGCCACCCGAACTCTTCGCCAAACCCCATCAGCAAGCCGAGGAACGGCCCCAGGACGACGGCCTGGATCCCTATGAGGACCAAGAGCAACATGGGCGACATTGCCGCCGCCTGTTCAGGCGGAAGCTGAGCCAGGAGCAGCGCCGGATCGATGGCCTCGCCCAGGCCGAAGGCCGCGTTGAGGGCAGCCTGCGCGGCATAGAGGGCAACCAGGCCAGCGCCAAAGAGCAGCCAGTAGGCCCACGGGCCGCCGCTCAAACCGGCACGCTCCCAGGCCTCGCGCCCGCTGACCAGGCGTACCACAACGAGCACGATGAGCCCGACAAGCGCCAACCCCTGAGCGCCAATGCTGGCCACGGTTAACACGGCCGGCTGCTCAAAGAACAAGGGCGCAAGGCCAGCCACGGCAGAGAGCGCGGTGTACGCAAGGTAAAAGGTTAGGAAGGCGAGAGGGCGCTCGCGGCGCACCCGCACCTGATAGATCGGACCGTCCTTAAAGACGTACATCCCCAGGACGATCGCGCAAAAGGCGGGGATCAGCATCTGCAACTGCAGCGCGGTGAGGGCGCGGGGCGAGTACCCAACCGTTAGCCAGACGAGCAGATCGAGGAGCCAAGTCAAGCCAAAGGTCAACCCCAGGAACAGGCCGACCCGTTTCCAGTGAGTGCGAGCGGTGCCCTTGTCAGTCATGTCCTTCTCCAATGGCTTGACCTCCGCGGCTATGCAAACAGGTCGCGTTTGCGCAAGGAGGCGGTCAGGAAACGCCACATCACTTTGCCACGGGTCAGCCAGGCGATGTGCGCGCCGTGCTTATCGTCCGCCAGTACGCGCTCCGCCAACCACGGGGTGACGGTCTCCACACGGTCAGCCAGGATGTTGAGCACCCGCTTGGTCCGTTCCCACTCCTCCGAGCCACCCTCCTGGCCCGCGGTCAGGAAGTCGGTGACGACCATGCCCGGGCTGAGCGCGCCCACCCGCACCGGGGTGCCCCGTGTCTCCTCGACCAGCGCCCGGGTTAAGTAGCGGACCGCCGACTTGGTCGTGGCATAGATCATCGTACCCTTGATCGTGCGGCCATCACTGCCCAGGCCCTCCATGTTGTACAGGCTGCCTCCGCCCTGTTCGAGCATACCACGCACCGCCACTCTGGCGCCATAGATGGTGCCCAACAGGTTCGTGCCCACGACGGCATCGATCTGTTCCGACGAATAGTCTGAGAACGGGATCCGCGGATTGGGGACCCCGGCGTTGTTGATCCAGACGTCGATCGTCCCATAGTGTGCCTTGGCCCCGTCCCACAGCGCCTGGACCTGCTCCATGTCCGTCACGTCACATGCTTGACCCCATACGCGGCCGGCGTCGTGCGATCCGGCCAAGTCGCTGACCACCCGCTCGACGCTCTCCGTGGCCCGCCCACTGACGGCGACCGCACAACCGCGCGCGAGAAAAGAGTCCGCCAGACCGCGGCCGATGCCTCGTGTGCTTCCGGTGATTACGATCGTTTTCATCTCTCTTTACCTGCTGTGCTCTGCGGAGGGCAGTCGCATTCGCCGGCAGCCCTCCTTGCCAGGAGCAGCGTAAAGCCGCTGTCCTCTTCGGGGATAAAACGGGTCCACAACACCTCAAAGCCCGCACCCGCCAGCCAACGCAAGTTGGTGGCTCGGTCCGCGCAGCTCCAGTACATCGCCGCCCCTGCGCCCAACCAGTTCTCCTCTCGCCCGGTCCACGCCCGGTGACCCACCGTGGCCATCAGGCAGCCGCCAGGCACCAGCCAGCGATAGAGCGCGCAGCAGGTCCGGCTGCTCCTCCAGGGGCACGTGGATGAGGGAGTAAAAGGCCACGATCCCACCAAAGTGCTCCGCGGGAAAGGAGACGGACGTGATGTCGACGCAGAGGAATCGCCCCTCGGGCACCAGGCTCCGCGCGCGCTCGATCTGTACGGGCGAGATGTCGACCCCGGTTACGGGGTGCGTGGCGGCGAGGCGCTTGGCGACGGGAATCCCGCACCCGCAGCCCACGTCCAGGACCGGCACGCTTGGGGGAAGGTGCGGCTCCAATTCGTCGAGCCACGCGTGATATCCCGCACAGTCCTCGTCTTCGACGTCGTCCCGGTAGGCGTACGACACTGCGTCGCAGCCAGCCCGCACGACCTCCTTGGGATCCATCTTGCTCATCTCGGAAAAGCGCCTCTCCCCGTCCATCCTGGACCGGCCTGCTCACCATCTCCCGCTAGATGACCTCAAGCTCATCGCGGTCAGGCAGCGCAGGGAAGGGCTCGGTGGGCAGGGCCTGGTACCAGTAGGCCACGGAAGCAATGTCATCCTGCAAGGGCAGGTACCGGCGGAAGCTGCGCCAGCCCAGGGCCTGGATGGTCACCCGGATATCCTGCTGAAAGCGCACGGGGTCCGTGATGTGCCAGCGGTACATCCCGAACCGCATCTGCGACTTGTACAGGGTGTCCGGTCGGATGACCTGGGCCAGTCCGGCATAGGGCGTGGTGAACTCTTGGTACTGCTTGGTCACCTGGTTCTCAAAGTCATAGGAGCCGCAAAAGTAGTCTTCGGTGCCCGTGCCGCAAATGGTGGGAAAGGCGTCATCGCCATCCAGGTAGAATTTGATCTCTCCCTCCCCCCACCAGCCCCGATTGTTCACCCCCCAGGCCATGTACGTGCCCACATAGTGTCCTTGTCCCCGCACGCCATCGAGGATGGTGTACACCTCTTTGTAGGGCAAGGGATTGGTCCGCCGGAACTGGGCGTGAAAGTACCCGGTGTCCTCGGGCACGTCGGTCAGGGTGTAGTTGATCTGGTAGTAGAGGACCATCCGCTCGTCCCCCAGGTTGGTCATCGTGATGCGACAGCGTCTGCGGAAAGGCATCTCCCAGTAGCAGTTGAAGGCGCTCCCGGGGTTGACGCACACCGCCAGCGACGAGAGCGGCGCGAACTCGCCCCAGCCCATGCAGAAGAAATCTCCCACCGGACACTCCACCGAGGGGGTCTCCTGGTCGTCCCAGTAGATGCGCAGGATGCCGAACCGCCAATGACCGGTGGGCGTCATCCAGATCTGCTGGATAGCTCCAGGCCCTTGGATATCCGCCAGCTCGAAGGTTTCGCCGGCCTGAATGACGACGGACGGCGAGACCTTCCACCCCTGACCCAGGTCACGAGCGCAGCCTGCCCCGGTCCCCTCCGTGGCCATACCTCCCATGCCCTTTTCCCCGGCAAAGTTCTCCGGACTGATCGAGCGCGTCAGGGCGCTCGACAGCCGCGCAAGGTTCCCCATATTCATTCCCAATCCATTGAACTGCACCATCACGCCTTCCTCCTTTGATGCATCCAGGGTGAAAACAAACGGGCTCTAGTATACACCCACAGACCGTGGGGTACAACACCGCGCATCCCACCACGGAGACGCAGAGGCCACTGAGAAGCACAGAGAATTGAGAGAAGCACGGAGGACTTGAGGACCGTGGAGCGCAAAAGCTCGCGTTGGCGCGAGATGCAAGTGATCCACAGGATGGAGGAAGGGCTTGTCCCGTGCCAGGATGATATGGCTACCCTCAATTATGGGGCACCCATATGATCCCGGCACGGAGCAAGGGGTGCCCCTACGGCAGATGGCCGTCTGCTTTGATCCCCAGTTCGAATGCCGTGCTCTCGTGCCGATGTCGCGCTGTCGTGGTCCGCTCAAAATGCCAGGGCCCTCAGGGACATCCAGGCCAGACGGCACGGGTGCGCTAGGCGAGGACCTGGACGCCCTCTCCAGCCACCACCTCGCCGATGACCCAGCAGGGATGATCCTCTTGAGCAAAGAGGGCGGTCAAGGTCCCGGCCGCTTCCGCTCGAACGGAGAGCAGCAGCCCGCCCGATGTCTCGGGCGTGTAGAGCAACTGCTGCATCTCTTCCGAGATGCCGGGCGCAAAGGTCACGCCGTGCTGGAAGCCCTCTTCATTGCGACACGTTCCAGCGGGAAACAGCCACTGCTCGGCATAGTCCACTGCCCCGTCCAGAAAAGGCAGCCGATCCACGTAGAAACGCAGCCGCACGCCGCTCTTTTCAGCGACCTCGTACCCGTGGCCGAGCAGGGCAAAGCCGGTGATGTCGGTGCACGCGTGCACGCCGACCTGCTGGGCCAGGCGAGCGGCCTGGCGGTTCAGCGCTGCCATGCTCTCTACCGCTGGCGGGACGTGCGCTGGATCGACCACCTCTCCCTTGAGCGCGGTAGTGATCATCCCCACCCCCAGTGGCTTGGTCAGCAGCAGCACATCGCCCGGTTGAGCGCCGGCCTTGGTCAGAACCCGCTGGGGATGCACCACTCCCATCACGGACAGGCCGTACTTGGGCTCCTTGTCGTCCACTGTGTGCCCGCCAGCCAGCACTCCGCCGGCCTCGGCGACCTTTTCGGCCCCGCCGCGCAGGATCTCGGAGATGATCTCTGTGGGCATGTCGGGCGGGAAGCCGCAGATATTGAGCGCCAGCACGACTTCTCCGCCCATGGCATAGACATCGCTCATGGCGTTGGCCGCACCGATCGCGCCATAGTCGTACGGGTCGTCCACAATGGGTGGAAAAAAGTCAAGCGTCTGGATGATCGCCACGTCGTCGCTGATCCTGTACACGGCAGCATCGTCGCTCACGGTCAGGCCCACCAACAGGTTGGGGAAGCGGTCAGGGCGGAACAAGTCCTGTATGGGGCGCAGCACCTGCGCCAGGGCTTCAGGCCCTCTCTTGGCCGCTCAACCGGCTGCCTGTGTCAGCGCCGTCAGGCGCACTGCGTCTCCTGGCATCACAACCCTCCTACCTAGAGTTTGACCGTTTTTCCCGCGCCCAGCATCGCCTCCGCGATGCTGTACATGTTGGACACCTCGCCCACGGCCAGTTTCTCCATCAACTCATAGTACCCCAGGCACGTGCCGCAAGCCAGGATCTCGACCCCCCGCTCACCAAGCGCCCCCAGGTCCTCGAGCACTGGCGAGCCCTCCACAACCAACTTGATCCCACTGTTCAGAAATATGACCGTGTCGGGCAGGGGTTCCACTTCTCCCAGGGTGTGGAAAAAGGCGCGAATGAGTACGTGTCCCAGTTCGTCGTGCTCGCCTTGCCCCATGAACTCGCTCGACACGACCAGCACCAGCGGCCCGCCAGCCGGCGCGCCCACCTGCACCGACGCCTCTTCTCGCGCCGGTGCGCCTTCTCCGCTAATGTGCAGGTAGATCCCGTCATCTCGTACCTCAGCCCGCACCGCATGCCCGGACTTGATCGCCATCCGGGTCACGTTGCGTTGGGATATGTCGTTGTCAACGATGACCGTGACGGCACTCTCGCCTTGCAGCGCCTTGCGGGTCAGGATCACCGGCTGCGGACAGGGCAGCCCCCTTGCGTCCACGGTGTTTGCCATCTCGTACCTCGCTTCTATGCTATATGTGTATCATCTCAATGATTCGGGGGAAAGACTTCCGAAGTCTGGCAGACTTCGGAAGTCTGGACCCAGTTCCCCCACTCTCTGAGAAGATACCTATATGTCGTGAATGCCTTCGATCTCGATGCGCGCCTTTTCCAACGCCCGCCGGGCCGCATCGGCTTCCGTGCGCTCGATGCGCAGGCAAACCCCACAGTCGGAGCTCAGGTGCCGGGGGACAGGGATCAACTTGCACGGGATCCCAGCCCTGTGCAAGAGCTGTTCTGCCCGGATAGCGTGACTGGTACTGTGCACCAGGATGACCGCGTATCGATCTCTGTTCATCGCCCCTCCCGGGCCAGTGCCTCCACAGCGTCGAGGGCTGCCTCCACCTCCGCTGGCGTGTTCCAGGCACCGAACCCAAAGCGCACCGTTCCCTGGGGAAAGGTGCCCATCGTCTTGTGAGCCGCGGGCGCGCAGTGCAGCCCGACCCGGCACATCAGGTCGTGCTCTTCGTCCAAGCGCAGCCCCACTTCGGAGGGCTGCACCCCGGCCACGCTGAAGGAGACGGTGGCCGTTTGACGGCGTGCGTCGTGGGTGCCATGGACGGTGACCCCAGGGATGTTCGCCAACCCCTCGATCAGCCGGGCCGTCAGGCCCCTCTCGTGCGCGCGGATGGCCGCCACCCCTCGGTCCAGCACCCAGCGCAGGCCGGCCTCCAGTCCGGCGAGCCCCACCGCGTTTGGCGTGCCGCCCTCGTAAATGTCCGGCAAGAAACTGGGCTGCTCTTCGTATTCCGAGCGGCTGCCCGTGCCTCCGCGTACGAGCGGCTCCATCCGCGCCCCATCCAGCCGCTCGCCGACGATCAAGCCCCCGGTGCCCATCGGACCGTAGAGGGACTTGTGTCCGGTGAAAGCGAGCAGATCGATGGCATCGGCCTGCACATCCACCGGGTACGCGCCTCCGGTCTGCGCGGCATCCACCAAGAGCAGCAGGTCGTGCTGCCGGGCGATGCGCCCCACCTCGGCCACCGGCAGCAGCGTGCCCACCACGTTGGAAGCGTGGTTCAGGGCGATCAACACCGAGTTGGGCCGCACTGCGGCACCCACATCCGCCGAGTCAAGAGTTCCCTCGGGAGAGCACGGCACCACCGTTAGCTCTACCCCGGCGCGTTCGAGAGCGCGCAGGGGCCGCATCATCGAATTGTGCTCCATACTGCTGGTGATCGCGTGATCGCCCGGCCGGAGCAGGCCGCAGAGTGCCAGGTTGAGTGCTTCGGTGACGCTGGCGCCAAAGGTCACGCGCAGCGGATCAGGCGCGTGAAACAGCTCAGCCACGGCCTCGCGGGCGGCGTAGACGATCCGGCTGGCCTCCACGGACAGCCGGTGCCCGGAGCGGCCCGGATTGGCGCCCACCTCGTTGAGAAAATGGACCATAGCCTCGGCCACACCGGGCGGCTTGGGCCAGGAGGTGGCGGCGTTGTCGAGATAGAGCATGGTTCCTCCGGCGGCGGACAAAGGGTGGTGCGGAAAGCAAAAACGCTGCCAGCACACGCCAGCAGCGGCAAAAGAGGACACTCTGTGTCCGGCTCAGCAGAGAACGGCGTCACCGCCCCCTGACGTGTGCAGGCCCGCTGTGTGTCGCCAGCTGGCGCCCTCGAGCGCACTTGAGATCAGGCGGTGAACCCGCGTAGACACCACTTCTGTGTTACTCCTCAGATCTCCCCTGGTTCACGCCCGGGCAAAGCCATAGGCCTCAAGGTCAAGATCACCCTGCACGCATTATACTCCAACCGGCGGGAAACGCCAAACCTCTCGCCCCCCTCCTGACCTCCTCCGGCTACCAACGGCCGGATGCCTCGCGACCCCGCCAGCAGCGGGATGCTTCGCGACCCCGCAAGGCAGGGGGAGGAGACGATACCCCCCGACTGCCACCTGCGCCCGCACCTCCGCACGGATGCAGACAGGAGGCTTTGCAGCCCCGTTTCGCGCGGCATCGGCTAGGAAAGCCGACCTACATGATCGCGCGGCGGGAGGGAAAGCATCCTTGCAGGGAGTAGACCAGGATGGTATACTCTTTGGGGCAACACTCCTCAGAGCACATCTGGAGACGATCGTCCAAGAACCTGAGAGGCCAGGATGCGGCAAGAGAGGATCCCGAGCGTGGCGTGGTCCGTTCTAGAATCCAGGGCTCCGAATGGATCGGGATGATCGCATGCGCCTCGCCGTGCTTTCGGACGTCCACGGCAATGCGTGGGCACTCGAATCCGTCCTCGCCGATGTCGAGCGCCACCGTCCGCACAGGTTCGTCCTCCTTGGCGACCTGTTGGCCGATGGTCCGGCCCCAGCGCGCACGCTGGCGCTCCTTCGCGCACTCCCCAACGCGACCTGTGTCCAGGGCAACACCGATCGCTACCTTGCCGATCTCGCCCAGGTCGTGCCTCCCCGCTCCGAGATGCCCGACCTGATCCAGACCTGGCGCTGGGCAGTGGATCGACTGGGCGAAGAGGGACGCCGTTTCCTGGCCTGCCTGCCGACCGACGCGATGCTTGAAACACCAGTCGGGCGTGTCCTGGCTACACACGGCACTCCGGGAAACGATGAAGGGCTGCTCTATCCCGGGCGCGCCGACACGTGGGCGGACCTCAACTGGCACGGGGCCCGGTTGCTGCTCGTTGGGCACACACACCCGCCCTTTGTCTTGGAGACGGAAGGGGGGACGATCGTCAACCCAGGGAGCGTGGGCATCCCGACACCGACCGGCTGGCGGGCAAGCTATGCCCTCGTGGACCTTTTTGGCGGGGGACAGATCGCCGTCCGACACGAGCAGGTGGCCTGGGATATCGAGGCCTACATTGCGGCCTTTGAAGAGGGCATCCCGCTGAATCGCAAGGCGGCGCCCATGCTCGAGGCACTACGCCTGCAGGTGGATCGCTGATCCCGAACCATCGTTCTCAGGCGCGTTTAAGCGCGCTGAATCCGTTCCCCACCAGCAGGCCGATGAACACAGCCACCACCCAGTCCCACTGGCCCATGTACGCCAGCACGATCATCAGCATCACCAGCAGGACAGAGATATAGAGCTGTGGGCGGACGGGGGGGTCCACATTTTCTTGTCTCTTCATCACGCTCCCTTTTCATAGTAGAACTCGAACCGCTTGAGCGCCATAAGGAACGCCCCCAGGGCAAACGCGCTGGCCACGCTGCCATACACCCACAAAGGCTGCGAATCCAGGACGAATCCTCCCACCAGGGGACCGACAATCTGGGCAAAGCTGTCCAGTGAGGCAGACAGACCCATCGCCTGCCCTTGTTCCCACGGCTGGACCGAACGGCTGAGAAAACTGGTGAGGATACCCCGAGAACAGGATGCGGCAAAGCTGAACCCACAGAGCACCAACGCAAACTGGACCGGGTTCGTCACGTAGCCGAGCAGAGAATACAGGACGACAAAGATCCCCAGACCAAGCAGCGAGGTTTTCCGATCTCCAAGTCGATCCCGAAGGGGGACAAAGACGACAAAGCGGACGAACACACGGACCAGGCCCGAGATCATCAGCAACGTCCCTACCTGAGGGGCGTCCAGGCCCAGTTTCAGGTTCGCAAACAACGAGATCGAAGAGACATAGACCATAAAGGACAGGGTATGGAATCCCCACTGGATCAACAGGTAGCGAGCGGTGTTGTTCTCCCATATCGCCTGGCGCGTAGAACGACCCCTCGCAGGTGAGCCCCTTTTCGCCTGGGGGGCCGGAACCGGCCCCTCCGGCGGATCTGTGATCGCCGGATTGGTCTCCCGGAGGAACAGGACAGTGACCAGGACCGTCACTGCCGTCAACCCCGCCGCAAAGAGCCCGGGAGCGGCGATCCCCCAACGCGAAAGCAGCCCGCCAAGGCCCGGGCCGATCAGGGAGGACAGCACGTGAGCCACCCCGATGTTGGTCATCTGCACGCTGCGCTCCTGCGGCGGGACCACATCTCCGATGACGGCCTTGGCAATGGGGAAATTGCCGCCAAAGATCCCATCGACGATGCGCGAAGCGAATAGCATGCCCATGCTGTCAGAGAAGGCCATCATCAGGAATCCGGCCAACGTCCCCAACTGCGAGATCAGCAGCATCGGTTTGCGGCCCTTGCGGTCGCTCAGCGCCCCCCAGATGGGGCCCGAGAAGAAACTGAACACCGCATTTGTGGACAACAGCAGCCCGATCCGCCAGGCGGGCGCGCCGAACTTTTGGCTGTAGAAGGGCAAGAACGGGATCAAGATCGAGAATCCAAGGATGTCGATGAACACAGCGATCCACAGCGGCGCCAGCTCAGGATAAGAGACCCTGCTCATGACTCTTTTCAACACCATACTCAGCCCTCTGCCCCGTTGGGCACAACAATGCCATTTTGCAGCGAATACCGCTCCGCGTCAGACAACCAGGCCTCAAGGGTGTCTGCACCACGCCCCTCCAGAGAGGCTTCTCCTGCCTTTCGCACCCACGCCTGATCGTAGAACGTGTTCCAACTGTGGATCTCGATGCGGACGATCGGATGCCACGACAGCATCTCGATGAGCGCCTTGTCGTCCACCGCGCGTCCGGGGAACCAACGTGCCCGCCCGATGCGGTTGGTGATCAGCAGGACCCCACCGGGCCGCAGTACGCGCATCAGCTCCCCCAGCGTACGCTTGGGGCTGGGCGTGAACTCGAGCGTTTCCAGGCACACCACGACGTCAAATGTCTCGTCTGGAAAGGGCAGTGCCTCGGCGTCCTCCCAGATCAGCGTGCAGCGGTCGCCGTAGGCCTCAAGTCGGGACGCAGCCACCCGCAGCATGCCAATCGACAGGTCCAGCCCCCATACCTGCCCGTCGAACTGCTCGTCCTCCAGCATCGCCTTTGGAAACCGCCCCGTGCCTGCGCCCACGTCCAGGATCAGCGGGCGGCGCACGCCCCCCAGCCACTCCAGCATCGGCGCAGCCAGGCACTCGGGATCTCGCCGCCAGGTGATCTCTTTGATCCGGTCATAGTAACGCGGCGTCCAATCGTACAACGTGGCCACCACGCGCTTGCCCAGGTACGCTCCCTCGGTGACGATCAGCGCCCAGTAAGCGAAAAGCCCCAGGGCGAGGACACCCAGCACGATCACGAGCCGGATCCACATCTTATGCCCCGTGTTCCGATGAGCGCAGGGTCACGTCACCGGCCAGAATGCGCCGGGTGCAACCATCCCGCAGACGGATCCAGAGCGCCCCATCCTCATCTATGTGCGTTGCCAAGCCCTCCCAGTGCTCTGGCCCGCCGGCAACCTGGACCTGCCGTCCCAAGGTGGCCATGCGGCCAGCCCACTCTGGGTGGAAGGACTGCCCTGCCTTGAGTCCCTCGTAGCGGTCCTCGATGCCGGACAGCAGGTGGATCAAGAGGTCCAGGCGAGACAGGGGGCGTCCGGTCTCCATCTGCAGGCTGGTTGCCGGAGCCATCAGGGGCGGCGCGCTGCCGAGATCCACGTTGACGTTGATGCCAATGCCTACCAAGGCATAGTCGAGACGATCTCCGAGGAGGCCCAGCTCGGTGAGGATGCCACATACTTTGCGCTCGCCGACCAAGACGTCGTTGGGCCACTTGACCTGCGCGCTCACGCCGCTCACACAGGCAATGGCATCGCACACGGCAAGAGAACAGATCATGGTCAGGCGGCCCATCTGGCGTGGGTGCAGAGAGGGGCAGAGCACCAAGGTCAGCAGCAGGCTGCTTGCCGGCGGTGCCCACCAGCTTCGCTGCAGGCGGCCCCGCCCAGCAGTCTGCTCATCGGCGATGACCATCGTCCCTTCCGGCGCGCCCGCACCAGCGAGCCGGCGTGCTTCGTCCATGGTCGAGCCGATCATCGGCCAGTAGTGGACAGGACGCCCCACATACGCCGTCGTCAGGGCACGCTCGATCTGCTGCGAGGTCCAATGAGGATCAGACATGAGGTCCAAAGGTATCACAAAAGAGCGAGCGCGTCAAATCTAGCCCCGACCACAAGTCCCCTGCGAGGATCTACGCGCGCGCTGGCGCACAAGCGAGCCGCTTGTGCTACAAGAAACTTTGCCAAGACGGTCGTTTTGCAGTACAATAGCGACGCTCGGCAATTCCGCATTTCAAGGGAGCGTACATTTGGAGCGACTATGGTCTCCGTGGCGGATGCAGTACATCCTGGGCAAGGGGCAAGACGGGTGTGTCTTCTGTGACATGTTTGCTGCCATGCCGTCTGAGGACGGAGAACACCTGATCTTGCATCGCGGCACACACTGCTCCGTGATCATGAACCTGTTTCCATACAACAGTGGGCATCTGATGATCGTGCCGCACGCACATCAAGAGACCTTTGAAGATATGCCGGCAGAGGCACAGCTCGAGGTCATGACCTTGATGAACAGATGCGTTTCGGTCCTGCGCAAGGCCATGCAGGCTGAAGGCTTTAACATCGGCGTGAACCTGGGCAAGAGTGCCGGTGCGGGGATCAGCGAACACGTCCACATGCACGTCGTGCCGCGCTGGACAGGCGATACAAACTTTATGACGACCCTGGGCCAGGTACGGTGTATCCCGGAAGACCTCAAGGACTCGTACGACAGGCTCAAGGAAATGTGGGACAGGGAATCGTAACCTGGGCATTTCTTTTCAGCAAGATCGGTGTTAGAACAAAGTGATAGACGTGCCGAAATCCGGTTTGTGGTGCTCCGCGGGCGAGACGAAACGGGTGAGCATGCGGGACAAAGCCGGATTTGCTTTGTGAGGAAACCACTGAACCGGAACATGGACACAGACGTACAGCTTGAGAAGCGACGGCAGGAGCGGATCATCTCTCACCCTTCGCCGGGGCCTCGGAACTCGCTCCAGTATTGGACCCGTTTCGTCCATCCGCTCAGGGTGATCTGTAACTTTGCGATCATCTATGCAAACCGCTTCAACCCGTCGGTGAACCTAAAGAACGCACTCTACCGGCTGACCGGTATGAAGGTGGGCAAGCACTGCTCCTTTGGACTGTGCGCGATGGTGGACATCTTTTACCCGCAGTTGATCACCATTGGCGAAGACTGCATCTTTGGGTACGATTCCCTGATCCTGGCCCACGGCTACCTGCAGCGCGAGCTACGAGTTGGGCCAGTGGTGATCGGGAATCGGGTGACCATTGGCACAAAGTGCACCATCTTGCCGGGGGTCGTCATCGGAGACGGAGCTGTGGTCTCCGCGATGAGCCTGGTCAACAAGGACGTTCCCCCGCACACCCTCGTCGGTGGAGTGCCCATTCGCGTTCTCGGCGTGGTGCCGGAAGGAGAGCGACGATGATCGGCCTGTACTGGCGCCTCAGAAAGTGGGTTCTGCTCCCGCCGGTATCGCTGATCATCATCGCCATCGGGCTGGGCGCGGGTGTGGCAGGGTTCATATACTGGTACGGGCCCACCTTTGCGCGATACCCAGTGTGGCAGTGGGTGTTCGTGCCTGACTGTCCGCTGTTTGCTGTACTGTTCGCCGTCTCGCTGGGGTTGATCCTGCTCAAGCGCAGGCTTCCGCCCTTCGACGCGCTGGTCGCGTTTGGGCTGATCAAGTACGGAGTGTGGACGGTCGTTCACTGGATCGTGTACTGGATCAACACCCGGGGGCGGTTCACGCCTGAAGGCATCCTCATGGCCGTGTCGCACCTGGGCATGATCTTGGAAGGGGTGTTCTTGCTCTCCTTTCTCAAGATGGACTGGCCGACCGCTGCCCTCTGCGCCTTGTGGTTCGGGTTGAGCGACTGGATGGACTATGGACCTTTCCTGACCTACCCGCGGATCGACACCCGAATCATTCCCTTGTCACTGATGCAGTGGCACACCATCGCCGTGACGGCGATCATCGGGGTCGCATACGCGTACAGGGCCTGGCAACGCCAGCGTGGGTCGCGCTCGCACACGGCGTGGCGGCAGCGCAAGGTCAGCGCAGGGGGAGAATGAAGACGACACGCTCCTTTGGGCTGCAAGTCTTTGTCCTTTGGCTGCTGACCCTGGCGCTCATTGGCCTGTGGCGTGGATGGGGGCTGTGGCAAGAGCGATCACTACTCGCCGAGGTGGGCAGCAAACTGTCCCCGCCTGCCTTGGTCGCGTTCGTGGGATTCTCGGCACTGTGCGGGATGGGACTTATGGGATCGGCAGTGGGCCTCTGGCTGCAGCGCCGTTGGGGGCGACTGCTTGCCCTGATCTGCATTCCACCCTACTTTGCGATCGTCCAGGCGTACACGTGGCTGTTCGTCCAGTCAGGACTGATGTGGGCGCGGCGCTCGGTCTCGCTGATCCTGGCAGTGATCGCAGTCGGGCTCGGTGTCGGGGCTCTGACCTGGCGCAGGTCCAGGGAATGGCTGGGACTGAGAGAGAAGGGATCGGATGGTCAGATGCCCACTGACCGCAGACTTGGCCTGCCCAGTACGTCATCCAACTCTGATGGCGGGCACAACAGCTAGTCGCAGCTGATCAACAGGACCGGAGGAAGGCAATGAAGTACGATGAACTGATCGAGATGGAACAGACAGCGACCCTCGGGGGTGGGGTATCGCGGATCGAGCGGCAGCACGACCAGGGCAAGCTGACTGCTCGCGAACGCATCGACCTCCTCCTCGACCCAGGGAGCTTTCACGAGATCGACGCCTTTGCCACCAAAGCCGAAGGCAAGTTCCAACCAGAGAGCGTGATCACGGGATGGGGTACGGTAGACGGGCGCACTGTGTTCGTATTCGCTCAGGATTTCACGGTGCAGGGTGGGTCGGTGGGGGCCGTCCACGGAGCCAAGATCTGCAAGGTGCTCGACATGGCGCTCAAGAACGGCGCTCCCGTGGTCGGCATCAACGACTCTGGCGGAGCGCGGATCCAGGAGGGCGTAGAATCGCTGTGGGCGTACGGTGAGATCTTTACGCGGAACACCCTGTCCTCCGGCGTGATCCCCCAGATCTCGGTGATCATGGGGCCTTGTGCCGGGGGCGCGGTTTATTCTCCCGCGATCACGGACTTTATCTTTATGGTGGACGGCACCAGCCACATGTTCATCACCGGCCCCCAGGTGATCCAGGCGGTGACGGGAGAGGATGTTTCATTCGAGGATTTGGGTGGGGGCAAGGTGCACAACCAGCGCAGTGGCGTGGCCCACTTTTTGGAGCCCGATGAGGAAAGCTGCCTGCAGGACGTGCGTCGGCTGCTCTCTTACCTGCCCGCCAACAACATGGACGACCCGCCGCTGGTCGATCTGGGGGACGACCCGGGCCGGGCCGATCCGGATCTGGACGACCTGGTGCCCGAGGACCCGCAGCAGCCCTACAACATGAGAGAGGTCATCCAGCGATTGGTGGATGGTGGCGACTTTATGGAGGTAGCACGCTACTTTGCCCCGAATCTACTGATCGGATTCGCGCGGATGAACGGGCAGACGGTGGGGATCGTGGCCCAGCAGCCACGCGTGCTCGCCGGTGCCCTGGACATCAACTCCGCCGACAAGGGTGCGCGGTTTATCCGTTTCTGCGACTGCTTTAACATCCCGCTGATCACCCTCTGCGACACCTCTGGGTTCTTGCCTGGCGTGAACCAGGAACACGCCGGCATCATCCGTCACGGAGCCAAGATGCTGTATGCCTATGCTGAGGCAACAGTGCCCAAGGTGACAGTCATCACGCGCAAGGCATACGGTGGAGCGTACATTGCCATGAGCTCCAAGCATCTGCGGGCCGACGTCAACTATGCCTGGCCCAATGCCGAGATCGCGGTCATGGGACCAGAAGGCGCGGTGAACATCATCCATCGCAGAGAGATCAGTGATGCCAAAGACCCAGACGCCAGGCGAGCCGAGCTGGTCGCACAGTACCGGGAAAAGTTCTCCACCCCCTATGTCGCGGCAGGCAAGGGCTACATCGACGCCGTGATCATACCCAGGGAGACACGTCCGCGGATCATCGAGGCGCTGGCCATGCTGGAAAACAAGCGAGATGGCCTGCCACCCAAAAAGCACGGCAATATCCCGCTGTAGAAACGGCAACCCACAGCAGCTCGACGACGAATGGAACACAGGACACGAAACGGTCAAGGAGAATCACCATGAGTACAGAAAAGAAGCCGCTAAGGATAACCGACACCACCCTCCGCGATGCTCACCAATCACTCTTGGCGACGCGGTGGCGCATCGAGGACATGCTGCCCATCGCCGCCAAGATCGACCAGATCGGCTTCCATTCGGTGGAAATGTGGGGCGGGGCAACGTTCGACTCTTGTATGCGCTTCCTCGGAGAAGATCCCTGGGAGCGGCTGCGCAAGCTCAAGGCAGTGATGCCCAACACCCCCTTCCAGATGCTCCTTCGCGGCCAGAACGTGGTCGGCTACAAGCACTATGCAGACGACGTGGTGGAGAGATTCATCGTCAAGGCGCGCGAAAACGGCATCGACATCTTTCGCATCTTTGATGCCCTGAACGACATTCGCAACATGCTGTGGGCGATGCAAGTGGTCAAGCGTGAAGGAGGCCACGTCCAGGCTTGTTTCAGCTACACCACCAGCCCCATCCACCACATCCGGACCTTTGTCCGCATGGCCAAGGATATGGAGGACCTGGGCGCTGACTCGGTTTGCATCAAGGATATGGCCGGACTGGCGACGCCTGAACTGGCGTTCGAACTGGTAGCCCGGCTCAAGTACGAATTGGACATCCCGGTCCAGTTCCATACGCACGACACCGCCGGGATGGCAACCGCTTCGTGCGTTGCCGCCGCAGAGGCCGGGGTAGATGTAATCGATGCGTCGATCTCGTCCCTCTCTTCAGGTACCGGACAGCCTCCTATCGAGACGTTCGTGGGCATCTTTCAGGGAACCGCCCGCGACACGCAGCTCGATCTGGACGCGCTGATCGAGATCGCAGACTTTTACAAGGAGCGGCGCACCAGGTACGCCAAGTTTGAGCGCGGCTCCCGCGGCGTCGAGGTATCGGTCCTGCGCTACCAGATCCCCGGTGGGATGCTCTCCAACCTGGTCAACCAGCTCCGCGAGCAGAACGCACTCGACCGCTACCGTGAGGTCACGGACGAGATCCAGCGCGTCCGGGCGGACCTGGGCTACCCACCGCTGGTCACACCCTCCAGCCAGATCGTGGGCACGCAGGCCACCTTTAACGTGTTGACCGGCGAGCGATATGGCATCATCATCGATGAAGTCAAGCAGTACTTGCGGAATATGTACGGCACGCCGCCCGGCCCGGTAGACGAGGACTTGCGCCGCAAGGCGATCGGCGACGAAGAGCCGATCACCTGCCGCCCGGCCGACCTGCTGGAGCCAGGAATGGAGCAAGCCAGAGAAGAGATCGGCGATTTGGCCAAGAGCGAAGAGGATGTGATCTCGTATGCCATCTTTGGCCCGCTGGCACGAGAGTTCCTGGAACGCCGGGAAGCAGGCGGCCTTCCTGCCACCGATCCGACGGTGGCTGCCGTCGCAGCCCTGGTCGCAGACGCTGAAGGCATGCTGGAGACGCCTGTCGCTGATCAGAGCCGCCCGCAGGTGCAACTGGCGGTGACGCCCTCTTCGTGGCGTGTCGCCGGTCGCCCACGCATCCGTCAAGTTGGAGGATTGCCGAAATGGTGAAAAAGTCCTTTGCACTGACCATCGATGGCAAAACGTTCCAGGTGGAGGTGCTGCGCCCCGGCACGATCTCGGTCGACGGAAACGTATACAATGTCGAGGTAGGAGAAGACGGCGTGCGCATCAACGATGAAGCGCTCGTCGCCTCTCTGTCGGAGGAATTCGCCATCGTCGGCGGGAAACTGTACGAAACCACGTGGAGTACAGAGTAACCTTCTGTGCGGGCTGACCCATGTCGTCATCGCCGGCGGCTTGGGCGCACTGGGCGGATTGCTGTAGCACCAGATCGCAGCCAAGAACCGTGTTTAGGACCTCTGTCTAGGATCGCTGGCTGCCCCTGCGGCTTGGCGACGGCAGCCGAGAGGTGGAACCCTATGGCCGATGAAATCGCCAACCGCAAAGCGTACTGGGAATCCACTACGCTCAAGAAGGCCACGGATCGCTTTCCAGAACGTCGCACAGAGTTCAGAACCCTTTCTGGCATCGCGGTGCGGACGCTGTACGCGCCTGATGACCTGGCAGACTACGACTACCTGCGCGACCTGGGGTTTCCCGGCGAATACCCGTACACGCGAGGCGTTCAGCCAACCATGTACCGGGGGCGCTTGTGGACGATGCGCCAGTACGCCGGGTTCGCGACCGCACAAGAGAGCAACCAGCGATACAAGTACCTGCTCTCACAGGGACAGACCGGACTCTCAGTCGCTTTTGACCTGCCGACCCAGATCGGATACGATGCCGACCACCCACTGGCGGAAGGAGAGGTGGGCAAGGTCGGCGTCTCGGTTTGCTCGCTGGCTGATATGGAAATCCTGTTCGACGGCATCCCGCTGGACAGGGTCTCGACCAGCATGACCATCAATGCCCCGGCAGCGATCCTGCTCGCGATGTACATCGCCGCTGCCGAGAAACAGGGCGTCCCCGCTTCTGCACTACGAGGCACGGTACAGAACGACATCCTCAAAGAGTACGTCGCCCGTGGTACCTACATCTACCCTCCGCATCCCAGCATGCGCTTGATCACCGATGTCTTTGCCCACTGCAAGGAGCATCTTCCCAAGTGGAACACCATTTCCATCAGCGGGTACCACATCCGCGAAGCGGGGGCCACGGCAGTGCAGGAGGTAGCGTTTACCCTGGGCAATGCGATCGCCTACGTGGAGGCGGCGATCCGAGCTGGGCTGGAGGTGGACGAGTTCGCGCCGCGACTGAGCTTTTTCTTTAACGCACACAACCACTTGTTCGAAGAAGTCGCCAAGTTCAGGGCCGCACGGCGCATCTGGGCACGGATCATCCGCGAGCGGTTTGGCGCTCAGGACCCCGGATCGGCCCACCTGCGCTTCCACACGCAGACTGCCGGATCGACCCTCACCGCTCAGCAGCCCGACAACAACGTCGTGCGTGTGGCCCTTCAGGCCCTGTCAGCGGTTCTGGGAGGCACGCAAAGCCTGCACACCAACTCCCGTGACGAGGCTCTCTGCCTCCCCACCGCCCAGTCCGTTCAGATCGCCCTGCGCACACAGCAGATCATCGCCCACGAAAGCGGCACAGCGGACACCGTGGATCCATTGGCCGGGAGCTACTATGTCGAGCATCTCACGGACGAGATCGAGCGCCAGGTAATGGACTACCTCCAGCGGATCGACGCCCTTGGAGGGATGCTCAAGGCGATCGAGGGCGGATTCGTCCAGCGCGAGATCCAGAACAGCGCGTATGCCTACCAAAAGGCCGTCGACAGCAGAGAGCAGGTCGTGGTGGGCGTGAACGAGTTCACCGTCGAAGAGGAGCAGAGATACGACATGCTGCGCGTAGACCCAGCGGTCGAAGAAGAGCAGCGAGCCAGGTTGGACAGGCTCCGGGCTGAGCGAGACAGCGCACGCGTTCAGGACACACTGCGCGCGCTGCACGCTGGAGCTGAAGGAGAGGATAACCTGGTGCCGCTCATCCTGAACTGTGTCCGCGCCGATGCTACGCTGGGCGAGATCTGTGATGTCCTGCGAGACGTGTTTGGCGAATATCGTCCAGGATTCGGGCTGTAAAAGCGGAGTGCGCATATGAAGACAACTAGGATCAACCATCTGGGGATCGCCGTGCAGGATGTGCAGGCGGCTGCCGCAGTCTACGAAGCGATGGGCCTGTCCGTGGACAGGGTGATAGAGGTACCAGAGCAGAAGGTCAGAGTAGCGTTCATCCCGATTGGAGAGAGCACCATCGAGCTGTTGCAGCCCACATCGCCAGATAGCACGGTTGCCCAGTACCTCGAGACACGAGGAGAGGGGCTGCACCACCTGGCCCTGGAAGTGGAGGACATCGAGGCGGCGTTGACAGAGCTGGACAGGCAGGGGTACCGGCTCATCGACAGGACGCCACGGCGGGGAGCGGAAGGCCGAATCGCCTTTCTACATCCCAGGAGCACGGGGCGGGTGTTGATCGAACTCGTGGAACCGGAATCTCAGGAAGACTGAAAAGAACCATCGCTACGCGCCGCTTGTCAACAGGGCCCTGGGGAGCGACACCGTGATAGCCAACGCCTTCCCTCAAACGAACGGCAGTCGCTACGTACTATACGAATCCCTAGGTGTAGGCGGTATGGGCGCTGTCTATCGTGCGACCGATCGCTTGACCGGTCGCACAGTGGCTCTGAAGCGAGTGACCATACCCACAGAGCACCTCTCCGTCACCTCTCGCGAGCGAGACACGGACCTTTCTCTCACCGTGGCACGAGAATTCAGGCCCTTGGCCTCGCTGGCCCAGGGCACCGGACACAACGGACATCCACACCGGACAGACCGTGCAGATTATGTCCGGTCCTCTGGCATCTCAGGCCAGGGCACCGGACACAGGATTTGATGCCAGACAGAAAGCGGCGCGCCAGGTGCGGGTATATTGGGACCCCGTCCATAGAGCGTGCGCACATACAGTGAAGGACTGGGACAGATGGACAATATCCGGGTGTTGATTGCCAAGCCAGGACTGGACGGGCACGATCGTGGGGCCAAGGTGGTCGCCCAGGCACTGCGCGACGCCGGCATGGAGGTGATCTATACGGGATTGAGACAGACACCAGAGATGATCGCCGAGGCCGCACTGCAGGAGGACGTCGAGGTCATCGGCCTGAGCATCCTGTCCGGCGCGCATATGACCCTCTTTCCCAGGGTCATTGACCTGCTTTGCAGGAATGGAATGGGCGACGTGATCGTCGTGGGTGGCGGGATCATCCCGGAAGGCGATATCCCCGTGCTCCAGGAACTGGGTGTGAGCGCGGTCTTTGGGCCGGGTACACCGTTGGGCGAGATTGTCCGCTTTATCGAGGGCGAGGTCGCGCGTGTGCGGGCAGGGTAGGCAAAGAGTCAAGTTGGATCAAGACAGAGTGCAAGACCTGCTGAAGGGCGTATTGCGCGGCGACCAGCGGTCTATTGCCCGGGCGATCTCGTGGGCCGAGAGGCAGGTGCCACAGGCACGGGTGCTGCTCGCCGGCCTCTACCCACACACCGGTCAGGCGCACCTGATCGGCGTGACCGGCTCACCCGGAACGGGCAAAAGCACGTTGGTGAACCAATTGGCCCGCGCATACCGGCAGTGCGGATCCTCAGTCGGCGTGATCGCTGTCGATCCGACCAGTCCGTTCAGTGGCGGCGCGCTGTTGGGCGACCGCATTCGTATGCGCGATGTCGCGGGCGATCCAGGAGTGTTTGTGCGCAGTATGGCCACGCGCGGAGCACTGGGTGGACTGTCGCGGGCCACGTTCGACGCAGCGCAGATCCTCGATGCGGGCGGGTACAACGTCATCCTGATTGAGACGGTGGGGGTGGGGCAGGACGAAGTTGAGATCGCTCGCACCGCACATACCACGGTCGTCGTCGAAGCGCCAGGATTGGGAGATGACATCCAGACGATCAAGGCGGGCTTGATGGAGATCGCCGACATCTATGTGGTCAACAAGGCGGACCGCGACGGCGCCGACCAGGCCGTTCGCGCCCTAGAAGCCAAGATCGATCTTGACCGCGCCACCTCCGCCGCTTCCGCTCCGACGCAAGAGCAGACCTGGGAGCCGATGGTCTGCAAGGCGATCGCGCTGGATGGCACGGGCATAGCAGAGCTGGTCACGGCGATCAAGGCCCATCGCGCCTACCTCGTGAAGAGCGGTCGTCTCAAGGAAAAGGAGCAGGACCGAGCGAGGTCAGGTCTCAAAGCACTGCTCAGCCAGGAGCTGCTCACCCGGTTCCTGTCTCGCCTGGAACCGGGCAAGCTGGACAGCGTGCTGTTCAGCATCGCAGCACGGGAACTGTCACTCCACGAGGCATTGGAGCAACTGCTCACAGACAGATAGGCAGATCTCGCGCCGCACACCAGCGCCGAGCCATCGGCTGGTGCACGCGACCGGCACTCAAGTGCCGGTCGCGTGCGTTTTGAGCAAGCCGCCTGCGCGGGGCCGCAACTGAGCCGGTTGCGCTATGGGGGGCACAATCGAGCCGGTTGTGCTACGGGGGACACAACCGAGCCGGTTGTGCTACGGGGGACACAGCCGAGCCGGTTGTGTTACGGGGGACACAGCCGAGCCGGTTGTGTTACGGGGGACACAGCCGAGCCGGTTGTGTTACGGGGGACACAGCCGAGCCGGTTGTGTTACGGGGGACACA
>JADHXD010000215.1 GCA_016783145.1 Anaerolineae bacterium
CGATCAGGTGTCTACCATCCTCCTTTCTATGTTGCATGATAACTGGAAGGAGCTGCCCCCGCAGTGGGTGCGCGGGATGCGTGACACTCACACACGTGGTATGTGCTTTTATATGTGTTTTTGGTGAACGACTTTGGAAACCAACGAATGGCTGGCATACGAGCCCACATTCGCTCCTTCACCTGCACTGCCCCCGGTCGGGGATCTCCGACGCGCAGGCGCAAGTGTCCTCATTCGTTGTAGTCTTCGTGCCGTGTCACTCCAGCCCAAGCAAGCGCGCCGGGTTCACCTTGGACATCTGCGCGATCTCCTCTTCCGTCAGCCCGTGCTCGCGCATTCCCCTGAGAAGCTCCTCCCAAGCGTAGGTGTGGATCGGCAGCCACCGCGCGAAACCCTCGAGCCCGGCACATCTTGGCAAGCTCCAAAACGTCGAGCGAGCGGGCCGTCCGGTCAGGATCAGCGTGAGCGTGGATGTCCACGATGCCTTCGAGTGTCCCCATTGCAGTAGCCTCCTGTGTACAGTGGATTGCCGCACCAACAAGCAGCGGCCCAAGTGGGTCCGGCAGCGTCTGCTTCTCGCGTCAGTGACTCGGGTAGGTTCAAGGGAGGGCGCGCCACCTGCCCGACCTCTCACTCTTGCGTGGGTGGTGTCTTCACAGGCATCATGGCACGGATCGAGTGCATTGTCAAGCGCCATGTGTCGCTGTCAGACATTTTAGAGGGGCGCATCCTCACGCTCCATCGCAGCGCAAGTGGCCCGCTCCATATTGTTGACAAAATGACTCGACGATGATACCATCCAAGACCCTTCTCATCCTGAGAAAAGGGCAACGGATCGCCTCTGCGGCGTGTTACAGAGAGTAGGATCCGATCGCACAAGCCCAATGCCGAGCTATCAGGCCTGCAAGATCTGATAGCTCGGCTCGGAAAGGATGACCATGAACTTGCTCTTCTCATACGCCAAGCGGTACTGGAAGCTGATCGCACTGGCCCTGGCACTGGCAGCGATCAACCAGACCTTTTCTCTTCTCGATCCGCTCGTCTTCCGGTACATTATCGACCGGTACGTGACGAGATTCCAAGAGTACACCGCCCGGCAGTTCTTTCAGGGCGTCGGTCTCCTGTTGGGCGCGGCGGTGGGTGTGGCCTTTGTGTCGCGCACGGCCAAGAACTTTCAGGACTATGTCGTCAACGTGGTCACCCAACGACTGGGCGCGCAGATGTACGCGGACGGCCTGCGCCATTCGCTGGAGCTGCCGTTCCAGGTTTTCGAAGATCAGAGCAGCGGAGAGACGCTTGGCAAGCTGCAAAAAGTGCGGACGGACGTCGAGCGTGTCATCTCGACGTTCATCAACGTTCTGTTCACGACCCTGGTCGGCGTGGTCTTTGTCATGATCTATGCCCTCAACGTGCACTGGGTGATCGCCCCCGTCTTTCTGCTCACCGTTCCACTGCTGGGGTGGCTCAGTTCTGCGCTTGGCAAACGGATCAAATCGATCCAGCGGACGATCCTGGGCGAGACGACAGCTCTCGCCGGCTCGACGACGGAATCGCTGCGCAACATCGAGCTGGTGAAAAGCCTGGGCCTGGCGCAGCAAGAGATCGAGCGGCTCAACAATACGACCGACAAGATATTGCGGCTGGAACTGAAAAAGGTGCGTTACCTGCGCAGCTTGAGTTTCATCCAGGGCACGTCGGTGAACTTTATGCGGACGTGTATCCTCGGCTTGATGATGTACCTGATCTTTGCGCAGCAGATCACCTTTGGCGAGTTCTTTTCGCTGTGGTTTTACTCCTTTTTCGTCTTTGGACCGTTGCAGCAACTGGGAACCGTGATCAACGTCTACCGCGAAGCAGAGGCATCGTTGGAGAGCTTTCAAGAGATCCTGGATACGCCGACAGAGCGGGTACCGGCCTCCCCGGTGCCGATCGAGGTCATTGACACACTGGCATTTGACGACGTGAGTTTCAAGTACCAGTCTGCTGCCGCATCTTCGTTGAAGGACATCTCTTTCACAACTCAACGTGGAGAGACGATCGCTTTTGTCGGCCCTTCGGGCTCCGGCAAGACGACGCTGGTCAAGTTGCTTGTCGGTCTCTACCCGCCGCAAGCAGGCGTAATCTTGTACAACGGACATCCGAGCACGGAGGTTGCCCTGGATCGACTGCGCAAGCGGGTCGGGTTTGTGACCCAAGACACACAGCTCTTTGCGGGAACGATCAGAGAGAACCTGCTGTTCGTCAATCCCGAGGCGACCGACGAGGAATGCCTCGACGTTTTGGGCGCAGCGGCTGCGCAGACCCTCTTGTCGCGCGCGGAGGAGGGGCTGGACACGGTCATCGGCGAGGGTGGCGTCAAGGTGTCGGGAGGGGAGAAGCAGCGTCTCTCCATCGCCCGGGCGCTCCTTCGCCATCCCGATCTCCTGGTGTTTGATGAAGCGACCTCCTCGCTCGATTCGCTGACCGAAGAAAAGGTCAGTGAGACCATCCGTGAGATCTCTGCGCGCGAGGACCTGATCACCATCCTGATCGCACACCGGCTTTCCACCGTGATGCACGCCGACCGGATTTTCGTCCTGGAGAGAGGCCAGATCGTCGAAACTGGAACCCACGACGAACTCGTCCAGACAAAGGGCCTGTATTACGCGATGTGGAGACAGCAAACCGGGGAGCAGGAAGAGAGTGGGACAGGCGAGATCCTCGACTTGTGTGATGAAAAGGAACTTGTCTGTCGCGTTGACTTTGACCTGTCCCTGTGCCGGTTTGCCTGCGAAATAAGGGAAGAGTAATCCGGTTGTCCGCAGCTCATCTGTGGGATGAACAGGGGAGGAGCGAGTAGACGGAGGAAACGATCGTGAGCAATGACCAGAAAGCGGTCCGAGCCGATGATTTCTTTTTCCCAGGTTATATGGCCAAAGCGGGGGGCGATACCGGCGAGAGGGTACACTTGCCACTGGCGCACCTGGGTGCGACTTTCGCTATGAACAAAAGATCGTAGAACTGGAAGAGGTGTGAGGAGGGACGTGTCTTTGAAGGATACCACTGCAGCCTTGGCCCGATCTATCACCCGGGCCAGCAGCAAGCAGACCTACTATACGGCCCGACTGATGGTGGACAGAGACCTGGTGGACGACTTTTGCCGGGCCTACGCCTACTTTCGGTGGGCTGATGACATTATCGACGTTTCATCTCGGTCGGGTGAGGAGCGCATCTCCTTTGTCAGGCGACAAAGGGCATTGATCGACCGCCTATACAGGAACGAACGACCGGACGACCTGACGCCGGAAGAAGAGATTGTCGCCGTCCTGATCAGCCACGACAGGGGGGAGTGCAGCGGTCTGCAGTCCTTCATCCGCAACATGTTTGCTGTCATCGAGTTCGATGCCTGTCGCAAGGGCCGGCTGATCGGCCAGTGTGAATTGACGTGGTACACGAACTGCTTGGCCAAGTCGGTCACGGATGGTCTCCTGTATTTCATCGGCCATGGTCACCCCTATCCGCTCACCGACGACCGCTATCTGGCCGCCACGGCCGCGCATCTCGCTCATCTGCTTCGCGATATGGTACAAGATGTTGCCGACGGGTTCATCAACATCCCCCGTGAGTACCTGGAAGCGCACAGTATCGGCCCAGAGGATGTCAACAGCGCCCCTTATCGAGCCTGGGTGCGGGAGCAGGTGACGCAGGCGCGGCAGTGCTTTCGTGAGGGCAAACGCTACTTGGACGACCTGGACGTCTTGCGCTGCAGGATTGTGGGACGCTGGTACTGTGCGCGTTTCGAAGGTGTCCTGAAAACCATAGAGCGCGACGGCTACACCCTGCGCGCTGCATACAATGAGCGGCACAAGCTCTCTACCTGGCTCAACATGGCCTGGTTGGGTGTTTCAGCGACGCTCCAGCATATCGCCTGTCGAGACCTCCGTGGCACTCGGAATCTTCATCGGCCTGAGCATGAGAGCCACGATCGCTAACACATCACGTTCCTCATGCTGGGACTTGTGCTGGAGTTGGCGTAGAGGTCATCGCTGCCGCGATAATCGCTGGCCTGTCCTCGCTCGCGATGCCCGCGGTTGTGCCGGCCCGCGCGCCCGCCACCGAGTTCTCTGCCGAACGGGCGATGGAGCATATCCGGGCCATTGCTCAGGAACCTCACCCCGTTGGCTCACCGGAAAACGCGCGGGTGCGCGCCTACATCATCTCTCAACTGGAAGAGATGGGACTCTCCCCCGAGGTACAGCAGACCACCGCGCTGATTCCCGGTAGGGGCAACGTGCAGGCTTCAACCGTGTACAATGTCATGGCCAGGATACCCGGAACCAAACCGAGCAGGGCTATGCTGCTGGATGCACACTATGATTCCATGCCCATGACACCGGGCGCCAGCGACTGCGGTTCGTGTGTCGCCAGGCTGCTCGAAACGGCCCGCGCTCTACAAGCTGATCCACCCCTGCAAAACGACGTGATCCTGCTCTTTACCGACGACGAAGAGCTTGGCCCAATGGCGGGGGCAGCAGCTTTCGTCGAACAGCACGCGTGGATCAACGAGATTGGGCTGGTGCTGGGCTTTGAAGGGATTGGCCGCACCGGGCCGTCAATTATGTTCGAGACCGGTCCCAACAGCGGAATAGCTCTTTCCGGTGTGCCACAGACGAAAGCATAGTGAAATGTGATCAAAGACCCTATCTGGACAATCGAGAGATTAAGGATTCTTGGAGGCAACTTGGGTAATACAGAGAACGTGAGGTTCACAAGCGGTTCTAATGAGCTTGTTGGCATCCTTGCTCTTCCACCTACCACAGGGCCACACCCGGCAGTTGTCCTACTCCACGGGTCTGACCGGGGTGGAGTGGACAGTCTCTATTTCAAACGCCATTCCGATCACCTGGTTCGATCTGGATGTGCGGTATTGAGATACGATACCGCCGCCTTTGTCGACCTGGACGGCACCCTGTGCGACATATATCTCTGGCAGGCGCTCTTTCGGCATCATAGACAGCTTTGCTTCAAACGCGCTGCAATGGTTGCGTTCATCGCCTTTCATATGCCTCTCTGGCTGCTGTCCAAGGCCCGGTTGCTTTCGCGCGAGTTCTTTTACCGGACGAACGCGGCTAACCTGGCCTGGTTGGTAGGCGGCGTATCCATCGAGCGTGCAAAAGAGATCTGGGAGTGGCTGCTGGAGAACGAGACCATCCCTCATCTACGTCCGGAGATGCAAGCCGCTATCGAGGATCACAAAAGCCAGGGGCACCGCGTCATCTTGCTTTCAGGGTCATTCACACCGTTTGTCGATGCATTGGCTGCCCGTCTTGGGGTTGAGGGAGCGATCGCGACCCCGCTGGCGGTCAAGAACGGACGTTACACAGGCAAGATCGTCCCACCCATCAACGTCGGTCAGGGCAAGGTTGAGCGCCTCGAACGATTTCTGGACGGACCAGGGAAAGAGATCGACCTGGCTGCATCCTATTTCTACACCGATTCGATCGTGGATGCCTCCGTCCTCGAGATGTTTGGCCACCCGGTGGCCGTCTATCCCGATCCTGAGCTGGCGAACCTGGCTGCCGCCCGTGGCTGGCCGGTGATTGGGCATAGAAGAGAATGATCTTGGCAGGTACTTGGTGCAACTTGTTCCAAGCCACCGTCCACCAGGACGGTCTATCCCAGAACATGGAGATGGTGCAAAGGAAGAAAACCATGATCAGTCGAATCTGGCACGGTTGGACGGCACCCGAGAACGCCAACGCCTTTGAGGCACTGCTCAAGGAAGAGGTATTCGTCGGGACAGGACGCCGTCAGATCCCCGGCTATAGGGGGATTCACCTTCTTCGCCGCGACCTGGGTGACGAGGTCGAGTTTGTCACCGTGATGTGGTTTGACTCGCTGGATGCCGTGCGCACGTTTGCGGGCGCAGACTATGAGGTGGCGGTCGTGCCCCCCAAGGCGCGAGCGCTGCTGTCGCGCTTTGACGCGCGCTCGCAGCACTATGAGGTCCGGGCGAGCAGACCAATCTAGCCACCGGCCCTGCCTATGCTGATGTGCTGGCCGAGATGCAGGCACGCCTCAGCAAGTATCTGGACGGCTTTGCACGCCCCTTTGAGCTGAGCATCGACGAGTTTCTCACCAGTGATGTGTGCGACGAGTTAACCCAGGCCACGTTAGCCGACGACCGAATCTATCACACGCACTGGTATCTGCAGCACGCGACTGATCAGTCCTATATGACACCTTGGATGATAGCCTTTTTGAAACAGACAATCTACTATCGGAGGGCAATATGAGCAATCTGCAGGATCTTGGCAACACGTTGGCACAGTACGAACCCCAGGCCAGATCCGAACGGGGACAGGTCAGAATCACGAGCATCAAAGCGATGCAGACAGAAGTCGGAACGTTGATCAAAGGTAACTACTCAGGCACGAAATAGCGGATCTTACGACCAGCAAACTACAACAGGTAGTATCCCCAGGAGGCGAGCACTGGCGGTCTTGCAGTGTTCCATACTATGGGCTGTATAGACATGCGTCACACATACAACCTGTT
>JADHXD010000066.1 GCA_016783145.1 Anaerolineae bacterium
CGGTTTTGAACCTGCGCGCCATATGCACCCCTCCCGATTGTTGATTCGTTCGACATTCTCAAGTACGCGCACACGCGGGGATACGCGTACCACACTTCCAGATCGGAGCACAAGTGTCTCTCCGACAGGCTGCTAGGAGATCGAGCCTTGGTGGCTGTGCCCAGGGCCGATCCTGAGCACAGAGAGCCGTCATCGTATCACAAAACGCGCGCGAGAGCAAACGCTTCGGACCTGCTGGGTGTGCGTTACCAGAAGTAGTGACCGAAGGTCTGCATGAGCAGCGTTTGAGCGAAGACCAGGTAAAGCAGCTTCTTGCGTTCCCACAGAGTAGGGCGCGCCCACGTCAGGTATCGGGCCACGGGGAACATCAGGTAGGGATAGATGAAGGAGCAAACGCGAGCGGTCTCCCCGGTCTTGAATGCCCCGGTGACCAACATACCCAGCAGCGTCAGCACGGCCAACCCGGTCAGCACCAGTGTGGGATACCGGCCCACTGCGGCCCACACGGACATCGTCCTGCCCGAGCCGCGGCTCACTGCCCCCCGCAGGCCGCGGATGGTCAGCGCGCCGAGGAAAGGCCCAAAGAACAGGATGATCTCGAATACCCCTTCCAGGCGCGTGAACAGGTAGGATGCCGGTTCGGAGAACAGCCTGAATCCCTCGGGGTTCTCGAGAGCGGAGGCGATAGAAAAGGAGCGGGCATAGTTGAACCCAGATACGGCGTACACGATCGCATAGACGGCGGCCACGCTGAGCAGGGAGATGCTGGACCTCCAAGCACTTTTTCTCTTCAAGATCTCGAACCCAAAGACGATGGGCAGGACAAAGATCCACCCAAAGGTCAAGAACGAGCTGAACAGGAGAAGGAGCACCAAGCCGATCAGGCTCGCGCGCGAGCGGGCGTAGAACGCGCAGTACAGTGCCCCCAGCAGGAGGCTCGCGATCACAGCGTCAAGGGAGGCGACATAGTAGACCTGTATGGCTGGAACCAGGAGGAGCAAGAGGGTGACATACCTCGACAGGCCGGCGTTCGCGAGTTCCTCAACCAGTATTCTCTGCATAAAGACCGCGGTCAGGGTCACCGAAACGATGCCGATAGCAGCGGATACAAGCCAGGGGCGGCCAAGAAGCCGGTTCAGCCCGTAGATCAGGAGAACCGCTCCCGGCGGGTGCGTCCGAGAGTGGAGGAGAAGTTCCGGCTGTAGCTGCTCATAGTCCGCCAGGAAAGCGGCAGGGTTCTGGATCTGGATGGCGTCCTGGTAGTACTGGATGCCCTCCTCTCCCCCTCCTGCGATGGGACGGACGAGCCCATCCTCAACGCCCTGGATGAGGTTGGTGCCCAGGACGAGCGCGGTGCCTACCACCACGACATAGGCGATCTTGGACGTGACGCGCGGCAGATAGCGAACGGTCAGGTAGAATACGGCCCCTACGGCCAGGACGGCAAAGAGGTCCCTCCCACGCGGTGTTCGAAAGTAGCCTTCGCTGACAGGCCAACGGGGAGGGCAGTCGAACTCGACGATCTCTGTGCAGACAAACCGCACGACCACGTTTGCAGCGATGACCAGCAAGAGGAATCTCGCGCCGAGCAGGAGGATATCGGGCCAGCGAAAGAGGGCCGTGTGGGATCGCTGGCCTGTTTCCTCAAGGGATGCAGTGCTCATGTGCCATCGCACTCCACGGGACCTCTCTGACGCGACACGATGCCGCCGATCGAGGCCGGCTGCTCCTTCGGTGTCACCTGGTCACAACCTGCACCGCCGTGCCCAAAGTCACCTCTGTCGTCCCGTTTGCGGTTGCCAGGCGCGTTGTCGCCTGCGGGTCGTACGCGCCCACGGCGATCGTGTACGTGCCGGGGGCCGCGTCCGCGGGAAGGGGGACAACGTACGGATCGGAGACGATTTCGCCGCGCAGCCACCCGTTTGTGGGGTGCGTCCCGCGCTGCGGCGGGCTGTCCCAGCCGCTCACGTATGCGCCCCCCTCATCGAGTATGTGGACGAACATCGTGTAGCTGGCGTCCATCGTTTCGAGCGCTTCCCAGTACAGCGTGATCTCCAGATCGTCCCCAGGGCGAACGGTGGACGCGGGCAGGTCGTAGCCCAACAGCCGCACCGTGCTGCCGAGCACCGCCTCCTGCGGGTGCGGCACACCTGGCTGGGCGGTGAGGCGCACTTTCGCGGCCCGTCTCGCTAGCTCCGGATCGCCTGCCTTGGTCTGTCCACGCTCGTAGGCCGTCAGCGCGTGCTCCACCATGCCGCGCGACTCGTACAACTGACCCAGGGCCAGGTAGGCGGCCGGGTCGGACGGCGCGGCAGCAATGGCGCGTTCGAGCAGCGGCACGGCCTCCTTGACGTGGTGCTGTCGCTGGCTGGACTGTGCCAGCGCGAGCCACATCTCGGCCTCGGTCCATCCCAGGCCATCCTGGAAGAAGGAGCGCAGCTCCCGGCCTGTCGCCGTGTCGGCATCCCAGCGCTCGACGACTGTCTCGATCAGTCCCAGGTCCACGTAGGTGGGGTAGTCTTCCAGGGCATAGGGGTCGTGCACCTGAAAGATGCGCACTCGTACGTCGTCAAAGCGAGCCATCTCCTCAAATCCGGGGTGAGCCTCCAGGTAATCGCCAAGCAGATTGTTCGCGGTGGTGGCAATGACATACTCGGCGTCGGCTGCCCGGACCTGGGAGAGGAAATCCCCTTCGACGACCGCGTAGACCAGCGGGATCGGACCTGTGCGGCCGCTGGGGGGCCAGATGCTGATCACCGCGGCCTCGTCGCTCCACGTTTCCCGCACCGGTTCGTAGGCGATGCGCGCGACCATGATGTCGTCCTCTACTTCCACGCGGGACGCCGAGGGTCGGCGTGTTGGGTAGGGGTGCAGTTCCGAGAATGCATAGTCCCCCCCCGTGTAGAGATAGATGCTGTCCAGCAGGTACCACGCGCACAGGCACCTGCTCTGCGGGGGCAGGTTCTCCGCGATCCAGCGTCCCACGGCCTGCACCTCCAGAGCGTGAAGATGGCAGGGCTCCCAATCGCCGGCGTAGAAATCGAACCCATACACCCCCATCTGCGCGTCCTGGACCTGTCCGCTGGGCTTGAGACCGACCGCAAAGCGCAGCGTCGAGCGCCCATCGACGCCGACAAAGACCTGAAGGAAGAGCAGGGTCCCGATCAGGGCGATCCCCACGACGAGCCGGGCTGTCCTTCGCTTGAGCAAGCAGGTGGCCGAAACCGCCCCGTGCGCTATCAGCAGGTAGGAGAGCAGTACAAAGGGCAGCAGGTGCCCGACGCGCATGTTGTTCAAGCTCTGCAGGGCCATCAGCGGGCTGAACAGGAGCCCGCTAACCAGGATCACCCGCGTCGTCCGATCGCGCTTGCCGATGCCCTGCACGAGCGCCAGCCCCCAACTCAGCGGAAACAGCGGGGCGAGGACAAAGTGGGGCGCCAGGAACCGGCTGTAGTAGCTGCCGAACCGCTTCCCGATCTCCCACGTGCCCCTGACCGATCCCGCCCCAGAGGGCGTGCCCCCGGACGGTGCGCGGACAGAGAACGACTGCAAGAACCCGACCAGGCCGGCGGCCGTCTGGGCGAACCCTCTCAGCGACTCGGGGCCGTAGAACAAGGCGACTGCGAGGGTCATGATCACGCCCCAGATCGCGACAAAAGCCGCCATCCCGATCAGGACCATCCCCAGGTTCCGCCGGGTGCGATAGCGGCTTACGACCAGCCAGGTTACGGGAAGCAAAGGCGCGAATACGAACGCGGTCTCCCGGGTTGCGCACGCCGCCGCCAGGCTCAGACCCGCCGCCAGGAACCAGGGCCAGCGCCCATCCTCAAAGGCGTGGTAGACCAGCAGGATGTGAAGCAGGGCGAAAAAGGGCAGCACCTCGTCGATCAGGATCAGGCCTGTCCAGGCGTTGTACGTGGCTGAGGTGAGCAGCAGCAGGGACGCGGCCAACCCCGTCCACCTGGAGAACAAGCGAGCGCCCGCCAGAACCATCAGCATCGTTGTCCCCAGGTAGAAAAGGCGCACAACCCAGAACGCGGTGTACAGGGACACGCCAAAGACGCGGTACGACAGCGAGATCAGGAAAGGGAGTACAGGTCGCACATATCCACCGGCTTCGACGAGCACTCCCCGGTACCCCCGGGCCATGCGCAGCGCCTGGGTCAAATACCACGCTGTGTCCGGCGAAGTGCACAGTCCCTTGCGCGGCATCAAGAGCACAGCCAGAACCAACGGGATCACCCACACAGTTCGCGACACTGCGCCGAGCAACCTCCAGCCCTTGGAGGAAGGTTCGTTATCGGGTTGTGGCTTGGCTCTGTCGGTCAGCATTGGCTCACCTGGACTCCCGGGTTTTTTCAAACCAGTAAAAGTGGTTCAGCCCGCAGAGGAAGCGCTGATGCACCCTCAAGTCAAAGCCTGCTTCCTGGCCGATCTGGATGATCTGAGCCGTCCACAGCCCACCGGTCTCCCCTTTCGCCATCCCGCCCCGTTGATGGTACTCTCCGTGCCACCAGATGGCGTGTCCTACCGCTCCCAGGATGGGGTCGATCATGGTCAAGAGCAGACACCCTCCAGGCCGCAGCACGCGTGCCATCTCGTGCAGAGCTGCCCCTCGGTTGGGAATGTGGTTCAGAGCGGCGATGCAGCTCACGGTGTCAAAGCTCTGATTCGCAAAGGGCAGCTTGGCAGCGTCCTCGATAAGCAGCGCGCCGCCTCCCCAGTCAAACACGTCCACGCCCACCGCTGCGCCACCGAAGCGGTCGACCAGCGTATTGGCGCCAGCGCCGACATCGAGCAGGCGCCCGTGAACGTAAGGCAGGACGACAGCCAGCCTCTCGTCTTCCAGGGTGGTCCATCCGAAGCGGGGCAGCAGGTCCTGGGGCAGGAGCGCAAAGCGAAATGGCGCCCCCACCAAGTCCCAGAGATGTTGGGCCGCGGTTTTTCTCATCGTCCCCATCTCAGTCTCTCTCCCAGGAAACTGCCGAGTCAAGGAGGATCTGCCCGTCTGCCAGGGGTGCTCCACTCTGATCGACCGCATGCAGCCGACCCATCGTCGCCAGGTCATACCATCCTACCGCCAGCACGTACTCGCCTGGGGGCGCGTCACCGGCTATGGGCACGGCGATCTCGTCGCGCACCACGCTGCCCGTGGGCCAAATATCCGTGGGATACGTCCCATTCAACGGCTGGGTATCCCACTGCCCGCGTATCTGGCCCTCTGCATCCAGGAGATGCAGCGACACGGTGTAGGAGGCCTCCAGGGGGCGCAGGGCACGCCAATACAGAGCAACCTGCACGATCCCACCAGGCCGTGCATCGCCTTGGTCCAAGTCATATCCCAGCAGCTCGATCTCGTCGCCAAAGCGCGCGGCCTGCGGGCGCTGTGGCCCAGGGAGAGGTGGGGACGAGAGCAGCCACGGCCTCTCGCTGACGATGCGCGGCGTGCACCAAAGCCCAGCGACGGCCAGCGGCCCGGCGGGGGGCATACCCCCAAATTCCGGCACCTCACTTCCCCTGTGGGTCCTGAGGATCAGCGTCACCAGGCGCCCGGCATAGGGGCTCAGGCTCAGTGCCGCCTCCGTTTGCTGCTCGCCGTCGGAAGGCAGGACAGTGCGCTCCCACAGGAGGTCCTTGCCCATACGGACCTCAAAGGTGAGTGGCTCACTGGCGCCTTCTGGCAGACCCAGGCCCAGCCGCAGTTCGGCGTCTGGCAGGACATACAGGCCAAAACTAACCTCCGAACGCGCTGGCACGGCGATACAAGCGCGCCGTTCGCCGCCTACCGTCCTGACCTGCGCGTGCACCTGGCGAGGCTCGGGCTTTCGCCCTCCGAACTCGAGTCCCGCCACTAGATCGCGAACCGAGGCGCCGACCTCGGCCGAAGCTGGCCCAGGCACAGGGTCTGACAGCGCGATCTTGGGCCCAAGAAGGGTCAGCGCACCGGCGTCCCAGCGGAAGGCGATCGCCACGGCGGACAGCACGCCTGCCATCGCCACCCACGCAGCCAGCGCGTGAGGCCACCTGCGAAGCGGGGGGCACAAGGCCCACAGCAGCAGCCCTACGCCTGCCGCCAGGGCCAGGTACAGTGCGCCGAACGTCGGTCCTTTGAAGGCGGCTGGCTTGTACTGCCGGATGCGCATTCGCACGCGGTCTGGCAGCAGCCGCTCCCCGATCGCTGTCAGGGTCCACGCCCCCGGCCTGCCGTGGTGGTATACGCCCAGGTCCAGGTCACCCTGGACGGGGAACTCGTTGAGCCGTAGCTGCCCGGGGATGGTATCCAGATAGGCCACGCGGGCGATGGCCGTGCCGTCCACTGGCGTCAACTCGATGACATATTCCCGCCCCGCGGCATCCACGATCGGAGGGAAGGTGAGGGTGTAGTACTGCCCGGCACCCCCCGCCACCAGGGGGAAAACGCCGCTGTGCAGGGGCGTGTTGCTCGGCCCATCGCGCAGCGTGGCAAGCACGCGCTCGCCACCGCGTTCTCCCGCGAGCCACACGCGCACCGCCGCCAGGTGGTCTGCCGAGACCCGGAAGCTCTGGCTGATCGTATCCCCCTCTAGAGCGGTCAGCGGCGACGGGAGAGGCACCCCGGGAGCAGCCTGGTGCAGCGTCCACGGCATCGGCCAGACGTAGGTTTCATTGTAGTGCAGCGGGTGTTGGATGCCTGCTGGCGAGCCGAACGCGGGCCAGTACAGCGCCCATGCCAGCGCATAGACCGTGCTGATAAGGACCAGTGAGACCCCCAGGTCACGGATCGCCCGTTGTCCCAAGCTTCTTCTCTCAGACATGCTCTCGCCGGAAGGGAAAGATCAGGCTGCTCGTGTAGCTGATCAAGCCCAACACGAACACAAAGACGAACAGCGCGGCTCGCTGTCCGATGAGAAAGGTCATGATCTCTTGCCGGGGCAGCCCAGCCAGCAAGAGCACACCGAACCAACCGGCCTCGAGCGTGCCCAGCGCGCCCGGGGTCACGGCCAGCAGCAGCCCGAGCTGAGCGATCGGGATGCCGACAAACAGCAGAAGCGGAGGGACAGCTACCTGGAGCGAGATGGCGACCGACGCAAAGCGCAGGGTCATCAGCAGATAGCGAATCACGGTGATCCCATAGGCCTGCAGCGCGCTGCGCCGGGCAGGGAGCCGCTCGCGGTCTATGGCTAGCAGCGCCTGCGCAGCGCGCCCGTCAAGAACGCGATTTGCCCACGCCAAGCGGCTCAGCCGTGCCGCAGCAGCATCGCGCACGCCAAGAGCCAAGGCGACCAACGACCCGTACCATCCAGAAAGGGCGACAGCTAGCGCAACGAAAACCAGACCGAACAGCGCAGCACAAGCGTTCAGGTCGATCAGCCGCAGCGCGTACGCTGCCGTCGGAAGGAGCAGGATCCCGCTCAACCCCAGATCGAACAGCTTGTCCACGAACAGAGTCCCAAGGGCCATCGTGAAGGACGATCCTCCATCCATCTTCATCGCCAGCGGCCCTACGCCGTATACTCCCAGGGCCTCCGGCAGCACCAATCCCACGGTCTTGCCCATCATCAGATAGTGGTAGTATGCCCGCGCGGAGCGCGCGTCGGGACCGGCGATGGCTTCAGTGATCAGCTTCCACCGTAGGGCCGAGACCCACATCAGCAGCGCGGTGCACGCGAATGAAAGGCCCATCCAGAGCGGATCGGCAAGGGCAAGGCGCTGCCACGCCTGGGCGCCCCCCAGCCACAGCACGACGGCAAAGAGGCCAAACCCGAGCAGGCTCAGGAGAACGCGAACCGCAGACCGCGTCCAGGCGTTACGCACCGTCCCTAACCCACATAGCCCAGCCCGCGCAGGCGGGCCGCGATCTCGGCCTCTTCCTCATCGGAAAGTGCGGCTTCTGGGTCTCCCTGCGCGAGCTGCGTATCTCTCTCGCTCATCCGCACGGGGGACACAGCTCCCTCCTGGAACGCCTCGCTGAGCACGCGCCCATCCATGTCGGCCGGGATATCCAATCCCATCAAGGTCAGGACGGTGGGAGCCACATCCACGATGTGCCCTCCCTCCAGCGCCCGTCCCGGTGCGATGCCCGCGCCCCACAGCATGACGACGCCGTTCATACGGTGTGTCCCAGAGATGCTCAGTGCCGGCCCGATGAGCTTGTGCGACCCAAACTCGTACTCACCAAAGGGCATGCGCTTCAGATCGCACGGCAGAAAGACAATGTCGGGCATGAGGCCCACGTTTTCGCCGCTGTACAACTCGTCCCGGCGGTAGATGTCGACCGCGATGTGCTCGCCGGTTTGTGGATCCGTCATCTCTTTGAGATACTCGATGATCTCTGCGACCGCGCGTTCGTATTCCTCCCCTGGCTCCACGATCCCCTGCGGCTCTCGCCCGCGCAGGTTGACAAAGATCTGTCCGCCGTTGCCCACCGCGTAGGCGGTCGTGTGGGCCCAATCGACGTCGGCAAAGGACAGGAAAAAGCTCGCCAACAGTCCGCGGTTCTTGCCCTTGGTGACCGCTCCTTTGACAAAGCCCAGCCCCAGCCGCAGCATCACGTCATAGATCTCGACGGGCGAGAGGCCCAGGTGGAACAGGAGCCGGCGCAGGCGCGAGGGGAGCGAGGGACGAGTGCGCATAATCCCCCACTTGATCAACCAGTTGTTGACATAGATGAATTCGTGCAGCGGCCCGGCCCCGTGGTCAGACATGATGACCAGGGTCGTGTCGTCGTCCAGCAGGCCGATCAGCTCGGCCAGGTGAGCATCCATTTGGCGATAGGTATCCAGGATCCCGCTGCCGTATCGTGCTGCATGCCGGCGGTTGTACAGCGGGTGCGCGGGATCCGTGGCATGCCACAGTGCGTGCTGTGCGCCGTCCGGCCCGCGGTACACGACAGTGAGCAGGTCCCACGGACGGCTGCGCATAAGGTGCACCGTCGCTGCCCCCTGCTTGCGCATCAGCACTCGCAGGTCGTCCAAGAACTCGCCCACGTCTCCCTTGGCGTAGGAGGGCTTCATGTGGATGCGATAGCCGCCCACGGCGTCGTCGAGCTCGGCGGCCAGCTCGGGAGGGTGCGTGTAGCGCACCTTGGTCGAGGGGGTGAGCAGCCCGGTGACCATGAAGCCGTTTACCGGCTCGGGGGGATAGGTGACGGGGACGTTTATCGCTCCCACTTGGCGCCCTGCTTCCCCGACGATAGCCCACAGCGACTTGGCTCTGCGGGCGGTGGCGTTCACGGGAACGATCTCGTAACTTCCCTCGCGGCGGTGCACAAAGTCGATGATGCCGTGCTTCCCCGGATTCTTGCCGGTCATAAAGCTCGTCCATGCCGGGCCTGTCATGGGCGGGATCACCGTGGTGAGGGGTCCGCAGGCGCCCTCGCGCATGACGCGCGCGAACGTGGGCAGCTCTCCCTGCGCGGCCCAGGGGGCGATCAGATCCAGCGTTGCGCCATCCAGTCCAACGATGAGTACCTTGCTCATAAAGCGTTCTACACCCTCACATATAGTAGCGCGGCAAAACGACCTGGGCCAAGCTGGCCACGTTGAGGACGATCATTCCCCAGACGAGCACCAGGTGCCCGGTCGGACGCCAGCGCTCAGGGAAGAGCTGCAGCAGGCCAAACGCCAGCAGCAGGGACAGCGGTACAATCGCTCCCAGGTAGTATCGTCCCTGTATGCCCCCACCCACGCCGCGCGTGCGCCACGAGTAGTAATTGGTCGCTCCCAGGGTCCCGACGAGGGACATCCCGCACAGCCCAAGAAAAGCCAGCAGGCCGGCCTGGAGGTTCAACTCCCGGCGCAAGCACCCGCGCACCAGGGAGGCCAGCACGCCAGCGGCGGCCAATGCGACCACGACATACAGCACCAGGTAGATCCGTGTATCCATCGGTGCTTCGATCCATCCAAAGTCCGCCCAGAAGCTGACCCACGTCCCTCCTGCCAGAGAGATCAAGTAGTCGAGCGTGTAGCGCCCGGGGAGGTAGTCGTAGAAGGGATGCTCCAGGTCAAGCTGCCCAAAACGGAGCGGGTTGGCGTAAAAGGGGTTGCTGCCCAGACGCATGCTGCGCAGGACCCATCCACCCCACACCGCGAGCAGTGACGCGGCCATACAAGCCAGCGCGAACGCGATGCGCCCGCGGCGACCCTTGCCCCGCAACAAGTCCGCGCCGACCACGACCGCCAGAGGTGGGGCCATCGCCAGAGTGAACGGCTTGGTGAGCAGACCCGCGCCAAGCAGCGCCCCGATGCCGGCGGCCAATCCCGGCGTAAAGCGCGTCGTGAGTGCGCGGATGGACAGGTAGACCAACGCGCTGAGAATGGCGATCATGAGCGCGTCGGTATTGACGACGGAAGTGACAAAGGTGAACATGGGGTGAAAACTGACCAGCACGGGCACGGTGAACCACATACCCCGCCATCGCGGAAAGACCTGGCGCGCGATCAAGAACGCGCACCCCACTGTGCCCAGGCCCAGCGCGACCGAAAGCTGGCGTACTAAGAAGGCTCGCTGCAGGATGTCAGCGCCTCGCACGGGGATGTAGAACAGGACCCCCATCAAGTAGTACAGTGGCGGGAGATGGAAGGCAAGGGTGACCTTGTCGCGGTCTGTGGAGGTCCTCAGACTGGGATCGAGCCCGACAATGGCCTCTTCGTTCGGCCCGAGCTCCCCAGGGCCAAAGATCTGCCGCAGCCCGGGCTGGTACCACAATCTCGACGCTTCTGCCAGCTCGGCAGCGAGGGCACCCTCATCATCGAGGTAAATGTCCTCCGCGCCCGGCAGCCGCCGGTGCTCGGCGATGAACTGCACGACGGCAAAGTGTCGATTTTCATCTGGCCCCTGCCACAGGGGGATGGCAATGCTCCACAACACGCCCTTGATCGCGGTGAGGGCCAGGATCAGCGCCAATCGCGCATAGTCCGCTCGCCGCAGTGCCATCTAGCCCTCGCAAACTGGGCGGCGGCCCTGAGCGCGCCAGCTATTCCCATTGCGATGAGACATGACCACCTCGCTCAGGCCTGCGGCAGCAAACCAGGCGCACAGATCATCGTGGCTGAGGAACGCACACAGTTCAGGCGAGAGCTTGTCAAAGGCCGTGTGGTAGAGGGTGTAGAAGCCCAGGGAGTAGATGTACCACAGATAGTCGTGCATAGGCAGCCGGCAAAAGACCGCCGGGCAGAGCGCGCGCGCCGGAAGGTAGATCACCGTGACCAACAGCCAGAGCGCGACCGCGGATAGAGCGGAGAGGAGCTTGGTCGCGCCCCAGGGAACCTTGCTGCTAATGTGCTTGCGCACGGGCTCAAAGAAACGGATGATCAGCTCGTTGCCTTCCTGCGCATAGACCCAGATCGAGATCTTGGCTCCTGGCTTGAGCAGCCTTGCCAGCGCCAGGAAACCCTCACGGGGGTCGGGCAGGTGATGGAGTACGCCGATGCAAAAGACGTGGTCAAAGCTGGCGGGTGGAAATGGGAGGCTCATGATGTCTCCCTGCAGGATGGCGGCGCTAGATAGGTCGGCGGTGTTCGTGCGCGCCGCTGCCACGCTGCGCGAGCGGTCTACTCCGATGACCGCTCGCGGTCCGAACGCCGCGCACGCTCGCGTGAAACGGCCGTTGCCGCACCCGGCATCCAGCACCCGCGAGCCTGCAAACTCTTCCGGATCGAACGGCTGCATGATGTCCGCGAATTCGCTCTCCATCTGGGGAGCAAAGTCGCTGAACGTCAGCCATTGGTATCCCCAACTATCCAATTCTCCCACGACTGCTCCTGACTACCGCTGAGAGCCACCGACCGTTGTCGAGTTGGGCTACTCTGCATACCGCTCCAGACGCAGCGCCGAAATCTGATCGCAGACCACGCCCAGTAAAAAGCTGACCATCCCGGTCGTGATAAAGACCATCGCCCCGACCGGAATGCCCGCGCCTTTGACGATCATCATATAGGTGCCATACACCACGCCCAGCGTCACCAGGCCGATGGCGACGGGCAAGAACACGCGCAGCGGGTCGAACAGTGCCATCAACCGAACAATGAGCATGATGGTTCGATAGCCGTCCCGCAGCGGATTGACGGTGCTCTTGCCCACTCTATGGCGCGTCTCGACCGGGGTAAAGCCTACACCGCGCCCGAGCTTGAGATAGGCCAGGGTGGACGTCGTGGAGAACGAAAAGCCATCGGGCAGAAGGGGCAAGATGCGCGTCAGCTCCTCGCGCTGAGCGGCACGGAACCCGCAGTTGATGTCCTTGATGCTCGTGCCGCCGAGGACGTTCACCACCCATCCCAGGATGATCTTGCCGGGCAGTCGCGCGCCAGCCACGCGATAGGCGTTGGTCCGCTCGCCCACGACCAGGTCAAAGTCCTCCAACAACGCAACCAGTGCGGGGATGTGGTGCGCTCTATGCTGTCCATCTGCGTCAAAGAGGACGATCCGCTCGCTGTGGGCAGCGCGTATGCCGGTCTTGAGCGCCGCTCCATATCCGCGGTTGGTGCGGTGACGGATCACCCGCGCGCCGGTTGCCGCCGCGATCTCTCCCGTTCCGTCAGCAGAACCATCGTCCACCACGATCACTTCCGCATCTGGAACGAACCGCTGCACGTCTTCCAGAGTCGAGGCGATCCCGGCGGCTTCATTATAGGCTGGGATGATGACGCTTATGCTCATCTCAAGCTGTTCTCCCAGGATCCAGCGCACGGGTAGCTGTCTGCTCGGGCGTTCCTGGGTGGACTGTCGGGCCTGAACCGTGCACCGATCGATCGTGAACCTGGCACCTGGCCGCATGCTGGACGCACAAAAAACGGGCCTCCTCAAAAGACCCGCGATACGTGTATTGTATGCAAAACGAGCGAACCGTCAAGTTGAGGCTCCAGCGGTCTCTCTCGCGAGTCCTTGGGGGGATCATTCCCTCACCTGTACCGGGCTCAACAGCACGCGGTCGGCGATCACCTGATCATCTGGCATCACCTGCAGGCGCTGCATCGTCTCGGGATTGTACCAGCCGATCTCTACCTGGTACTCACCGGGCGCGATGTCGGGCTGCAGGGCCACATGCTGTGCCTGGACGAACAGGTCACCGGTCTCCCAGTTCTCATACCATACATCCAGGCGGTCGTCGCCTCCCATGTAGGTGCTGTTCGCGTCGAGCAGGTGGACAAACAGCTTGAGCGGCTCGGTGCCAGACGGGCGCGCCCGCCAGTACGTGGTCAGCGTCAATGTCTCACCAGGCCGAAGCGCCGTGCCGCCCGCTGAGGGCCAGTGAACCTCGTATGCCAGCAGCTCTACGCGATCGCCAAACTGCACCGGGTAAGCCAGTTGTTGGCCGTGATTTGGCGGATCTCCGGGCGCAAACTGGGTGGCGGGCAAGTGCCAGACCGGCGCGCTTGGGGCGAGTTCCACGATGCGCGTTTCCAGCGCGTTTCGTGGGTTCCCCTCAAACACGCGCAGCGGGCGACCATCACGCGTCGACGACGGTTGTCCTGGCCCGTCCGGCCACAGCGGAGCCAGCTCCGGAGGAACGTGGGCATCGCCCCCGGCGAACAGGAGCATCTTGACGTCGCTGGCAGGAGCGTACAGCGCGTGCCCGATGTCAAACCACAGCACGCGCACATCATTTGTCCCCAACTGCGCATAGTCCTCTGAGCGGATGTCTGCGACGGAGATCCCTGACAGGGCGACGGTCGCCTCGGGTTCGCCGTATCTGGGCACGTGATAGATAAAGATTGAATGCCCCACTTTGTCGATCGGCTCACGCTCGCGAAACCAGGCATAGGTATCGGGGTCGGGCAGATTGCATCCCTGGAGGAGCGTAGCGCTGATCGCATAGATCCCGGGCGCGGGATCCAGGGGATACAGATCGTGGTAGAGAGGGTGGCTCCAGCGATCGGGTTGGCTGGGCAGGGGATCGAACGCGATCCCATAGTACGAGGGGTAGGCCTCACCCATGTACCCCAACTTGACTCGCTGCACGCTATTCGCATCCATCCAGCGCCCGAGCCCCTTCAAGTCCTGTCCCCAGTCGATGTTCGAGTCGACGAGGAGCCGCCAGCCATTCTCTGGCCCGCCGGCCCATTCGTTAAAGAAAGCCAGGTAGTGGGGATAGACGGCGACCGCGCTCCACGCCGACCAGCCGACCAGGATGCTCGCCGCCGCTACCTTGAGCGCGCGCGGCCTGCCAGAAAGCTGGGACAGGCTGGCAGCGAGCCATTCTCCAGTTCTCCCCGCGATGACCAGTAGAAACGGAAGCACCGGCAAGATGTAGCGGTAGCCGAGGTTCAGCTTGCTGGTCAGGCTAAAGGCAAAGTAAATCGCGGGGGGCAGCCACAGCGCCCACGGGGCCTGCCCGGTGCGCTTGCGCAGGCTCAACAGCAGGCCTGCGACGAGCAAGACCAGTGTTGGAATGGGTGTTTTGGCCGCCAGGGCGACGAAAAAGTAGGGCCACCGCCCACCCGTGTAGCACTGCCCCATCAGGAACGCAGGCGCTTCGCGCCCGGCCTCGCCGGTCAGCCGGCCCGAGAGATCGATTAGTTGTTCCAGGTGAGAGGGAGCGAACACTGGCCAGGAAGTCACCCCCGGGATGGGCCCCACCTCAAAGCCATAGGCCGCCCACAGGGCCAGGGTGGCGACGACCACGATGAGCAGTCCGATGATCCCCAGGACGGCCAACCGGTTCTGCCATCGCTGTCTGGGTGCTTCGCCCCCGAACAGGCGAGATGCAGGATAGGGCAGGGCGTAGAATCGCCCCTCAAAGACGCGCCACAGGAACAAGAGTGCCCAGATCGGAAGAAAGACAAGCGATGAGAACTTGGCTGCCTGGGCCAGGCCCAAGAAGATCCCGCTGGCCAAGATCCGCATCCACGTGGGGCGCACCAGCACCTTCCAGATCCAGTACGTGGCGATGAAAAGCAAGGCGCTGGACCCAAGATCAGTGGTCGTCAGGCGTCCGTGGGCGATGATGTTCGGATCGAATGCGCACAAGGTCAGGGCCAAGAGTCCGCCCCACGGGCCGTAGAGGTCCCTTGCCCAACGGAAGACAAAGACAGCCAGCAGTACGGCGAGCATCATCGTCGGCACGCGTGCCAGGAAGGCGATTTGGTCGGCGTTGTCGTTGACGCGCCACAGAAACCGCTCCCCAATGGGGTGAAAGTCGGTCCCCGACCACGAGGGGGTGTCGACAGGCAAGCGGACGTCAGGCAGAGCCAGCAGCGGGAGGGCGTTCAGCGCGTTCAGCAGAATGGGCGTGCCAATGCGAATGTGCAGGTCGCCCAACTTGACGAACGCGTACCCACGGGCAATGAATCCCTGTTCGTCATAGGTGGGGGCTTTTTGCACGGCGCTCAAGACCATCTGGCTGTACATCACCAAAAGTAGGCCAGCGGCGATCGCGCGAGTCACGTGGGTTCTGTTCATTCCCGCATCATCCATAGAGTTCACCGGGTGTGCACCTGGACAGGCTCGAGCAGCACCCTATCGGCGACTGCCTGTCCATCGCGGATCACAGGCAGCCGCACGCCATCTGTTCGATCATAGAAGCCCACTTCGGGCCAGTAGTCGCCTGGCGGAAGATCGGCGGGCAAGGGCAAGCGATGTACCTGGACAAAGAGATCCCCTGCCTGCCAGGTCTGTGCGGGCACGTCCAGGCGGTCCTCACCCGCCACATATTGCCCGCCAGAGTCCAACAGGTGCGCAAAGAGGTTCAGGGGGGGGTCTCCCGCCCCGTTTGCCCTCCACATGGTCAGCAAGGCCATCTCTTCGCCGGGCTCCCCCGGCTCGGAGGCCCACCGGTACCCAACCAACTCGACCAGATCGTCCCAGCGCACGAGCGGCGGGAGCAAGGATGGTTCCCACGTCTCTCCCACGTACATCTCAGAAGTCCGTGCCCATTCTACAGCCTCTCGCTGGATATCGATTTCCGGCAGGCGGTAGAACCGGTAGAACGGCCGCCCATCTGGCCTCTCCTGCTCGCTGCGCAACAGGCTGCCGCCCTCGAGCCACTGTGCGTCGAGAGCCGGGTCGGGTCTGGTGGAATCGGTGTACAGGTACCGGCAGTCGGCACTGCCCCCTGGGAAAAGCAGCGAACGGTCCCCCAGGAACCAGCGCGTTTCCAGGTCCTGGCGGTCCAGTGCAGCCTCCAGGGACGACACGGCCAGGTCGGCATACCAGGGAAAAGAGACGCATACCGGAGCGTCATCTGGGTCCGCGTCCAGGACGCGAGCCGCTGCAAAGAGCGGGGTCTGGTAACGCCACTGAGCCTCAAAGTCATGCGCCCAACGCACCATGTCGCGCCACGTGGCGACGCCATGCCCGACGGTCCCGGCTGCCACCGCTCCGATCAGCAAGATGCGGGCCAGAGGGGGCCTCAGCCTGTGCGCCAGCTCTCCGACCGGCAGGCCGGCCAGCATATAGACGGCGGGCAGGGCAGCGATCGCGCGGATGGTGTTCGGGGCATCCGGCGTCACCATGCCGGGCAGCAGGCCCAGGAGGAGCCATACCGGCAGCATCGCATATGCGGGACGTCGCCATCGCCAGAGCGCCAGGGCCAGGCCACCCAGAAACAGGGCCGCCCAAATCGGTCCCCAGATCGGTCTTCCGGACAGGTTGTACAGGTAGCGAGGATCTCCTCTGAGGCCCAGGGGCATCAGCAGCGTGTCGCGGGCCAGCGGCCAGACCAGCGAAACATCACCCTGTCTCAGCTTTTGCAGGGGCTCCGTGAGCTGACCGACGCGCTCCTCCCTGTGGGTCGACAGGTAGACCACGATCGGCGCTGCCACGAGGAGGGCGATCAACGCGAACACCAGCAGCGCGCGCGCTCGAGAGCGGAACGTGTGGCGATCGTAGAGCAGCAGGTGAAGCGCCACCAGCGGCAGGAGCCAGACTACCGCGCGCGCCGCCGGGTAGGTATAGAGCGATAGTCCCAGCGCCGCGCCCCCCAGCCCGAACGCCAGCCAGCGCCCCCGGCCTGACCTCTGCATCCCCTCCCAGAAGCCGATCAGTGAGGCGACCAGAAGCAGAGGCGAGGTGACCGCTCGAATGCCTACGCGGCTGTAGAACACACCCCACCATCCGGACGCCAGCCCTCCAACGGTGACGAGCGCCGTCCAGGGACCGAACAGCCTGCGAGCCAACCACCATACGGCGAGCAGCAACAGCATCCCGCAGAAAACGGAGGGGATGCGGATGCCCAGGGCGTTGAACCCCAAGAAGCGGATCGTGATCGCCTGCAGGTAGTGGTAGAGGGGCTCGTGCCCGTACGCCTCCTCAAAGTAGATCTCCCACCGGCCGTTCAGCACGTCGCGGCCCAGGCTGCCGTTCATCACCTCGTCCAGGCAGAGGCCGAGGGGAACCTCGGTCAGGTTGTACAGGCGCAGGAACCCGGCGCCTAGGAAAAGCGCTGCCAGGAGGCCGGCCTCGATCGCCAGCGGCAGGGATGCGGGGCGGTCGTGACGTTCGGTGAGGATTTTCACCGGTCTCCCTCCCCTGCGATGATCAGCGGCTGCAGCAGGAGCCGATCTGCATGGTCCCCGTCCGCGGTGCTGACCGGCCAGCGGGCACCCGTGTCGCGTTCATACCACCCCAGTTCGATGGGCAGAGCCCCGGGCTGGAGGTCTCCCGGCAAGCCGAAGCGATGGATCTGCACCACGACGTCTCCGCTTACCCAGCGATTGGGGGGCGCGCCAAACCCATCGTAGCCCGAAACGACGGCGCCCTCGGGGCTGAGCAGGTGCACAAACGTGATGCCCGCAGTGGGTCCGGGCTGCACTACCCGCCAGAGCGTGATCAGGGTCACGACATCGCCGGGAGCAACTCGCTCACCGTTCAGGACCTCGTACCCGATCAGCGCCACGCGCCCGCCAAAGACCACTGCCCCGTCCAGGGAAGCCCAGTCCTCGGGAAGCCCGTCTGGAAAGGAGGCCGCCCTGCTCCAACCTACGGGCCTGTCCCCCGCCTCGGCCAAGAGATGCTCGAGGCCGTCCGTGCCGAGCGGGTAGGCCGCGTACACGAGCGTACCGTCCGGCAAGCGGGATTCGGTTAGCGGGGCGGGATCGCCCATGAACCGCTCGCGCAGCACCGGATCGATGGCAAAGTAGTCAGGCTCGATCACGGTCGTACTGCCCCCATCAGGGTAGACCAGCGACTGGCGGATGTCGCACCAGCGAACTGCCAGGTCCCGCCGTCGGGAAAAGCGGTCCACCAGGCCCGGATCCAGGTCGGCGGGGAAATGGCCTGACAGTACGACAGAGTCCAGGCCCGCTGAGGCGTCCAGGTACCGGCTCTCCTCGAGCAGCGTGGAGCTGTAGGCAAAGCGGACGTCGGGATGTCGAGGCCACCGGACAAAGTATCCGTCGAACGTGCGCCAGCCGTTAAAGGCCAGCAGGACGATAGCACCCCCTACGGCGACCCAAGCCAGGCGCCGGTGGGCGCGTCTCTCTAGCCACTCGATCAGGAGGACCGTCGCCAGCGCAGGAAAGAGGTAAGCTGCTGTCTGCGCGGCGATGGGGCGCAGGAAATTGGGTGCTCCTTCGCTGAGCATGGCCGGAGAGAGCGTCACCGGCAGCCACAACAGCGAGAAGACGTACTCGGGCTTGCGCCAGTGCCACAGAGAAGCCGCGATCCCTGCGTAAAAGAGGATCGCCCCCAGCGGCTCGAATACGGGCGTGTCCGCCACGAACTGCCGCCAGTGCGGATCGCCGAGGAACGAGAACATGCTCAAGGCCCGCGCGCTGTTCTCCCACAGAGGCTGCCACTCTCCACGTCTGATCGCGTTCAGCGGCATGTTGATCTGGCTCATCCGTTCCTCGGGGTGTGAGGCCAGGTAGATCCCCAGAGGCAGCGACAGCACCAGGGCGACGACAAAGAACGCAGCTATGCCTCGCCAGCAGGCTTTGACCCGTGCGCGCTGGGCCAGTGCGAGATAGAGGGTGAACAGGATGAAAAACACCGGCAGCACCCGGGCACCCATGTAGGTATACAGGCAAGCGGACAGCGAGACACCCCCCAGGACCCAAGTCCCCCATCGCCCAAGCCAATCAGGCCGGCGCTTCCCGTCTGCGCCGGCGATGAACAGGTAGCCGGTCAGCGCGGCCAATGGGGGCAGCAGCACGCCCCGGATCGCCCGCCGGCTGTAGAACAATGGCCACAGCGACACAACCTGCCACGCCATGGTCCACAGGGCCACGTTCTGTCCGAGCAAGCGCTTTGCCAGGGCATAGACCGTCGCCAGGCCGACCATCGATATGCCTGCGGAGAGCAGCCGGAGCTCGGGATAGCCGCTCCCGACCAGGGCAAAGTAGAGCGCCTGCAACCAGTGGTACAAGGGTTCGTGCCCATAGTTTTCTTCATAGTAGATGCGTATGTCGCCGGCCATGATCTTTTCGACGAGGATCACGTTCTTGATGTCATCGTGATGCAGACCCGGAGGGACATCCGCAAGGCGAACCGTACGGAACCAAAAGGCCACGAGCAGCAGGGCGACGATCCACGCCCATTCCCGGGCGGTGTCTCCGCGGCACACGGCTTTCATGGGCGTATCTCCATCTCGGGCAGCAAGAACCGGTCTCCGATCCACTCGCCATCCACGTAGCATGGCCATCGCTCGAGGGTCTCTGCATCGTACCATCCCACCTCAATCTGGTACGTGCCTGGCGACAGATCGGGGGGCAGGGGAACCGCGTATCTCTGCCCGATCACGTCTCCGGGCTGCCAGCACGTCGCCGGTGCGGTGAGGCCGTCCCAGCCGGCGACGTACTCTCCCTCCGAGTTGAGCAGGTGAGCAAAAGACACGGCGGCGTGGTGAGGCGGGTCCTCTACCCGCCATCTGACGTCCACTGCGAGTGTCCCGTCCTGTGTAGGGAGGTCGCGCCCGACCTCCTGGGAGAGCATCGTCACGAACGGGCCGAAGCGGGCAATAGGTTCTTCCCGCTCTGGGGCCGCCTGCGTCCCCTGCACGACCACGTAGCCCGGCCCGTGGCGCACGACATTCCCCCAGTCGGGCGCCTCGGGCACGATGTACCAGGTCTGTTCTCCCGCCAAGGGCGCGATGGTCCCCGTCTTGGGATCGTACTGGCGCACCGAGGGTGCGTTCTCCAGGAGCGTCCGCTCCTCACCCGCCAGGTGGAGCGCGGGCAGGCCGAGGACAACCGTCCCACCGCCTGCGGTCCCGCCCTCCACCTCATAGATCAAGATCGAGTGCCCGATGTTCGCGCTCGGCGTCCGTTCCCTGAACCAGGCATACGTATCGCGGTCGGCGAGCTTGATGCCCTGCAGGTTGCTTGCGCTGATCGCGTACGTCCCGGGTGCTGGCGCGTAGGGGTTCAAACCATAGGCCGCCGGATCGCCGCCAAAGCGCCAAAAGCCGGGCAAGGGGTGGAAGGAAAAGTCATACGCTTCCGGATGGGCCGCTCCGAACCAGCTCAAGTATACTCGCTCGATGTCGTGCGTTTCGACGTACCTTGCCAGTCCTGGTAGGTCCTGCCCCCAATCCAGGTTGGAATCCACGAGGTACCGGTACCCTGAATTGGGTCCTCCAGCGATCTCGTTGAAAAAGCTCAAGTAGTGGGGAGCCACGATCACTGTCCCTACAGCGAGCCAGACCGTCAGCAGGGCGCAAAGGTACAGGAGCCCATTTCGCTGCCCCCGCGCCCGCGTGCCCTCGTGCAGGGCGACACTGGCCCCGGAGTGCCGGCGGGCCCACCGGGTCACCGTCCACCCGGCAAAGGTGTACAGGAAGGGCAGTGAGGGCAGGATGTGGCGGTAGCCGATGTTGAATGAACTCCCGATGGCGATCGCCCAGAAGGCAAGCACCGGCAGGAGCAGGCAGAGCAAAGAGTTGGGCGGACGGGCACCGAGGGGATCCTGGTCTGGTAGGCCCTCGGCGGGATCCTGCGGATGTCGGTTCGCGGCCCACCGTATGCCCCACAGACCCATCGCGAGCCCGATCAGGGCGAGCGTCGGCAGAGGGGTCTTGATCGCAAAGGTCACCGGGAAATAGGTCCACCACCCCTGCTGCGAGTACTGGCCCATCAGAAAGGACGAGCTTCCTCCCCCTGTGCGCGCCAGGATGGTCTGAATCCCATTCCAGTAGGCCGGCGCGGGGCTGCGAATTCCCGGCAGGGTGGGGATCTCCCCCCAGCTCCACCCATATCCCGCCCAGACGACCAGGGCGCCCAGGCCCAAGAGGCATGCCAGTCGAAGCGCCCACCAGAGCAGCCTCCGCGGCGGGTCGGTTCGGCGGGATTTGACCCAGGTCCAGGTCACGATCAGCACAGAGTTGGGCACCAGCACAAGTGCGGAGAACTTGGCCAGTTGGGCGACTCCCAGACCTACCCCGGCCAGGACCCACCGGGTCCCGTTCCCGTCTCTCAGTGCGCGCCACAGGGTGTACATCGCCGCGTAGGCTGCGCAGGTCACGCCCATATCGGTCGTCGTCAGCCGGCCATGAGCGAGAATGTTTGGGTCAAAGGTGAGCACGGCGAGGGCGATCGTGCCGGCCACTCCTCCGCCCAGCTCGTACGCCCAGCGATAGACCAGCGCACCCAACAACACGGTCAGCCACATCACCGGTACCCGCGTGGCAAAGATCATCTCCTGCGGTCGGTCGTTTGCCCTCCAGAGTAGCTCGTCCGCGAAACCATACCACTCACCGCTGGCCCAGTGGGGGCTCTCCAGTGGCAGGTGAAGGGCTCGGTCGAGGAGCAGAGGCCAGGCTTCCCAGGCATTGATGCCAGGGGGGTGTTCCTGGCTCAGGCGTAGATCGCCCGTCTTCAGGTAGGCCAACCCTCGGGCGAGGTGGTTCTGCTCGTCCGCCGTCGGGGATTTCAGCGCCACGCTGAACACGAGCAAGGCGAACAGGACCATCAACAGAAGCAGCGCCGGAATGCGCTGTTGGGAGACTCTCCTCATGGTCCGATCTCCACGGGCGCGAGCAGTATGCGCTCTCCCGGCGCGCTCACGCCGTTCACAGACAGACGCGGGCCATCCGGGGGGACATACCAGCCAAGCTCGACGGCATAGCCGCCTGGTTCGCTGGGAAAGGTAAAGGAATGCCATTGCACGATCGTGTCGCCCGGCAGCCAGGTATCGGGGGCAGCCCCAAGCACGTCGGTGCCTGCGACGACGGCTTGATCGCGGTCGAGCAGGTGGACGAACGTGCGCAGCGCGGGCTCGCCGTATACCGTGGACGCGGGTCCTGCGCGCAGGGCCTCCCAGAATGTGAGGAGCTGCGCTGGCCTGCCGGGCCGAGGAGGGGTCAGCCATTCGTAGCCGGTCAGTTGGACCAAGCCGCCGAATTCGGGCGGCCTGTCCAGCGGCTCAGGGTCGAACGGGTCGCTCCCGAGGGACACTGCGGACCCCACTCCCGCGATCCGCTGTCGCAAACCTGCGGCATCCAGGCGGTAGACGGTGAATGCCGGGCCATAGTAGGTGGGTGCCGTGGCCTTGTGGTCGGTGCCGCCGCGCGGCACGACCTCGCCCTGGGCAAGCACCGCCGCAGAGGGGAGCCCTACCCAGTCCGAGAGGGCGCGCTCCACCGGCGTGATGTCCAGCACGATCAGGCGGATGGCCTCCCCTGGCGGTACGACCCACGCCGACCGGGCATCGACCCAGCGTACCGACAGGTCGCGCCGCCGCAGCGTGCACTGCTCTGTCCACGGGTCCATATCGTGCGGTGACAGGCCCGCCATCACCACCGGCGTTGAATCGGGCGTCGCATCCAGGTAGCGCATCGCTTCGGTCACACTGCTCTGGAAGGCATAGCGAACGCGAGGGTGGCCAGGCCAGTCCAGGATGTAGTCCCGGTAGGTCAGCGTGGCCGTGAGCAGCCAGGACAGTGCGAGCAGGGCGATCAGCGCTCCCTGGGCCGCCCGGCAGAGGCGTGGCTCAACAGCCCCCCGGGCCCTGCACCTCTGCAGCCATCCCCAGATCGCCGAGGCTGCGATCCCGGGCAGGGCCAGGGCAGCGGGGGAAGCCAGCATCGTCCTCGGCCAGCTCGGGGCCTCGGAGGTGATCAGGGAGGGGATCATGCCCACGGCGATCCAGATCGCCAGCAACATCGCCGGCGGGTCCTTCCACCGCCAGAGCAGGATCAGCACGCCGACCCAGAACAAGGTCGTACTGATCGGCTCAACGAATACCGGGCGGTGAGAGTAGTTGAGCTGCCAATAGCGCTCGCCATCCACGTTCCACATCCGGAGGAGCCCCCACGCGTTCTCCAGGATCGGCTTCAGATTCCCTTGTGCCAGCGCCTCAAGGGGCGCCCTCACCTGGCTCTCTCGCTGCGGACTGGCCGTCTCCGGCGGGCGATCGAGCAGGTAGAGGGCGAGGGGGGCCATCACCAGCACTGCAACGGCAAAGCAGACAAGAAGAGGCCACCACCTCGAGGATGTCCACCCCAGTGACTCTCGCCAGCCCGTACGGGCGCCCCGACTCGAACGACCGGCCCACAGGTCGCGCGCGACCAGGTAGATCGAGAACGCGCCGAACAAGAGCGGAACGACGCGCCCGGACATATAGGTGTAGAAACAGAGTCCCATCAGCGCCCCGGCGGCAGCGAACCAGGCCACGCGCGACGGTGCAGGACGAGCAGCCTGCTGTCCTACCTCGGTGTCCTCGACCCCGCGCCAAAAGCAGTATGCAGTCACACAGAGCAGAAAGGGGAGGAGGTTGAGCCTCAACCCCAGCCGGTTAAAGAACAGCGCCCACAGTGTGGTCGCCTGCAGGCCCGCCGCGGACAATCCAACCAGCGGATTGAACAACCGGCGCATCAGGGCATAGGTCGCAGCGACGGCAAACATGCCAAGCCACGGGGCCCAGAAACGCTCACCCAGCCAGTTCTGACCCCAGATGGACATGGGGATGGCGGTGAGGTAGTTGAACAGGGGCTCGTGACCGTAGCCCTCCTCAAAGTAGATGGGGCGCTCGCCTTCCAGCACAGAGAGCACCATGTGCCAGGTTGCCACCTCGTCGTGCTCCAGCCCCTTGGGGACATCGCCCAAGTTGTGGAAACGAAGCAGTGCGGCGACGAGCAGGATCACCGTGATCAGTGTCCACTCGGGCGCGGAGCGTGACTTGTGGGCCATACGAAGGTGTTGAGGCATCGAACGCATCATCCGCCGCAAAGAAAAACATAGCGCAAGACGCTATCTTGCGCTACGGAGATGGCTTTGCAGAATTCCCTGGTGCCGAACCGGGGCCTCAGACCTCTCTTGCATCCAATACGCGCTGAATGCGGGCCAACAGCTCCGATGGACTGAACGGCTTGGTGATATAGTCGTCCACTCCAGCGATCTTGAGCCCCAGCAGTTTGTCGATGTTCTGTGCTTTGGCGGTGACAATGATCACCGGCGTGTCCTCAAGTTCGGCATCGGCTTTGAGCTGCCGGTAGACCTCCCAGCCATTCATCCCAGGCATCATCAGATCGAGAAGGATAAGGTCTGGTCGTTCCTGGCAGATCAGCTCCCACCCCTGCTGGCCGCCTTCCGCTCCGACAAAGTCATACCCTTTGCGCTCCAGGATGAGGCGCATCAGGTCGATCATCTCGACATCGTCTTCGATGCACAGGAGCTTTTTTCGGTCCGTCATACCGTGATCCTCCTGGTCACTGCCCGCGGTCCGTGCTGTGTCCTGCGGATCGGGAGAGCACCTTTTCGACGCTCTCGGCCAACTCGCGAGGGCCGAAGGGTTTGGTCACATAGTCATCTACCTTGGCGACTTTGACCCACAGGACCTTGTCGATCGGGGCTGCTTTGGCAGTCACCACGATCACCGGGATGTCGCGCAGCTCGACCTCCTTTTTCATCTGGTGAAACACGTCACCCCCGTCCATTTCTGGCATCATCAGGTCCAGCAAGATCAGGTCGGGCCTTTCTGTGCGCATCATCTCCAGCCCCTGCCGGCCTCCCTCAGCACCCAGGACCTGGTACCCCCTGGTCTCGAGGATCAGCCTGACCAGATCGATCATCTGTGAATCGTCCTCAATACACAGGATTTTTTCGCCTGCCATGGGCTTGTCTCCTCTGTCCGCTGGCCATCGGGGATAGCGTCGCTGCCGTTCTTTGCATCCTCAGCCGTACTCCTGAGCCATTTCCTGGTGGTTGAGCACGCGCAAAACCCCCTGGACGAGGGCCAGCAATTCCTCTTCGCCCGGGTAAACGAGCACTGGGGCGATCCAGTCCGTACGCTCTGCGATCCAACCAGTCAAAAGGGCGCTGTGGGCCAATCCACCCGTGAGATAGATGGCATCGACCTCACCCTTGAGCACTGTGGCCATGAGGCCGATTTCTTTGGCGATCTGGTAGGCCATAGCCTTGCAGATCAGACAAGCGTGTGTGTCGCCAGCAGCGATCCGTCTCTCAACTTTTCGATAGTCATTGGTTCCCAGGTGAGCGACGAGCCCGCCCTGGCCAGCGATCTTACTGAGCATCTCGCCATATGTCAGGTGAACGTCCTCGTACGGAGGCGCCGAGTAGCACATGCGCACTACGTCCCCGACGGGCAGGCCTCCCGCTCGCTCCGGTGAGAACGGCCCAGTGCCATCAAGCGCCTGGTTGACGTCAACCATCCTGCCTCTGTGGTGTGCGCTCACCGAGATCCCGCCGCCGAGGTGCACGCCGATCAGGTTCAGGTCCTCGTACGGTTTCCCAAGCTGCTGCGCCGTTCGCCGTGCGGTCGCCTTGAGGTTCAGGGCGTGCGATATGCTGCGTCGTTCGATCTCTGGCAAGCCGCTGACTCGAGCGATCGGATCGAGCTCGTCCACCGAGACCGGATCGACAACAAATGCGGGCACACCAGCCCGAACGGCGGTCTCGTGCGCGATGAGCGCCCCCAGGTTCGAGGCGTGTTCGCGTCGGACAGGGTGTCTCACGTCTTCGAGCATCGTCTCGTTGATGCGGAACGTGCCGCTGGGAACGGGTCTCAGGATCCCCCCACGCCCCACAACTGCGCTCAAACTGCCCAGGAGAACTTGCTCTTCTTGCAGCAGAGCCAGGACAATGTCACGCCGGAACGC
>JADHXD010000006.1 GCA_016783145.1 Anaerolineae bacterium
ATGGCGCTGGGCTTCCCGACAGTGCCCCAAGGCCAGGCGCGCATCCGGGTGATGAACACGGCGTCGCACAGCAAGCAGGACCTGGACTATGGCCTGGCGGCCTTTGCACGGGTAGCAAAGGAGCTGGGAGTCATCTAGGACACGAGGGCAGCCAATAGGCCGCGAGTAGCGGTGCCCCTTGCCCTGATAGAAGGGCCTCCATTCCAGAGAGGGCCGGCCGCACAACTGTCAGGTCTTCGTCGGATAAAGGTCATCCTTATCCGCCAAAATGAGATATCATTGGGGTACATCCCGCACACAGGAGGTTTTCATGGCAACGATCCTGGAAAAAGCACAGACCTTGATCTCGGCGAACCTGCACGCCATCCTGGACAAGGCGCTCAAGGCCAACTCGCTCGCCGTTCTGGACGAGTACATCCGACAGGCACAGGACAACCTGGATGACCTGGAGGATGCCGCAGCGACCGTGGGCGGACAGGTCAAGACGCTCAGGCGCAAGACGGACGAGTTCGAAAGAAGGGCGATCAAGCTGGACCACGACGTCGACATGCTGCTGCAGCGCGGCAAAGAGGACCTGGCCATCGCCGCTCAGCGTAAACTCAACAACGTCCAGGAGATGTCCCAGGAATATCGGGAGCAGTATACACGCCAGCAAAAGGAATACCAGCAACTGCTCGACGCGCGGCTCAAGCTGGAGGCCAAGCTGACCGAGATCCGTCAGGAGCGCGAGCAGCTACAGGGTCTACTGGAGCTGGCCAAAGCGAAAGAGATCACCACCGAGACCCTGCGCTCCCTGGACGATCTGGCAGGCGTGGGCGACGCCGACATCGCGCGGATTGCAGACGGCATCCGCGCGCGACTGGACAAGGCCTCAGCCCAAACAGAGATGCGGGCCTCTCGCCTGGACGAGCAGATGGACCGCCTGCTGGAAAAGGACGACATCGAGATTCAGCTTGAGGCGCGCAAGCGACGACTGGGCATCGGACGTGCCTCAGACATGCCCGCGGAAGAAGCCGCAGCGTCCTCCGAAAGCGATGTCTAGGAATCCCCTGGGTCGTCTTGCCTGCGTCCCGGGCGTGCGCGCCAGAGCGCGGTATCGTCCTGCGCGCAGACAGGCGGCACAGGGAAGGGGCCCGGCGGCGATCACAGCGATCAAGTCGTGTGCGGTTGCGCACCGTAGCCCGACCACTCGAATGCCGACCGGCGGCCGAGAACCAGTTACGTTGACCGGAGGGAGATGTGGGCAATGAATAGAACGCGCGTCATCTTTTTTGTGATCATCGGCATCGCTGTCCTGATCATCATCGCAGGACTGCTGGTGACACAGATTCCCCGCCTCTCGGAGCAGATCGAGGGCCAAGCGACACCCGCGGTCTCCGATGAGTCGATCCTGGTGCGCATTGTCACCGCCATTCCAGTTGAGCCGTGGGTCAACGAGGCAGCCAAGGCCTTCAATTCCGAAGGCCATCGCCTGGAGGGCCAAAAGATCGAGGTGGCGATCATCCCTATGGATGGCCTGACGGCCATGGGGTACTATGAGCGCGAAGAAATGGACCCGTTTCCCACTGCCTGGATACCCGACGGACGCTACCTGGTCGATCTGGTGAACGCAACCTACAAGACCAAGCGGGATCGCGATGTGTTCCTCACTGACGGCGAATATCGAGCACGGCCGATCGCCACTTCGCTCTTTTCCTGGGGCATCTACAAGAGCCGGGCCACCGTGCTTCAGGCGCAATATGGCGACATCAACTGGAAAACGATCCACAGCGCAGCGATGGCCAAGGGAGGCTGGCGCGAGATCGGCGGACCGGAATGTGCCGAGTGCGGCGAGTGGGGCTACTTCAAGTTGGTCGTGCCCAACCCGCGCAAAAACGCCGCCGGCCTGGCAGCCATGATCGCCGCCGCAGGCGAATACTTTGACAAGACGACGATTACCGTCGAAGATGTGACCGACCCTGACTTTCAGAAATGGCTCGGAGAGCTGATGGGCGCAGTTACCGACTACTCCAGCGCCTACTCGGTGGAGGACCTGGCTCTGTTCGGGTACTCTATGGGCGACGGAGGCCAGCTATTGGAGAGCGACCTGCTCACCAATATGGAGGGCATCCAGACTCGCTGGGTCGATCCCCTGGTGATCGAATACCCCCAGTATCTGACGTGGTTTGACTTTCCCTTCACCGTATGGATGGGACCCGAAACATCGGCTCTGGAAAAGAACGCTGCTCTAGAGTTCCAAAAGTACCTGTTATCCCCCGAGCAGCAGCAGAAGGCCCTGACGCGAGGTCTGCGCCCGGCCAATCTGCAGGTCCTCTTGGATGGGCCAGACAGCCTGTTTGTGCGCTGGCAGGATCAGGGCGCAATGACCCAGCTTCCGCGCTTCACGCGGATGCGCGACCCGGACCGGGAAGTCCTGCTTGCCTTGCTGCGCTGGTTTGATCTGAACGTGGCACGGTAGCGGAGGAGAGACGCGATGAGTCAAAAGGGAATCAAACAGAATCAGCTCCTGGTCATCCTGCTGGTTGCCCTGTTCGTCGTCTTGTCCCTATGCTTCTGCGGTTGGCAGGTTATCAAGCTTGTTCGTCCCTCCGAGAGGGAGGTGGCGACGGTAGAACCGGCCGAGAGTTCGACGCTCATCGTCGCCTATTCTCCAGAAAAGGAGGCGATGTTTACCCGGTTGGTATCCTCCTTTAACGCCCGGGTCGCCGCGTCCTCGGACGAGGTCCTCAGCATCTCCGCAGTGCGCTATGAACCGGACCTGATGATCGAGGCCGCACTGCAAGGTCAAGTCCACGCCATATCGCCCGACTCTTCAGTCTGGCTGAACACGCTTGACCGGGAGTGGGCTGCTCTCACCGGGCTTGAAGCTCCGCTGGTCGGTCAGACCGAACGCTACGCGGTCTCACCGATCGTCATCGCCATGTGGGAGGATGTGGCTCGCAGCATGGGCTATCCAGACAAGGCACTGGGCTGGGCAGATCTGCTGGAACGTGCGCGATCCGATCCCGAGTTCAAGTGGAGTCATCCATCCACAACCTCGGCCGCCGGCTTGTTGGCCACCCTGGCCGAGTTCTACGCAGGAGCGGGCAAGACACGGGGCCTCACGGAGGCGGATGCCCAGCGGCAGTCGACCCTCGACTATGTGGCGGCGATCGAAAAGACAGTGCGCTACTATGGCGAAGGAGAGTGGTCCGTCATCCAGCGCGTGATCAGCGAGGGACGGACCTACCTGGACGCGTTCGTATGCCAGGAACAGCTCGTCGTCCACTATAACACCACGACCACCGGCGACAAACTGGTCGCCATCTATCCTGTTGAGGGTACGCTCTGGGAAGACCACCCGTTGGCGCTGCTGGAATTGGCCGACCTGACGGACGCGCACCGGGCGACATACAGTCGCTTTGTCGAGTTTCTCAAGTCGGCCCAGCAGCAGGCCGAGATCCTGTCCAGCGGATACCGTCCCACCGACCTGAGCATCCGCTTGGACGGGTCCGAGTCCCCCTTGACAGCAGGCAACGGGGTCGATCCCGTGCAGCCCAAGACCGCGCTCCAGATGCCCTCGCCCAGCGTGGTGGAAGTGGTGCGGGACGTATGGTGGTACACCAAGCGCCACACCAACGTCTACCTGGTGGTGGATGTCTCTGGCAGTATGGAAGGCAGCAAGCTCTCCAACGCCCAGGAAGCGCTGCGCGTCTTTATGGACCAGGTCAAAGGCGACTCCGAAAGAGTGGGCCTGGTCAGCTTTGCTACCAATGCGACAGAGGTCGTTCCTCTTGACGAGCTGACCCGTAGCCGCGCGCAGATCGTGCGCGCTGTCGAAAAGCTGGAAGCCTACGGGGACACCGCTCTGCTCGACGCCGTAGCCCTGGCTTATCAAGAGTTGCAGGCGCTCGAAGACGCCGAGCGGATCAACGCCATCGTGGTGATGACCGACGGCCGCGAGAACAACTCGCAGGTCTCCCTTGACCGCCTGACGCACTACATCAGGGAAAGCAACGAGATCGGCGTGCCAGTGGTCATCTTTGCCATTGGCTATGGCTCGGATGCGGATACGGGAGTACTCCGCTCGCTGGCGGAATCGAGCGGTGGACAGTACTACACCGGTGACCTGGACACAATCCGGCGGCTGTACAAGATCCTTTCTTCCTACTTTTAGGATGCTATGGCCAAGAGAACACGACAAAGCCTGAGCGATGAACTACGTGAGCGAGCTGTTCGAGCGCTGATCTCCTTCGCTGTCTTTCGCTGGGAGAGCGCAGTCACCCTCGCAGCCACGCTGATCCTGTCGGTGCTCATTCCCGACCCGTTCCGCGGAGTCCTGCCCTTTTGGCGCTGGTGGTTCTGGATCATCATCGGCACGATCGCCGAAGCGTTGATCGTCGTCACCAGCATCTACGATCCGCAGGTGAGAGAGCGGGTCGTCGGGGAGATGTTCCGCGAAAAGTTCAACCCCAGGGAGATCGCCTCTGCGGAGTGCCGCCTCAAGATCACGCGGGCGCTCGAGTACCGGGAGCAGATGGAGGTACTCCTGCAGCGCGCGCGCGATGGTGCCTTGCGCACTCACCTTGAGGCCACCGTCAGCGATGTGTCAGACTGGATCAGCAACATGTTCAGCCTGGCACAGCGCCTCGACGACTACAAGAGCAGCACCGTGTTGCAGCAGGACTTGGCTTCCGTCCCCGCCGCCATCCAGGACCTGCAGAAAAGGCTGCAAGCAGAAAAGCAGGGGCAAGTCAGGGCGCAGCTAGAACAGACGATCAAGAACAAGCAGGCTCAGTTGGCGCAGCTGCAGCACCTGGATAGCACCATGGAGCGAGCCGAGTTGCAGCTTGATGACACGTTGAGCGCGATGGGCACGATCTATGCTCAGATGCAGTTGATTGGAGCTAAGGATATCGACAGCGGCCGCGCTCAGCGGCTGCGCGAGGACATCGGTGACCAGATCGACTCCCTGCATGACATCGTGCAGACGATGGACGAGGTCTACCAGTCCAGCGGAACACCCGTCCCCGTGGCTGCCCAACTGGCGCAGGCGCAAAAGGGACAGGGGACTTTGAGAGGAGGAGCATAGTCAATGAGATTCACTTCCTTTCGGACACGCCGCACGCGTCTCTGGGTGCTGCTTGTCCTGACCGCCGGGCTGGCCCTATCTGGCTGCCGGGCGGCAGTAAAGACACAGGCACCCACCGAGGGTGAGGTCTATGTCTACGTCGCCTCACCACTGTCTGGATTCCAGGCGAACGGCGGGCAGACCGTATTGGGCGGCGTGAATATGATGGCGGAGGAACTGAACCGCAGCGGCGGCCTGCGGGGGTACAGAGTGATCGTGGTTCCGATGGATGACGAGTCTGACTCGGACGTCGCCGTATTGGTGGCAGAACAGGTCAAGGCAGACATCGCTGCCGGGCGGCAAGTACTCGGTCTGATCGGGCACTACAACAGCGGGCAGACCCTGGCTGCGATGGAGATCTACAAGGACCTCCCACTGGTCGTGATCACGCCCACGTCCAGCGAGCTGAGCATCACGCAAAAGGGGTACAGCAACTTTTTCCGCGTCAACGCCAATGACCTCGTCCAGGCCAACGTCGACGCCCAGTTCCTGACCGAGACACTGGGGGTAAAGCGTGTTGCAGTGGTACACAACGACACCGAGTATGGCATCGGCTTGCGCGATGCCATGGTGCGGGCGCTCGCTGAACGAGGCGCGGGTGCGGCGATCACGATACAGGTGAGTGAAGGACAAGAGTTCTACGACCAGGAACTGCCCATGATCCAGCAAGCCGGGCCCGATGCCATCTTTTACGCGGGATACGAGATCGAGGCCCCCTACCTGCGCTTCGCGGTGATACAGGCGGGCATCGACGTGCCCTTCCTGGCCTCGGATGGGGCATTCCTGGCCGCGACGATCGACTACGCCGAGGGCACGGCCGAAGGCATGTACGTGAGCGGGTTCGCACCGAGCCCTCAGCAGGCCGTAGACCAGGCCTGGATCAAGATGTACCAGGAGGTGGAAAGCCGAAACCCGGACACCTACTCGATTAACGGCTACACTGCACTCCAGGTGCTCGCCGAGGGGGTCAAGAACACCGGTTCCTTTGACGCCACGAAAGTGAGTGACGCGATCCGCTCTATCAGCATCCAGACACCGATGGGTGTGCTCGCCTTCAGTCCCAATGGCGATCTGCAGGACGCGAGCATCTACATCTTTCAGGTCAAGAACGACGCCTTTGTGCAGGTCTACCCATAGGCAGACCGGCGGCGCGGAAGGGACCAGAGCCGTGTTCACGAGCCTCAGAGCACGCTTGATGCTCTCCTTCTCTCTACTGCTTGTCGTCTGCCTGTCCATCCTGACGGTCGCCTTTGTGCTCCTGTTTTTTGTGTGGGTCAGCCTGCCGGACCTGGCCTACGCTCGCCTCACCGACGCCGCCCTGCCGATGCTGGCACACGTGCGAGCCCTGCGCCAGCAGGGAGAGCGCCCGGCGGAGAGCGTCGAGGCCCTCCGCAGCCTGGCGCAGGAGAGCAGGATACGGTTCTTGGTCGTGACGGAGCCGAACGGCGCGGTGCTCGCGGACTCAGAAGGAGAATGGGTCGGCCAGAAAATCCGCCCCGGGCCGCTTCGCCGGGAGACCGTCAACGGCTGGTTGTCCTCGCGAGGTCGGTTGGTGGGACCAGACGGGACGAGGCTCTTCTACGTGGCCTTTGCTCTGCAAGAGGATCGGGCCGACCAGTCACGGCGGGTACACCTGGTCCTGGCCATCGCCTGGATCGAGGTCGTGCGGCCCTTCATCGGTTCGCTGGTGTGGAGCGTCTGTCTTGCCGGGGCGACCGCCTTTGCGCTCTCGATCCTGCTGGCGATGTGGCTGGCGAGATCGCTTTCCCGGCCCCTGCAGCGGGCCGCAGCCGCCGCTGAGCAAGTGGCAGCAGGAGACTATACCATATCCCTCGATATGTCCGTCCCCGAAGAAGCACGCCGGCTGGCGGACAGCTTTAACGCCATGACGCGTGCGGTCGCATCCGCGCAGCGATCGCAGCGCGACTTTGTGGCCAACGTCTCGCATGAACTGAGGACGCCGCTGACCTCCATTCAGGGCTTCGCGCAGGCTATCCTGGATGGCACGGCCAGCGACGCATCCTCTGCCCACAGGGCCTCCGCGGTGATCCACGACGAGGCCGAGCGGCTTTCTCGAATGGTCGGCCACCTGCTCGATCTGACCCGTCTCGAGAGCGGCGAGGACGCGATGTCTTGGAGCCAGGTCGACCTGCACGAACTCCTGTCTGCGTGCGCAGGGCGTTTCGCCTTGCTGGCCGAGGAAAAGGGCATCCGTCTCGAAACCGACCTTGGTGGGCCTGTACGGGTGATCGGTGACGGAGACCGTCTCACACAGGTGTTTGCCAACCTGATCGAGAACGCACTCAAGCATACCGACCCCGGGGGGAGGGTCTCGTTGAGCATCAGAGACGGGCAGCCAGACGCCCCTGTGTCTGTGCTTGTGACCGACACAGGATGCGGCATACCTGCAAAAGATCTGCCGCGTGTCTTCGAGCGATTCTACCAGGTGGACAAGGCGCGCTCACGCAGCACCGACCCCGATCGGAGGGGCGTTGGCCTGGGACTGGCTATCGCCTCAGAGATCGCGCGTGCTCACGGAGGCCGGATAGACGCTGAGAGCATCGTTGGCGTTGGGACGCGCTTCACCGTCGCCCTGCCTCGCGGGCCGGCCGCCAGCACTCCCCAGCAGGGCGCGGACGCGGGTAGAGGAGAGAGACCACGTGAATCTTGAGACCCAACAGATCGTGGAGCTGGTGCACCAGGTCTTTCCCGACGCAGACGTCGTATCCAGCCAGCGTTTCCGGGGCGAACACTCCAACGCGAACTATGATCTGCAGCTCGCCGCTCCGGCATCGAGCATCGTGCTCAAGATCTACAGCAGCGACCTGGATGGTCACTCCGCCGGAAAGGAGACGCGCCTGCTGAGCCTGCTCACCTCTGAGACCGGCGTGCCGGTGCCTCGCGTGCTGCACTTTGACGATAGAGGTGACCTCGTCTCCGCTCCCTGGGCATTACATGCCCGCCTACCCGGTCAGCCCCTCTCTGAGGTCATTGATACCCTGGATGATCCGGGGCTGGAATCCGTGGGGTACGAAATGGGCCGCTATCTGAGTCGCCTTCACCAGATTCCACTGGGCGAGTTCGGTGAGTTGTTCAGGTCAGGTCCGCAGAACCACCCGACGGAAAAGGGCTACGTGATCGCCCAGGCCACCCGGTGGCTGGAGCAGTGCGCGGAGGGAGGGCTGCTCGCTACCGCCACGATCGATGCCCTCGATCATCTCTTTGTCCAGACCAGGCTCCTGACCCGCCGCCAGGCATGCCTGATACACGGCGAGTATGTGACAGAGAACACCATCGTAGAGCGCGGCATCTCCGGCTACCACGTGACCGGCGTCCTGGAGTTTGCCTACGCACAGGCAGGCAGCCCCGAGTTGGACATGAGCACGCTCTTCCTCCGGGAGATGGAGAGGCTGCCAGCCTTCCAGAAGGGCTTCCTGGACGGATATGCCGAATCTGGCGAACTGGTCCGCCATTTCTGGGGCCGGCTCCGGCTGTACCAGATGTTCGCCTGCCTGCGGGGCATCACCGCAGCACATAGGAGCGGACAGTCCCAGCGGGAGCAAGCGTACGGGGCCTGGATTGTGGATCACCTGGATCCGCTCGACAGCGCGTGGTCCACAGCAGTCCAGCAACCTTAGCACCCTGGTTTGCGTATAGGACATGGTCGTGTTTCAGGTTCCACGGGCACAGGTTGCTGCGGAGGTCAAGCGATGTCTGACATCATCGAGTCGATCAGGCAAGGGGCAGGTCAGGTTCTGGACGAATTCGATCAGAAGGGACAGATCAAGTCCACCCTGCAGGGGATACGACTCCAGTTAGGCGAATTGGAGCGACGGCGCAGGTCCAGCGGGCTGGAGGGACAGATCAAAGCCCTGCAAGGCGAGTCCAAGCAGTTAACCGAAGCTCTCGGTCTGCAGACACTCTCCCTCTTTGAACTTGGCAAGATCGACCATCCCGAGCTGTCACACCTCTGTCGCCGCGTCAGCGAGCTGCGCGCCGAGATCGAACAAAAGAAGGCGGATCTGGCTGCGCTCAAAGCGTCAGCCGCCCCTGCGCAGCCCAGGTGCGCCCAATGCCAGACCGAAGTCTCTGCGGACGCCGAGTTCTGTCCCAAGTGCGGCGCAGAGCTGAGGACGCTCGCAGCCGAGACGCCCGCACCGCCGGCAGCCGGGCAACGTACGGTCGTTCGTCTGCGCTGCCCCAAATGCAAGACGGTCCTGCCTCCCAAGGCAGGTTTCTGCCCAACGTGCGGGGTCAAGATCAAGCAGCCACAGGCTCACCCGGCCCGGAAGCAGTTCTGCGCTTCCTGCGGCGCACAGATGCAGCCAGGCGCCCGGTTCTGTCCCCTCTGCGGAAAGCCTGCATCGAGCACTCCCTAAGAGAGAAGACCTGATGACCCTGCGGAACGGAGAGGTACTGAAAGGACGATACCGGATCCAGTCGATCCTGGGCGAGGGAGGGATGGGCACGGTCTACCTGGCACAGGACCTCCTGTTGGATCGCCCACGGGCGGTCAAGGAGCTGTATCCCGACCGTCTGGCTGACGAAGCCAAGCTACATGCCGCGCGCGTCCAGTTCGAAAAAGAGGCACGGGCGCTGGGTGAGCTGCGGCACAAGAACCTTCCTCACGTCAACGACTACTTTAGCGTCGACGAGAACGACTACTTGGTAATGGACTACATCGAGGGAGAGAGCCTGGCAGACATCCTGGCCCGCAAGAAGCGGCCTACCGAGCAACTCGTCTACGACTGGCTCAAGCAGATCTTGGACGCACTCGACTTCTGCCATCGGCATCACATCCTGCACCGCGACATCAAGCCGGCGAACATCATCTTGACTCCTGAAGGGAAGGTGATGCTGGTCGACTTTAGCCTCGTCAAGCTGCTCGATGCCCACAACCCGCGCACGGCAACCATTGTGCGCGGAGTGGGCACGCCTCAGTACACTCCGCTCGAGCAGTACGACGCCAGTATGGGACACACGGATGTTCGCAGTGACATCTATGCCCTTGGCGCGACTTTGTACCACTTGCTGACCGGCCATCCTCCTCAGCCAGTGTCTCAGCGGATACTCAACCCGCACACCCAGCCTCCCCTCCACGATCTGAACCCCAAGGTCTCGCCTTGGATGGCCCGGTTCGTGCAGACATCGATGGCCATCCGGCCCAACGACCGCTACCAGAGCATCAAAGAGATGCGTCGCCAACTGGACCTGAGGCTGTTCAAACTGAGAAGACCCGCCCCGACCCAGTCTCCTACACGGGGTGCGGGGCCATCTGCCCGCCGGCCGTACCGCTACAGAGCGCGCCCCACGACCAGGAAGCGCCCACCTGCGCGTGACCTTGCACCGACCGTGCGCGAGATGATCCCGATCGTGTTGCCCATGGTCGTCCCGGTCACCGTTATCCTGACCCTAACCACGATCGCCACCATCATTGTTGCCACAGGCTCCTCTACGGCAGCCGCCATCATCGCTCTGCCCCTGATCCTCAGCGGACTGGTCTACTACAAGCTCTCGTCCAGGAGGCGCCGGGGCCCTCCCAGGTTCTGAGGGGTCAGCCCGGGCTTCTTGATAGCTCACGCGACCGGGCCTGCTTGTCGCGGCCTCGGGCAGGCCTCACGACCAGAGCAGAGGCCTGCCTTTCACACCCCACATTGCGCGTGACGAACTGCCCAGGACCCTGCCGGAACAAAGGGTCTCTGGCGTCCAGGGCACACCAGGGCAAAATCCTGGCTGCGCAGGGTGCATCCTGGCTGCGCAGGGTGCATCCTGGTTGCGCAGGGTGCATCCTGGCTGCCCAGGGTGCATCCGGGCTGACCCGGGCGCTTCGAGCACCGTGTCACTCTCCAGGGCAAGCGCCCCCCTCTCTGATCCGTCCAGATGCGACCGTCCTTGCTGCTTGACAGATGAGCGCCGTCAGCCTATAATCCCCGAGCGTGCTCCAACCATTCCAAACACAACGTGATCAGGAGACAATCAAAAGCGCAATGAACCTGCCAGGTGACGAAGCATTCCTCCAGTGCATTCGCTGTGGGCTCTGCCTGGCTACGTGCCCCAGCTATCGCGCCACGCTTATCGAGACAGACTCCCCGCGCGGAAGGGTGGCTCTGGTGAGGGCTATGGCCGAGCAGCGCCTGCCGCGCAGCGAGAACTATGTCGACAAGTTCTTCCGCTGCCTGCTCTGCGAAGCCTGCGAGAACATCTGCCCCAGCGGGGCAGAATTGGCAGCCATCCTGCAGGGTGCCCGAGAGGACGCGGCTCGCAACCAACTGCTTCCGGAAAGGCTCGCCCAGTTGGACAGGTGTATCGCCAGCCAGCACAATATATCGGGCGAGGAGAACGCCGGGCGGCTGATCTGGGCCGACAACCTGCCTGCACCTCCCAGTGGCCTGGACAGGAAGCAGGCCGAGATAGCCTACTTTGTGGGCTGTGTCGGCTCCTTCTTTCCCCAGAGCTACCGCGTGCCTCGCGCCTTTGTCGAGGTCCTCGAGAAGGCCGGGGCTGACTATGCCTTGCTCGGCGGGCTGGAGTGGTGCTGCGGATATCCCCAGTATATCGATGGAGAGCTGTTCCTTGCCGAAGACGCGATCCGGCACAATGTCGCCCAGGTGCGCCGACTACAAGCCAGGCAGGCCGTGTTCACCTGTCCCTCCTGCTATCACGTCTGGAAGCACGTCTATCCTGGTGTACTGGGCGAAGAGCTGGACGTCGAGCTCTTGCACGCCACCGAGCTGCTCGACCGGCTGCTGACAGAGGGACGGATCCGGCTGGGACGGCTGCCAATGAAGGTAACCTATCACGATCCCTGCGATCTGGGGCGCAAGAGCGGAGTGTATGACGCCCCTCGCCGGGTCCTGGACAAGATACCGGGCCTCACGCTGGTGGAGATGGCGGAGAACCGAGAGAATGCTCACTGCTGCGGGGGCGGTGGAAACCTGGAAAGCCACAATGCCGACCTCGCTCGCGAGATCGCCCAGAGGCGCGTGCAGCAGGCTGCCGACACTGGGGCACAGGCGATCGTGTCCGCCTGCCAACAGTGCGAACGCACGCTGAGCAGCGCCGCGCGAGCGAGCAGGATCCGTATACGCGTGATGGACATCAACGAGATCGTACTCCGGGCCATGGAATCAGCGGACCAGGAAAAGTGAGTACAGGTGCAGCGCCTCAGGCGACTGGAGACAGGGACGTATGATCAGCATAGACACACTGAACGAGATACGGAACATCACGGGACCGGAGCACGTCCTCACCTCCCCAGAGGATCTGCTCTGCTACTCCTATGATGGCACCTTTGCCGAGCACCTGCCGGATGCCATAGTCAGCCCCGGATCGACAGAGCAGGTCTCTGCCATTCTCAAAATAGCCCATCGTGAAGGGGTGCCCGTCATACCGCGTGGTATGGCCAGCGGCCTGGCGGCGGGCACGGTGCCCTTTGGCGGCGAGCTGGTGCTCAACCTGACGCGTATGAATCGCATCCTGGAGATAGACCGTGAGAACATGACCGCCACGGCTCAGGCGGGCGTGATCACCTCGGACCTGGCTGCGGCGGTTGAGGCCGAGGGGCTGTTCTACCCACCCGACCCGGCCAGCATCCGCCAGTCGACGCTTGGCGGCAACGTAGCCTGTAACTCGGGGGGACCACGCTGCCTCAAGTACGGCGTGACCGGAGACTATGTCATGGCCCTCGAAGCCGTCCTCGCCGACGGATCTGTGCTGCGCACGGGGAACAAGTGCATCAAGAACGTGACCGGGTACGACCTGGTGCACTTGCTGGTCGGATCTGAAGGGACCCTTGCTGTCGTCACCGAGGTCACCGTGAAACTCATCCCCAAACCCCAGGCCAAGCGAACGGCGATGGCTATCTTTGCGGACATCGCCGCTGCCAGCAAGGCCGTCAACGACATTCTCCTCAGCGGTGTGCTGCCCGCCACGCTAGAGATCGTGGATGAGACGGCGATAAACTGCGTGGAAGAATACCTTCATCTGGGCCTGGATTGCACGGCTGACGCGATGTTGATCGTCGAGACCGACGGCACTCCAGAGAACGCCGCCCAAGAGATCGAGACCGTGGCCCAGGTGTGTCGCCAGGGAGGGGCCAAAGAAGTCCAGACCGCACGAGATGATGCCGAGAGCGAGGACCTCTGGAAAGCGCGGCGGTCGGTCGGCCCCTCTCTGGGACGTGTCCGGCCGAACAAGCTGGGAGAAGACATCGTCGTGCCGCGCTCGGCCATACCTGATATGATCGTGCGCATCAAAGAGATCGCTCTCAGCCACGATCTGCCTATCGTCATCTTTGGCCACGCGGGTGATGGCAACCTCCATCCAAACATCCTGTTTGATCGGCGCGACCAGGGCGAGTGGGACCGCGTGGAGGCCGCGGTGGGCGATCTCTTTGCCGGCGCCGTCGAGTTGGGCGGCACGCTGTCCGGGGAGCACGGCGTGGGCATGCTCAAGCGGCCCTATCTCGAGATGGCTGTTGGGCCGCTGGCTGTTGACGTGATGTGGGCCATCAAGCGAGCCCTGGATCCCAAGGACATCCTCAATCCAGGCAAGGTCCTCCCCCCTCCAGGAACGACGGATGATCGAGCTAGATGATCTCCTGCAGGCCGCAAGTGGCCGCCTGCACGGTGAGGTCCACGCCCGGCGGTTCGCCGATCTTGCGTTCGACTCACGGCGGCTGGAAAGCGAACTGCCAGCACGTCCGGGCGAACTGGGTCCCCTCTTTGTAGCCGTCAAGAGCGACACCGGCGACGGGCACGACTACATCGTCGATGCAGTGCGCCGGGGAGCCACCGGCGTGCTCTGCCAGCGCGTCCCTGCCGAGATACCCCCAGGCGTGACCTACATCCTCGTCAAGGACACACGCCAGGCACTGCTGGACTGGGCGGGGTTCATTCTCCGCAAGCATGGCACGCAGGTGATCGCGGTGACCGGATCCAGCGGCAAGACAGTCACCAAGGAAGCCATCGCCGCTGTGCTCGGCACTCGCTTTCCCGTATTCAAGAACTATGCCAGCTACAGCGGACGGTATGGGCTGCCCCTTGCCCTGGGCCGGCTGGAGCCAGAGCACCAAATTGCCGTTCTGGAGCTGGCCGCCGACTCTCTGAACGAGGTGCGCGACCTGGCCCAGCTCACCCGCCCCTCCATCGGCGTCCTCACCACCATCAACCAGGCGCACATCGACACCCTCGGCTCCATCGATGCCATCGAGTTCGAAAAGGGGCACCTCATCGAGGCGCTGCCCGCCGACGGCATCGCCGTGCTCAACCGCGATGACCACCGGGTCTGGAGGACCCGCGCGCGTACGCAGGCGCGCGTGGTCACCTTTGGGATCGGCGACCCACCCCACCCCGGCAGTGACGCGCGTCTCCTTGCGGCGGGCGCTGGATATGTCGCCAGCAACGTCCAATACACGGACAGCGGGGTGACCTTCGAGCTGTCTGTCCCTCACGGCGGAGCAAAGCCAAGATCCAGTGTCTCCCTGCGCCTTCTTGGACGGCACCACATCTATGCCGCACTGGCCGCGATCGCAGTGGGTCAGGCATATGAGTTGCCTCTCTCTGACATCCTGGATGCGTTGGCCCAGCTCGAGCCCCTGGCGGGCCGGCTCAAGGCGCTCCCCGGCGTCGGGTCAGCGGTCCTTCTTGACGATACGTACGACGCCGAGTTGGCTTGCACGTTGGCCGCTCTTGACGCGCTGGTCGCTCACTTCCCGGAGCGCCGAAAGACCGTCGTACTGGGGGGCCTTCGTCAATCGGTCGCTTATAGCGAAGCATATCGCCAGGTTGGGGAGCACGCGGCCAGGATCGCCGATCGCTTGGTGCTCAAGGGAGAACGGGCACAAGAGATCCAGCAGGCCGCCCTCTCTGCAGGAATGGACCCGGCACACGTGTTCATGACCTACACCAACGACGAGGTCACGCGCTACCTGATGCCTATGATCGCTGGGAGCGACGTCGTGCTGGTCAAGGGCCCCCGCGAGGAGCGTATGGAAGAGATCACGCGGGGGCTGATGCAGCATCCGGAACATGCCCCTGAACTCCTGGTGCGCCAGGAAGCCGCCTTCCGCCACGTGCAGCTCGCGCTGCCTGAGCGGCCCACATGGCTGGAGGTCGATCTGGAGGCCATCGCGAGCAATCTGCGCCAGGTGCGCCGCATCGTTGGCGACGCGGTCAAGGTGATGATCGTACTCAAGGCAGATGGCTATGGCCACGGCGCTGCGCGCATCGCCCGCACAGCGATCAACAATGGGGCGCACATGCTCGGCGTTGCCTGCCTCAGCGAGGGGATGACCCTGCGTCGCAGAGGGATTCGTGAGCCTATCTTGGTGCTTGGCTACACGCCCGCCTGGCAGGCGCGTGAGGCCGTGCTGACGGATATCACCACCACCGTGTTTGACCTGGACACGGTGCGAGCCTTCAGTCGGGCAGCCGGTGAAGTTGGCCGCACGGCGCGCGTCCACGTCAAGGTAGACACGGGCATGGGCCGGCTGGGACTGCTGCCTGGCGAGGTCTTGTCCTTCCTGGAAAAAGCCCTCGCCCTTCCCCACATCGAGGTCGAGGGCCTCTTTACCCACTTTTCGGTCGCCGACGAGGCGGACAAGACATACACCCACCGGCAGCTCGACCGGTTCAAGAGCCTACTGGACAGAGCCAGGTGTGCCGAGATCCACATTCCCCTTGTCCACGCCGCGAACTCGGCAGCGCTGCTCACCGTTCCTGAGGCGCGGTTTGACATGGTACGCCTCGGGATCGCGCTCTATGGCCTGGCTCCCAGCCAGAAGACGCCGCTGCCCGACGGTTTCCGCCCGGCGCTGAGCTTCAAGACACGTGTCGCCCAGGTCAAGACCCTCCCCGCAGGCAGCTGCGTCAGCTACGGCAACACCTACCTCACCCAGGGCGAGGAAACGATCGCCGTGATCCCTGTCGGCTACGCCGATGGCTTTCGACGCGCGCCCTCGAACTGGGGGCACGTCTTGGTCAAAGGTCAGCGCGCCCCCATTGTAGGCCGGGTATGCATGGACCAGACGATGATCGATGTCACGCACATCCCCGACGTCCGCCAGGGCGATCAGGTCGTCCTCATCGGCAGCCAGGGCGATCAGGTGATCACCGTCGAAGAAGTCGCCGGCCGGTTGGGAACCATCAACTATGAAGTGATCTCTGAGATCCTGGCCCGGGTCCCCAGGGTCTCCTAACTTGCGTCGAGTCTGCCCTTGCAGTATAATCCCGCAGGGTGGATGCAGGGCTGCGCAAGCTCAGGGAGCGGACCAGCCAAGGAGGACGAGAACAGTGAAATTCGATCCCACGTGCCGCTACATGGAATCCCACGAGTGGGTCCGCGTGGAAGGGGACGAGGGCGTGATCGGCATCAGCGACTATGCCCAGTCGGAACTGAATGACGTCGTCTACGTGGAGCTTCCCGAGGTCGGGGATGCCTTGAAAAAGGGGGAGGAGTTCGGCACGGTCGAGTCCGTAAAAGCGGCATCGGAGATGTATTCCCCTGTAAGCGGCGAGGTGATCGCCGTCAACGGGGAACTGGAGGATGCACCCGAGCTGGTGAACCAGGACCCCTTTGGGGTAGGATGGATGATTCGCGTCCGGCTGATGGCTCCAGGTGAACTGGAAGAGCTGCTGGACGCCGAGGCCTACAGGGCCACGGTCGAAGAATAGGCAGAGCCGTTCAAGGGAGAACGCACTATGAGTTACGTACCCCTGACCGATGCCGGGAGTCAGGAGATGCTGGCGGCGATCGGGGTCTCGTCCGTTGACGAGTTGTTCACCGATGTGCCCCAGCAGCACCGGTACCCCGACATCGAACTGCCCTCTCCCCTCTCCGAACTGGAAGTGCTGCGCGAACTGCGCCAGCGCAGTGAGATGAATACAGACCTGGAGCACTGTATCTCCTTCCTTGGCGCGGGAGCGTACCAGCATTTCATTCCCAGCATCGTGAACCACATCACCTCGCGCAGCGAGTTCTCCACCTCCTACACACCCTACCAGGCGGAGGTCAGCCAGGGAACGCTGCAGGCGACGTTCGAGTTTCAGAGCATGATCTGCGCGCTCACAGGGCTTGAGGTCGCCAATGCCTCGCACTATGATGGGGCCACAGCGCTTGCCGAAGGGGTCTTGATGGCCTACAATGTGCTCCGCGGCAAGCGGCACAAGGCGATCCTTTCCCCGATGATCCATCCTGAATACCGGGATGTTGTTCGTACCTACGCACAGGGGATGCCGATCACGGTCCTCGGTGACAAAGTGCTGGAGAACGACATTGAGGCTCTGGCCAGCATGATCGACGGAGACACGTTCTGCGTCGCCGTGCAGAACCCCGGCTTCTCTGGCGAATTGGAAAGCGTCAAATCCCTGCGCGCCCTGTCCGACGCAGCGCACGATCAAGGGGCGCTGCTCATCGTCGCCGGCTACCCCATCCCGCTGGCACTGTTCCAGCCCCCTGGTGCCTACGGCGCCGATATCGCCGTCGGCGAGGCTCAGCCGTTGGGCAATGCTCTGAACTATGGAGGCCCCTACATCGGCTACTTTGCCTGCCGCAAGCAGCACGTGCACAAAATGGCAGGCCGAGTGGTCGGTCAGACCGTGGACATTGAAGGGCGGCGGGGCTTTACGCTCACCCTCTCTGCCCGAGAGCAGCACATCCGCCGCGAACGTGCTACGTCCAACATCTGCACCAATCAGGCTCTCTGCGCCTTGGCTGCAGCAGCCTACATGTCCGCGATGGGACGCAGCGGCCTGCGCACAGTGGCCGAGTTGTGCCACCACAAGGCCCACTACCTGGCCAGGGAAATCGGCGCCCTGGATGGCTATCGGATCGTCACCTCCAGGCCCTTCTTCAACGAGTTTGTCGTCCGGTGCCCTCGACCGGTGCGTGCGATCAACGCGGCCCTCCTCGAGCAGGGAATCATCGGCGGGCTCGACCTCGGGTGCATCCGTGAGGAGTGGCAGGACCGGATGCTCGTCTGCACGACAGAGATCCACAGCCGTCAGATGCTGGATGCGATGGTGGGCGCTCTGCGCGGTGCCGCCACGTGAGCCCACGGGAGTAGGTGAGATGATCACAGCGACGACCGAATCTCTGATCTTTGAGTTGAGCAGCCCCGGCCGCCGTGGCTGCTCTCTGCCCGAGCTGGATGTGCCCGAGACAGACCTGCCTTCTGAGATGCTCCGCGAGGATCTGCCCTTCCCCGAGGTTTCCGAAGTGGACGTAGTGCGTCACTACGTGCGGCTCAGCCAGCTCAACTACGCCGTTGACGTTGGCTTCTATCCGCTCGGCTCGTGCACCATGAAGTACAATCCCAAGGTAAACGATCGAGCCGCCCAGCTCCCTGGCTTTGCCCACACCCATCCCTACCAGCCGGTCAGCACCGTACAGGGCAGTTTGTCGCTAATGTACGAGCTGCAGGAGGCTCTGAGAGCCCTGAGCGGTTTCGACGCGGTGTGCCTGCAGCCTTCCGCTGGGGCGCACGGCGAGTTTGCGGGTGTGCTGCTGATGCGCGCCTATCACCAGGCACGCGGTGACGACCGGCGCGACGTCATCCTGATCCCCGATTCGGCGCACGGGACCAACCCTGCTTCGACCGCCATGTGCGGCTATGCTACGGTCGAGGTCAGGTCGGACCAGCGCGGAAATGTGGACCTGGACGACCTCAGGGCCCACTGCGACGACCGTGTCGCCGGCATGATGCTAACCAACCCCAATACGCTGGGCCTCTTTGAGGAGAACGTCCTCGAGATCGCAGACCTGATCCACGAGTGCGGAGCGCTGCTCTATGGGGACGGGGCGAACTTTAACGCCATCATGGGCATCGCCAAGCCGGCGGATCTCGGCTTTGACGTCATGCACTTTAACCTGCACAAGACCTTCTCCACCCCCCACGGCGGCGGCGGCCCTGGATCGGGCCCTGTCGGCGTCTCGTCACGCCTGTCGGACTACCTGCCTGGCCCGATCGTCGCCAAGAACGACGACCTCTTCTCGCTCCACTGGCCCAGGTACTCGGTGGGTCGCATGAAGGCCTTCTACGGCAACTTTGGCGTCTTGGTTCGCGCCTACACCTACATCCGCACCCTGGGGGCACAAGGACTGCGTGAGGTCAGTGAGGCGGCCGTGCTGAACGCCAACTACCTGCGGGTCAGGCTGCAAGACGTCTATCCGCTGGCCATAGATCGCACCTGCATGCACGAGTTTGTGCTCGCCGGACCGCCACCCGGAGCAGAAGGGGTCCACACTGTGGACATCGCCAAACGTCTGATGGACCTGGGCCACGCGCACCCGCCCACCGTCTACTTTCCGCTCATTGTGCCCGAGGCGATCATGATCGAGCCGACGGAGACGGAAAGCAAAGAGACCCTCGATCAGTTCGTCGCCGACATGGTCCAGATCGCCGGCGAAGCACAAACTACTCCCGAGCTACTGCGAGCGGCGCCCCACCACACGCCGGTCCGGCGCCTGGATGAGGTGCGCGCCGCCCGCAAGCCGGTTCTGCGCTACCCGTCAGAGCCGACGTGAACGATCGCGGCTCGCACTTGGAGGATCGATGATGTCCACCGCACAGAGAGTCCCTCTTTGGCCCCCCATCGGCATCGGTACCCACGTCGGTCCCCGGTGTTTTGGCGCCGCGTGCATCCAGGCGCCCAACCGCTTCCAGGTTGTCTGCGGGGAGAAGCGTGGCATCACGCGATCGTTCGTCGATCAGGCTGATCTGCGCCTGCAGATCCCCTACCAGCGGCGCTTCGCATCTTCCCTGGAAACGGCCTCCGCCGTCGCCGCCCTCACGTTCGAGATCATGCGACAGAGACTCCAGGCGAGCTACCCGTTCTTGCCACATTCATAGCGCCAGCACAGCAGCGCCGCTCTGTATCGCGCAGGACACCGCGCTCACACCAGAAGCGCTGACCGCTCGGGCCTGGGTCCTGGGGGGGGCGGAGGCGCAGGCGCTCCTTGTCATAAGTACTTCACAAGTCCGCTAAACTATGATATAATGAATCCAGAGGTGGGTTTCGCTTGCGCCCTGTAGATCCAGTAGACAGGGCAGAGATCTGAAGGTCGCCGGGATGTGGAGGCTGTCACGTCACGCCGCTGCGCCCGCGACGGCAAGACCGACTGAAGGCAAGCTTGCACAGCAAGGCGTCATCCATGTCCACGGCCAGAGGTACGAGGCACCTCGTTGTGGCTGACAAGGAGCGAGAGAAGCTATGTTTGAACAGACAGGCAGCGCAAGACAGTCGAACAGGGGGCCCCTGGGCTCAGGTGCGACCTCGGGCCAGACATCGGGTCGGAGTGGATTCGGACGCGGGCTCGTCATCGCGATCCTGGTCCTCGCCGGCATTGGCGTCATTATCTGCCTGGCGTTGGCGGCGACGACAGGCTTTCCGTTCGCTCTGCGTCCATCCCAAGATGCGCAGGCGGATCCGACAAAGACGACCGCCCCTACGTCCACGCACACGCCAGAGCCCGAGTGGCCAGCGACGTGGACGCCCACGCCTACGAGCACTCCGAGGCCAAACGCCACGTCCACACCCGTGCCGCCACCGCCACCGCCCCCTCCTGGATCTGCGCCCTACGTGCCCCGTCCTGGCACAAGTGGACAGCCGTCCACCGGGGGCCCTTTGATGATCGATTTCTCGCTGGAGGACCGCTCGTGTCCCACGGGCGGCTCGTACGTCGCCGACTTTACGATTTGGGCCGCCGGCGGAGATGGCAACTACACGTTCTACCGCGACATTGACCTCATAGCCGGCCCAGTTCCTGGGCCGGTCACCTACCGCGTCAACTGGAGAGACTGTGGGGGCGCACCGGGCACGTTCTTTGTGGAATCCGGAGATGGACAGCGTGCATCCAAGCTGTTCTGGGTCTACGCGCCAGATTGCTGCGGCTAGATCGCAGGGATGCTGCGCACCTTGGGAAGGGAGGGAGTAACGTGAAGCAATGGATCGGCATGGTATGGGCTGCGCTGTTTCTGGAGGAAATGCCCTACGCCGACATGCGAGAGCGGGCCGACGCCGTTCTACGTGGGCTCGGCCTGGTGGTCTTGGTTGGCGTGATCGTAGCCGTCCTCGGCCTCGTCGGCACCACGCTCGAGTGGGCCACCTCTCCGAAGCCGGATGCGGTCCACCAGGTAGTCTGGAGAGGCCTCCAGAAAATGAGCTGGTACAAGGAGATGCAGGGCAGCCCTGGGTTTGCGGAAGAGTTTCCAAAGCAGTTCGACATGATCTGGCAGGCTGTCTCGACCTTTGCCTTTCCCAATGTCGGCAGCGCCGCGCTGCAGATCATTCTGTCGCCACTGGGCCTGGTGATCGGCTGGGCCGTCTATGGCTTGCTCGGGCATTTGTTCGCCCGCATGCTGGGTGGGCAGGGCACGCTGAGTCAGACCTTTGGTTGCACCGCGCTGGCCGTCGCGCCGCAGCTCCTCAACCTGCTTTCCCTTGTTCCTTACCTCGAGGTCGGCGGGGTAGTGGGCACCTGGGTGCTCCTCTGTCGCTATATGGCCCTCAAGACCTGCCACCAGCTATCCTGGGGACGGGCCGTGGCTGCCACGCTGCTGCCCTACATCCTGCGAGTGCTGGCAATCCTCGTTTTGATTGGGCTGGGCGCGGTCATCGTGCCTGCCGTGATAGGAGCGATGTCATCATGAAAGAGCTGTTCGTTTCTGCCTGGGACATGCTCATCTTTAGGCCGCATGCCTACGAGCAGCACGCCGCCCGTCCAGACGTCTTCAAGGCCGGATTGCTGCTGCTGCTGGTGGTCACTCTGGTGGCCGGTGCCCTTTCGTTTGCCATTGGGCTCGTGAACGACCTCATCCCCGCGCGAGTGGACGCACAGCGCGAGGAGACGCGCGCCTGGATTGAGAACCCGCTCGAGCGCCTGGGGCCGCTGGGAAGGGACATCGACCTCCCGCCAGAGTTCAGAAGGCAGATGCCCGACATCCTTGCCGGGCTCGAGATCGGGCTCGGGATCGATGAGCTCAAGACCCCATTGCCCAGACCCATCGGGCGCGTCCTGTCGAACGTGGGCACGTTCCTGTCCTCTCCCCTCAACCGGCTGGCCGGCTGGATGGGATACACACTGTGGGTACTGCTGGCAGCCAAGCTGCTTGGCGGCCGTTCCACGCTGCCAAGGATGCTAGGCACGACAGCGGTCTACTCCGTGCCTCACGTACTGGGCGTGCTGGGCTTTGTCCCCTGCCTGGGCGGCCTGCTCGCACTCGTCTCCTTGGGCTGGGGGATCGCCATCTATGTCAAGGCCGTTTCCGCGGCCAACGAGTTCAGCATCGGGCGAGCCGTCGCGGCCACTGCACTCCCTATCATCGCGCTCATCGTCCTAACCCTCCCCCTGGCACTGATCCCGATCATCGGCGCGCTGGTGAGCGCCTAGGATCCCCTCTACACAGAGCTTGACCCCCTTTGAGCGGACTCAAGCTCTGTGTGGTACCAGGCCCCATCGTCTCCGACTGCGGCTGGATGGAGGCAGTCCCTTCCATCCACGCATTCCGACCAGAACAAGGAGAAGCCCCCATGATGCAGTACGGGTCCGTCGCTGGCGTGCAGAAACCGGTCTCCCGGTTGATCCTGGGCACGATGATCGTCTCCAGTCAGGAACGTGAGCAGAGTTTCGCCCTCCTGGACGCCGCTCTGGAGCTTGGCTGCACGGCCTTTGATACCGCGCACGGCTACGCCGGAGGGAGCAGCGAGCGCGGGCTCGGCCTGTGGATGGCGGAGAGGGGCAATCGCGAACAGGTTGTCATCATCTCCAAGGGATGCCACCACAATGCCGACCGCAAGCGGGTCACGCCCTTTGACCTGACCTCCGATCTGCACGATTCCCTTGCCCGCTTGCAGACCGGCTATGTTGACGTCTACCTCCTTCACCGTGACGATCCTTCCCTTCCCGTGGGACCTATCGTGGAGACGCTCAACGAACATCTCTGTGCGGGCAGAATCCGCGCGTTTGGTGGGTCGAACTGGACCCACCAACGCATCGCGGCGGCCAACGAATACGCTCGCGAGCGCGGTCTCATGCCCTTTGCCGCCAGCAGCCCCAACTACGGGTTGGCCGAGCAGGTGGAAGACCCGTGGGGACCCGGTTGTGTCTCTATCAGTGGGCCGCCGAACCAGGAAGCCCGGGCGTGGTATGAAGCGACCCAGACGCCTGTCCTGGCCTATTCCAGCCTTGCGCGCGGGCTCTTTTCCGGCCGCATCACACCCCAGAACTTTGACCAGATGCGATCGACCCTCGACCGCGCCTGCCTCACCGCCTACTGCCACGAATGCAATCTCGAGCGCCTGAGAAGGGCGCTCGAGATTGCAGAGGAAAAACGAGCGAGCGTGCCTCAGATCGTGCTCGCTTTCATGTTCGCTTCTCCGCTCAATGTGTTTCCCATGGTCGGTGCGGCGAACGGAGACGAGTTCAGGCAGAACGTGGACGCGTTCGACCTGGCGCTCACCGCAGAGGAGCGGGCCTGGCTGGACTTGGAGACGGATCACAGGTAGACCATGGACAGGAGACTCGTCTTTCAGTCATCATTTCTCGCCGCGCTCGTCGCCCTGATCTCTGTCCTGGTGATGGGTTACGGCGTCCCTCAACCCGAATCGGTTCCCACCTGGCAGCCCAGCGATCCCTCCGCGTCGCCGTCTGAGTTCCTGCGCCCGGGGAACGCATATCCCGGCCTGGCACTGGGCTTCTTTGCGGCCGACTCGCTTTTTGTCCTCAGCTACACGATGGTCTTTGTGGGGCTGCACGCTACCGCCGCCGGGCGGTCACGCTCCTTCGCCGGCGTTGGACTGGGCGCTGGCTTGCTCGCCGCGCTGCTGGACGCCGGCGAGAATGCGTTCTATATCACCTACGCGACCGCGGCACTGAACGGCACTCCGGCGACGGAGCCAGCGCTGCCTCTCATCTACATCCTCACGGACCTCAAGTGGATGGTAGCCTTTGCCGCCTTCTATGCCTTTGGACTCGCCTGGCCCCGCGAGGACGCGCTCGGATGGACCGTCTCAGCCCTGATGCTGCTCTACCCGCTCTTCGGGGTCTTTGGGGTCGCCTGGCCTGTCCTCGTGCCGTGGCGCGGCCTGTTCTTCCTGGTCGGCTTGTTGCTGTTTGCGGCTCACTTTTGGCGGGAGGCGCGTAGCGGGTAGCGGAGAGTGGGTGCAGAACAAGGAAGCACGGATTCGGCAGACGGGCCTCCCTCAGTGCTTCCCGGTCCTTGCGTGCGTTTCGTCTATGCTGGCTCGATGGCCTGCTTGCTCAACTCCACGGGAGAACAGGCTGCGCCAGCGAGCGGTCTCAGTCGCACGCGAAATTGCGTATCCTGCGGCACAAGCTGGTACTGCGGGAGCGTCCCCGGCCCGCAGCTTGCGCTGCCCAGCCCGGTCTGCGCGTGGTCCAGGTGGAGCGTGATCTCGGGGCGGCGCTCAAGCTCGTGGGTGTGCTTGGCCCGGGTCAGGTCCTCGGTCGTATAGTGGTGCGCGCTCACATTGAGCCACGGCGTCCCGACGACCAGCAGGCCCGTGCCCTCGCCGTCGGTCAGCGCCACCCATCGCACGTCGGTCTTGTTCCCATTCTCCTGCGGCATGATGTACGGCACGTGCTGCCCTTCCACCGTGCCACTGTACACGCCGACCGGAGCCCCCTCCTTCCGATCGACATACGTCTCGTGCGGCCCGCATCCATACCAGGTGAACCGGTCGTACGCGCCCGGCAGGCACATCTGCAGTCCCACTCGGGGCAGAAAAGGCGGCAGGTCACCGCTTGGCGCCACGTGGACATCCAAGACCACGTCCCCACTGCCGTAGAGGGTATACGCATAGTCGCACTCAAAGCGAGCTGTGTATCGAAGCGTGTAGGACTCGGCGAGCCCTTCAGGCGTCATCTCTAGCAGGGGAGCCATCCGCTCCCGGATCCTATCCTTCCAGCGCGCGGGCATCACCTCCTCGGGTGCAGCCATGTACAGCTCGTAGGCCACCTTGAGCAGGTCGAGGGTCCGCCCCTGGCGGTCGAGAAGGGCCACCAACGCCTCGAGTTGGCTCTGGGTTCCCTCGGTGGGAAGGCCGTCGCAGGCCACTCCCAGTTGATCGCAGAGCGCCCCCAAGCCATATTCCTCCATGAACCGGGCCAGCCCCGAGGAGAGGCCTGCCAGCAGTTGGCCCCACCTCTGCGAGCGAGTCGGTGCCCCATCGGCTATCGGCGTGCTGGCAGACCGGATGCCTACGCGCACTGCTCCTGGAGCAAGGTGGTCGACCTGGAGCCCCGAGACTGCTTCACTCAGCCGGTCCAGACCTGCCTCCCGCCAGCGGAGTGCCGCTTGTTGGTCCCCGGACAGACTCTCGTCGTTGTCCGTGGGCGCTCGCCACACGCTCAGCCGCGGCCCACGCTCGATCAGCTCCCTGCCTTGGAACTGCCAAGAGGCGATGGCACCCGCGCGCCGATCGAACGTCAGGCGAAAGCCCGGGCCGCTCACGGTCACCTCTGACTCCGACTCGTCCACGGACAGCTCCGGCATGTCCGCTATCCGCAGGACAGGCACTTCAGGCACATCAAAGGGCAGCGCGAACTGAGCCCAGGCCACCTCGTGCCCCTTATCGGCCCAGGGTACATCATCGGCCAGCGAAAAGCTGAGTTTCAGCCAGTAATCAGTGCCTGCCATCAGCGCCGGCCTGTGGTACGGGATCGTGACCCTCTCCACACCCCCCGCGGGCGTGTCCAGTCTCGGCATCACGCCTGCCTCAAAGACCTGATCGTCTGCCACAACCTGCCAGCTGAGCTCCAGTCCGCTCAGATCGGAGGTTTGATACCGGTTCGCGACCTCGACCTGGCCTGCCAGGAGATCGTGAGGCGTGACCTCTACCGGCTGCAGGATGGTCTTGTACTCCCAGAGCGCAGGATGGACCTGGCGGTCCGGAAAAACCAGGCCGTTGATGCAGAAATTGCCGTCATTGGGATCGTCCCCAAAGTCGCCGCCATAGGCATACCACTCCTCGCCGTCCTCTGTCACCCGCCGTATGCCCTGGTCGACCCAATCCCAGACAAAGCCACCCTGCAGGCGTTTGTGCGCCCGGATTGCTTCCCAGTACTCCTTCAGGTTGCCAGGGCTGTTCCCCATAGAGTGAGCATACTCGCACATGACCACGGGGCGCGTCTCATTGGGATCGCTCGCCATCTCGATGATCCGCTCCACCGTGGGGTACATCGGCCCCAGCACGTCCACGATGGGCGCGTCCTCTGCCGGGTGATAGTGGACCAGGCGCTTGGGATCGCGTCGGTGGATCCAGTCGGCCATCGCATCGTGGTTCGGTCCGTACCCCGACTCGTTCCCCAGCGACCAGACCACGACGCAGGGGTGGTTCTTGTCCCGCTCCACCATGCGCATCGCCCGCTCCATAAAAGCCGTCTCCCACTCCGGGTCCTTGGCCAAACGATCCCATACCCCGTGCGACTCGACGTTCGCCTCGTTTAAGACATACATCCCATAGCGATCGCACAGATCGTACCATCGCGGATCGTCCGGGTAGTGGCATGTGCGAACCGCGTTGATGTTGAACCGCTTCATCAGGTGGATGTCCTCGATCATGGACGCCACGGTCACCGCGTGACCGGTGTCGGGGTCGTGCTCGTGCCGGTTCACCCCTCTGAACAGGACGGGCACCCCGTTCACACAGATCTGCCCGTCCTTCAATTCCACCTGCCGGAAACCAACGCCGCAGGCCCTGACATCCACCGTCTCTCCCTGCAGGTTCCTGAGGGTGATCAACGCCCTGTATAGGGTCGGGCGTTCGTCTGACCACTTCTCCGGCTCAGCGACGGCTCGTTCCAGATCCAGCGTCACTTCTTCTCCAGCCTGCAGGGTCACCTGGCGGCTGATCGGCGCATCGAACACGGGTTCGCCTTCGGCATCGACCAGTGCCACCTCCACGACGTACCCCGTTACCGCCTGGTCGCCGTGATTCCGCACGTTGGTCTGGACCTTGAGGGCGGCATCACCGTATGCCTCGTCAAACTCGGTCCTGACCCAAAAGTCGCGCACGTGCACCTCCGGCGCGGACCACAGGTACACATCCCGGTAGATGCCGCTCAGCCGCCAAAAGTCCTGGTCCTCCAGGTAGCTGCCATCGGACCAGCGATAGACGCGGGCCGCCAGCACGTTTTCCCCAGGACGCACGTACGAGGTAATGTCAAACTCTGCGGGCAAGCGGCTATCCTGGCTGTAGCCCACTGGTTGGCCGTTCACCCACACGGTTAAGGCCGAATCCACGCCCTCAAACAGCACATAGATCCGCCGGCCGGCCCACCCCGCGGGCACAGTGAAGCGCGTGCGATACGATCCGACCGGATTGTCCTCTTCGGGCACGCGCGGCAGATCGTCGGCGCGGAACGGGTACTGCACGTTTGTATAGATCGGCTTTCCATACCCCTGCAACTGCCAGTTGCCCGGTACGGCGATCCAGGCCCACGCCTGGTCGTCATAGTCTTCCAGGTAAAAGTCCTTCGGAGCCGATGCCGGGTTGGGCGTCCAGTGGAACTTCCAGTCACCGTTGAGCAGCTCCATCCATGGCGACAGCTCTCTATCCCCAACCAGGGCCGTGCGTGCGTTCGCATAGGGTACCCCGGTCACCCGTCCCGGTTCCTTGTTCCTTCCCACGACGCCAGGATTCTCCCAGTCATTGGCCCGGTTTCCAGTTCCCATGTCTGCCTCTCCCCTCAGCCAAGAGGGACTATTCACTACACGAATTCCGTTCAGACCTCTTTGCCGGTGCGGCCGATCTCGTACAGGAACAGCCGGTCGCGCTCATCGATCGCGATCGGCGTCCACCCCGAGAAAGAAAACGAATGCGAGATCACCCTGGCCCCGGGCCGCAGTTTCTCCTGCAGGAGCGGCATGATCCGCTGGTTTGTTCCCTGCAAGAGGTACAGCGTCACCACGTCTGCTTGCGAAACGTCGAACTCGAACAGATCGCCGTGAACGACTCGTGCGCGCCCGCGCACCCCAAAGAGGGCAATGAGTGCGTTGCCGATCAGGCACCGCACAGGGTCGATCTCCACACCGACCGCCTGCGCCCCGAAGCGCCGCGCGCCGAGGATCAACATGCGACCGTCTCCTGATCCCAGGTCTACCAGACTCTGTCCGCGCTCAAGACCGGCCATACGCAGCATCCGATCCGCTGTGCGCAGAGAGGTCGGCGCCCAAGGCGCCCCCCACAGCGTCGGCAGGTAGGCCGATACCAGGGCCAGCACAGCGATCCCCAGCAGGATGTGGACGATCACGGTCGCCTCCAGGCCCAGCGGGGGGCGTTCATCTGTCCCCGCTGCCGCCACTCTGCAGGCGACCACACTCACGCATGACCGTCAGAACCCGATCCACGGGCAGCGCCTCAACGGTGACCCCCCTGAACCCGGTGAGGGTCGTGGCTCTGAACAGCGAGTTATAGATCGCCTCCTCTGTGGCCTCGATGACCGCCAGGAACAGCGGGGATACCTCATCGTTCGGCAGGTCCTCGATGACGGACGCCTCGCGGCGCCTGGCGGCGGTGCGCCGCACGCTCTCCGCCGTCGAGAAAGCGATCGCATAGTCGCCCGAACCGTTGGACATAAAAGCCCCCGTCCGGGCCAGTCCTGCAAAGGCACGCCGTGCCAATCGGGCCAGGTTGCGATCGCTCAACGGGGCGTCGGTGGCGACGACGATCATGATCGAGCCATCCGCGGCGTCGCCTGCCGCGCCGTGGTTGGTGGGGCCGCGTCCCAACTCTCGCCCCACGGGCACGCCCAGGATCTGCAGGATACCCCCATAGTTCGACTGAACCAGGGCCCCGATCGTATGGCCCCCCAGGCGAGAGGGCAGCCTGCGCGAGCTGGTGCCGATGCCTCCCTTCCACCCAAAGGTCACCGTGCCCGTCCCTGCGCCGACCGTCCCCTCGTCCACCGGCCCGCCTGCCGCCCCTGCGATCGCCTCGCCGATCTGTACGGCGGTCAGCACACGCCTCCGGATATCGTTCAGGAACCCATCGTTTGTCTCGCCAACAACGGGGTTCACAGATCGCACCTCTTCGTTCCCGGGCCGGGACAGCGTCCAGTCCAGGACTGCGTCTGCCGCTCGGGGCACGGCCAGCGTGTTCGTCAGCAGGATCGGGGTCTCGATCTCGCCCAGCTCCCTCACCTGCGTGTAACCCATCAGCTTGCCAAACCCGTTCGCCACGGCGATGCCTGCGGGGACCTTCTCCTGGTACAGGTTGCCTCCGTGCGGCAGGATCGCCGTTGCGCCTGTGCGCACGCCGTCTCCCTCGATCATCGTCACATGCCCTACCAGCACCCCACACACGTCGGTGATCGCGTTCAGTGGCCCGGGCGGCAGAACCCCTGGCGCGATGCCTGCCTGCCTCGCGCGCGGGCGGGCATCAGCGCTCTCGCCTTCTGACGGCTCTCGCGATGTCATCTCTGCACCTCCACCCCGTCGCCCGCGACCGGCCTACACAAGCGAGCTCACGAGGGCACCCAGACCAAAACCAGCGATGACGAGGCCGGAGACTCGGTTGGTCCACCGCAGTCCACCCGGGCCGAACCTGTGCCGGAACAGGCTCACCGCGCTGCTCAACGTCAGCCACCACAACGCCGATCCGCTGAACACACCCACGACGAGCGGGATGGCCCCACCGTCCCTGCTGTCCGCCAGTCCCAGCCCGGCGAATATCGCGCCAAAGGAGAGGATGGTCACCGGGTTGGTCAGCGTAAGCAGGAACGTGGAAGAGAACGCACCAAGCAGGCTTAGGCTCACCTCTGGTACTGCTCTCTCACCAGGCTGCGCCAGGTAGGTCTTGACCCCCAGGTAGCAGAGGAACGCGCCGCCGATCAACCGGAACCACGTCTGCTGGCCGATGAGCACGTCTGACAGAATGGTCAGCCCAAACCCCGCTACACACCCATAGAGGGCATCCGCCGCGGCGGCTCCCAGGCCGGAGACCAACCCCCGCACACGTCCCTCTGCCAGTGTGCGCCGGATGCACAGCACGCCGATTGGCCCTACAGGCGCGGCGATGGACAGGCCGATGGCGATCCCCTTGAGTAAGAAGGCTGCGCCGCCGCTCACGACTCAGACCAGGGCGTGTCCTCATCGCCGAGTGCCTTGCGCAGGCGGCCTAGCTCGACCTTGAGCTCATCGACGACTGTAGAGCAGGCAGGCGCATCGTAGACACTATGCATCTCGGCTCTGTCGCTCTGCAGGTCAAACAGCTCCCATTCTGGGGGCTTGGGGTCATCGATCGCCCCTGGCGTGCCCAGGGCCTGTGCATAGTAGTAGATCAGCTTGTAGCGCTCTGTACGCACGCCACAGTGTGCGTAGACGCCGTGGTGCGCCAGGTGAAGCCAGTACCGGTAGTACATCGAGGTCCGCCAATCCCCGGGCACCTGGCCCCCAAGCAAGGGACGGAAGCTCCTGCCCTGCATCTGCGCCGGGACGGGGTGGCCCGCATAGTCCAGAAACGTGGGCGCAAAATCTGTGTTCAAGACCAAGTTCCCGTTGGCTGTGCCCGGCTCGATCTCGGGCGGATAGCGGACCAAGAAGGGCATGCACAGGGACTCCTCGTACATAAAGCGCTTGTCAAACCAGCCGTGCTCCCCCAGGAAGAAACCCTGATCCGAGGTATAGATGACGATCGTGTTCTCGTCCAGTCCTTCGGCCTCGAGGTAGTCCAGTATGCGCCCAATGCCGTCGTCCATCGACGCGACGACCCGCAAATAGTCCTTGATGAACTGCTGGTACTTCCACTTTTTCAGCTCTTGGTACGAGAGTCCGGGTGGCGGGTCCTCCTTGAGGTCTGTCGCGTTCAGGTCGCGCTCGATGCGCATCGTCGCTGCTGCTGCTGCGCTCGCCCGGTGCTGGTAGTCGTCATCAAAGTTCGCCGGCTCCGGGATGTCATAGCCCTCGTACATCCTGGCGTGTTTCTCGTCCGGCTCCCAGGGTCGGTGCGGGCACTTGTGATGCGTCAGCAGGCAGAAGGGCTTGTCTCGATCCCGGTTCTTGAGCCAGTCCAGCGACATCTCGGTGATCAGGTCGGTGACATAGCCCTCATAGATCCTGCGCCTGCCCATCTCGATCATCTCGGGATTGTGATAGAGGCCCTGTCCGGGCAAGACGTTCCAGTAGTCGAACCCGGACGGACTGCTCACCCCGCCCTGTCCCAGGTGCCACTTGCCGATGACCGCTGTCTGATATCCTGCCTGCTGGAGCAGTTTCGGAAACGTGACCTGCCGTCCATCAAAGGCATTAAAGGCGGTCACTCCGTTGATATGGCTGTATGTGCCGGTGAGGATGGTGGCCCTGCTGGGCGAACAGATCGAGTTGGTGCAAAAGCAGTTGTCCAGGCGCATCCCGCCAAGCGCGATGCGGTCCATGTTGGGCGTTTCGTTGATCACGCTGCCATAGCTACCGATCGCCTGCCTGCCGTGATCATCCGACATGATGAACAGGATGTTGGGTTTGCGTGCCGTCATACCGACCTCCTCCTATCGCTCAGATTCGCTTCGACTTCCAGCGTCCCTGCCGGTAGCGCAGCCACATCAGCACGAGCTGTAGGCCCCAGCCCAGGACCAATGCCAGCCAGATGCCATTCGCGCCGAGTCCCGCCCCCCTCGAGAGTACGTACGCCAGCGGAACCTGCAGCACCCACAGTGCCACGAGATTGATGACCATAGGCGACAGCGTGTCCCCAGCCCCGCCCTGCGCCGAATCGTAGACATAGTTCAAGGCAAAGAACAGGTATCCGACACCGAGCACGCGGAGGATGTGTGCTCCCAGGGCGGTGGTCTCCGCATCATCGCTGAACAGGGCCATCACCTGCGGCGCAAAAAGGGTGAGCAGGCCCAGGATCACGACCATGGTCAGGGCCACCAGCCGGGCTAGGGATCTCACCGCGCCAACAGCGCGCCCGGGCTGCCCCGCACCGAGGTTCTGACCGACCAGAGCCGGCGCTGCGCGAGACAGCCCCTGGCTCGGTATCTGCGCCACGTCAAAGAGCCGGCGCGCGACGATCCATGCCGCCAGCGTGGGCGCACCGTACGCGGCAATCATACGAGTCAGCAGCGACATCGCAACGTTGGGCGTGCCGCGCTGCAGGACAGCGGGCGTGGCGACGCGCAGGATCTGCCGGATCACCGGTATGTCGAGCCCAAGGTGGCGCAGATCCAGGCGAACGGGAGCCCGTCCGGCGACCAACAGGCCCAGTCCCCACAGCATACCGACGGTCTGCGACCCGACCATCGCCAGCGCGGCGCCCTCCAGGCCCATCCACCTCACCATCAGGGGTTCGGCGACCAGGAGCACGCCCGCAGTCCACATCGTCATGCCCATCATGAGCTTGGGCGCTCCGGCAGCACTGATCATGTACCCCAGGCTGGGTACCATCTCCATCGCGATCAGGCCGGCAAAGAGGATCCGCGCATAGCGCACCGCCAGCCCGAGCGTGGATTCGTCGGCCCCCGACAGCACCATCAACGGCCGGGCCAGGACTACGCCAACCAGGCCCAGCGCGCCCGAAGAGACAACCATCAGGATCACCGCCTGCATCGTTGCCGTGTTGGCCTTGTCGTAATCCCGGGCACCCACATAGCGCGCGACCACGGCGCCGCTTCCCAGGCTCAGGGCCATCAGCACGCTGATCATGGTAAAGCGCACGGTCATCGCCAATCCGGCCGCGGCCTGCGCCTCGCGCCCCAACTGGCCCAGCCAAACCGCATCGTACAGATTGGGGAACATGAACAGCAGTTGGCTGATCATGCCCGGCCAAGCCAGGTGCCAGATGCTCCTCGCCAGGCTCCCCTGCGTGATGTCGGGCGGATGCTCCTGCTCCAGGGAACGCCCTCTATGTGCTCCGATCGCCCGAATGTGTCTCACCATCTGGTCACGCCCATCTCTCCATATGTGGCGCTCTGCGCTCAACCACCAAGGGCCGGGCCCATCGCCAGCGGCACGGCGTCACTCAAGGCACAGGATGTCAGACCGTTCTCCACCTCCGCGTCCGTACCCAGCGAACGGGCCCTCCAGATAGGTCTTTCTCGGCAGGCGGAAATTGTACACCCGCCCATGCCATCTGTCAATCGCCCACCTGGCGCACGCGCCAAGTCATTCTACGGCTGTTGCATTGTCGCTTGACTTGACTGAGGAGCGGAGCATCCCCTGATGCGGAGCGGTCTTCGTCGATGCCGTTCGCATCAGGGGATGCTCACTCCTCGGACTCTGCAACAGCCGTAAGGTCATTCCACTGCCCCTTGACAGAATCGCACCGATATGGTATAATAGAGTAGCCATCACGGTATCGAGATGGGCATACCACTCCACGGCGAGCGCGCGCACCTGGCCAGAGAAAAACGACAAAACTGCGGAAAACAAGTACCGGTACCCGGAGAGAGGCGTGTCTCTGCGCCTCTGACTACCCTGTCACCGGGCCAGTACCATCACCCCGTACCCTTCGAGCTGGGCCTCCCCATTGACTGGCGACCCCGTGAGCAGGTCTGTGAAGGCGGCATCCCCCAGGTCGACGCAGGCCCTGCTCGTCCGGAAGTTCATCAAAAAGATGGTTTCGTGCTCGCCATCCGACCGGAGCTGGGCCGAGATCCCCTCGGGCAGCTCCGCATCCAGCGAGCGCCGCAGGCCGAGCGTCTCGCTCAATCCCCCGTAAAAGTCATGGAGGAAGCGATCTTCGTTCCGCGAAGCGATACAGTAGGCATTGCCCTCCCCGAACGCGTTCACCGTGAGCGCCGGCCGTCCAGCGTAGAAATCGGCCTTGTAGGTCGCCAACACCTGGGCAGACTCTGCGTGGATCAGATCGCACAGCTCGCGGGCCTCGTATTCCCCGCTGAGACCCAGCGCGTTCGTCGGGTTGGGCAGGACACCGTTCGTATCTCCCTCGTACAGCGCATCGATCTCTTCGGCCCAGATGCCTAACACCGGGCGTAGGGGACCGGGGAACCCACCCAGGGTGCACAGGTCGTTCTCGTCCACGATCCCCGTCCAGTAGGTTGCCACAAACGTGCCGCCAGCCTGGACGTAGGCATCAATGCGCTCGGCAACGCCCGGTCGGAGCATGTAGAGCATCGGTGCCACGACCAGCTTGTAGGACGAAAGCTCTTGTTCCATGTCGATGATGTCCACGGGAATACCGCGCCGCCAGAAGGCCCGGTAGTGCTGCTTGCAGTCATCCAGGTAGCCCTTATCCCCGCGGCGCGGACCTTGGGCATCGTTCACGGCCCACGCGTTCTCCCAGTCATAGAGGATCGCCACATCGGGACGAACCGTGGTGCCCACAACGGCATCCAGTTTTTCCAGTTTACGACCCACATCGGCCACGTCCTGAAACACGCGGGTGCGCTCGTGTCCCACGTGGTCCACCACCGCGCCGTGGAACTTTTCCGCCGAGCCCCGGCTCTTGCGCCACTGAAAGTACTGGACCGTGTCCGACCCGTGGGCCACGGCCTGGAGCGATGAGAGCGCGTGCATGCCAGGACGCTTGAGCTTGGCGGATGGCATCCAGTTGGTGGCACTGGGCACGCTCTCCATCAGCATAAAGGGCTTGCCTCCCTTGAGGCTTCGATTCAGATCGTGGACAAAGGCGACGTCCGCTGCCAGTCGTACGTCATCGTCCCTGTGCCACGTGGGATAGCTGTCCCAGGAGATGACGTCCAGGTGAGGGGCGAGCTTCCAGTAATTCAGGCCAGGAAAAGTGCCCATCATGTTGGTCGTTACCGGCACGTCGGGCGTGAACTCGCGCAAGGGTGCTACCTCGTTCAACATGAAATCCACCGTCTGGTCGGTGGTGAAACGCTTCCAGTCCAGGTTCAGGCCGTGCACCGAGGTCTCGCCGATGGGGCTGGGCGGGTCGATCTGGTCCCAATCCGAGTACGTGTGGCTCCAGAATGCAGTCCACCAGGCACCGTTCAGGGCCTCCAGCGAGCCATACTTGCGTCTGAGCCACGCCCGAAACGCTCCCCGGCACAGGTCACAGTGGCACTCCCCGCTGTACTCGTTGGACAAGTGCCACACCAGCAGCGCGGGATGGTCGCGGTAGCGCTCTGCAAGCTTGGTGTTAATGAGGCGGGTCTTTTCCCGATACACCGGGGAGGTGAGACAGTGATTATGGCGCCGCCCAAAGAGGTTGCGCCCCCGGTCCGGACGGACGCGCAGCACCTCGGGATACTTTGCCGCCATCCAGGGAGGCCGCGCCCCGCTGGGCGTCGCCAGAACGGCATAGCCGTCGTTTTCGGCAAGCATGTCCATAATCTGGTCCAGCCAGCACAAGTCGAATTGCCCCTCGCTCGGCTCCAGCCGCGACCAGGCAAAGATGCCCACCGACATCGTGTTGCAGTGCGCCAGCTTCATCAAGCGCATGTCCTCGGCCCAGACCTCCGCGGGCCACTGGTCGGGATTATAGTCGCCGCCGTGGAGAAGGTGAGTGCACTTGGGGTTGATCGGAGCGTAGCGATCGATCATCTCGGTTCCTTTCTGTGATAGGGTTCTCCAACGCCCGGCCACGCCCGCCACCACGGATGGGACGGACCGCCTGGACGTCGCACGTGTGAGCATATCACGGTCAGAATGGATTGTCAAGCAGACCCCGCGCCGCCCAGGGCTGCCAAAGTCAGGGGCGTGCGCATCCCCTGATGCGAGCGGCGTCGCCAGGTCTGTTCCGCATCGGATGCTCTACTCCTCAGAAACTATCAAGGACTCTGCCACAGCCCTAGTGCCCTTTCACGTAACTAGCCTGGGCTTTGGCGATCTGCCGTTGTAGGCGCGGTTTCCCGCAAGGTGCGGACGTTCCGCCATACCGCGCTCTGTTACGCATCAAAGACCATCTCCGCGCTATGGAAAGCGCGGCTACAGTGTCGCCGGGCAGCCGCTCCCAGACCCTTCCCCTCGTGGGCCTAAGCAGCAAGTGCGGGCCCTCATCAGCTTGACAGCGACTCGTTTTGCGCTACAATCCGAGAGACAGAGGCACTTGGGGAGGGAAAAAACAGGGAGAGGGAGGCCAAAGTGACCGGACGCCTGCTGATGGGCATCGACGTAGGCACCTACAGCTCCAAGGGCGTGCTCTGCTCTTCTGCCGGAGAGGTCTTGGCCGAGCGCCAGCGAGAGCACGGCCTGTCCATCCCTCACCCCGGTTGGGCAGAGCATGGCGCGGATGGCGTCTGGTGGGAGGACGTGTGCGCGATCTCTCGTGCCCTCATCGGGGACGCTGGAGTGTCCCCCGGTGACGTGGCTGCGGTCGCAGTCAGTGCACTCGGCGCGGACCTGGTACCCCTGGACGCACAGGGACGCGCGCTGAGACCGGCGATCCTCTATGGCATCGACACCCGCTCTAGCGCAGAGATCTCCGAGCTCAACCAGCGGTTCGGCCCAGAGGAAATGTTCGACCTGGCGGGCGTGGCTCTGTCCTCCCAGTCCATCGGCCCCAAGATCCTCTGGCTGCGCCGCAACGAGCCGGAGGTGTATGCGCAGACGCGGCATCTGTGCTCCGCGAGTTCCTTCCTGGTCTATCGTCTGAGCGGCGAATATGTCCTGGACTACCCCACGGCATCTTTCTTCGTTCCGCTGTTTGACATCCGTTCGCTGTGCTGGAGCGATCGCTATGCGGACGAGATCGTGGGCGAGGTTCCAATGCCGCGGTTGGCCTGGCCTGGCGAGACGATCGGCCAGGTCACTCCACAGGCTGCCCGGCAGACGGGTTTGCGCGCCGGTACCCCTGTCACTGCGGGCACGATAGATGCCCTCGCTGAAGCGATCAGTGTGGGCGTCCTGGAGCCGGGCGACCTGATGATGATGTATGGCACCACCGCCTGCCTGCTGCTCGTCCTCGAGGATCCGGCACCCAGCAGGACGATGTGGCTGATGCCCTTTGCCTTCCCCGGTCGCTACAACTTGGCTGCAGGTATGGCTACGACCGGCGCGCTCACCCGCTGGTTCCGTGATTGCTTTGCGCAGCAGGAGCGCGCAGCGCAGGCCTCCGGCGGGCCCAATGCCTACTCTGTGTTGACGGAGGAAGCCGAGGCCGTTCCGCCGGGCAGCAGCGGGCTGGTCATCCTGCCCTACTTTAGCGGAGAGCGCACCCCGCTGAACGATCCGGACGCACGCGGGGTCATCGCTGGCCTCAGCCTGGCACACGGGCGGGGACACCTCTACCGGGCGATCCTGGAGGCCACAGCCTACGGCGTGGCCCACAACCTGGAGGTGATGCGTGCCTCAGGCGCTGACCCACTCCGGGCAGTGGCCGTGGGGGGTGGTGCCCAGAGTGAGCTTCTGCTCCAGATCGTCTCCGATGTGACTGGACTCAAACAGTACCTGCCGGCGCAGACGATTGGGGCGTCCTACGGCGATGCCTTCCTGGCCGGGATAGCCGCAGGTCTGCTCTCGCCTCCCGACCTTGCCTCGGAGTGGGTGCGTATCGTTCAGTGCATCCATCCTGACCCGGGTCGCGGCGAGCTGTATCAGGAATACTATCGCATCTACCGCGATCTGTACCCCCACACGGTCAGAGAGCTGCACGCGCTGGCACGACTGGGCGCGGAGTAGCCGTTCAGACCTCGGCCCCCCGGACGCGCCCAGGGGGCACCTCGTTCGTCCTGGGCGGCTATGCTCCCTCTGTCAACGCCTCGCTGTAGCGCAGGGGGCCGCCGCCGTGCCATACAAGCAGCGGCTCCAGGTCACGCAGGATGTCATCCAGGGCTCGGTGATCGTGCTCGTCCATCGCACCGGCTGTCCCATAGCGGCTGTGCGAGGTGTCGATCACGCCGCGCCTGCGCAGCACCTCCGCATAGCTCGTCCCTCCCACTGCCTCCAGAGCGAACAAGGGGGCTACCAGGCCATAGATACGCTTGGCTTCTGCCAGGTCCCCGTCGTCCAGGGCGTTCCACAAGCGAACGATCACATCGGTCACGTGGCATCCGGGCATCTGTCCTGCCACCCCTCGCGGATGCTCCAGCAGCAGATAGCGCCCGCCGGCCCCGCCAAACACCCCCTTCAGCTTGGGTCCGCCCTCTCCCAGCACTTCGGTCAGCTTGTGGGTCACCGGTGCCGTCTCTTCCTTGATATACTCGACGTGTTCCACCTCTCGGACAATGCGCGCCATCGTCTTGACGGAGAGAGAGCTACCCCGGGCGTGATTCTGGATAAAGATGGGAATGTCCACGACCTCCGAGATGGCCCGATAGTACGCCACGACCGACTCTTCATCTTCCAGCTTCTGGATGTAGGGGGCCATAGCGATGACCGCGTCCGCCCCGATCTCGTTCGCGTGCCGGCTGAACATCGCGGCGTGTGAGGCGCATACGCCTTGGGTGCCGATGACCACGGGTATCCGGCCCGCAACCTGATCGACGACGATGGGAGCGCCCTTGAGTCGCTCCTCGTCAGAGAGGACGGCAAAGCCACTGGCGTTGACCGGCCAGACGATCCCGTGGGCGCCGCATTCGACGCAGAACTCGACGACGCGACGCAGGCCATCCCAGTCGACCTCCAGGCTGTCGTGGAAAGGGGTGGATGGAATGGTGTAGACTCCGCGGTAGGTTGTGGACATTCTCCTGTCTCCTTGCTACGATGACGATTTGCTCGATACGCGGAAAAGGCGCTGCAGGCGTTCGTTGCGGGGATCAGCCAGCCATTCGTTCACGAGCGCCTCCGCCTGCTCGAGGCCCCGCGTTCGCCCATCCTGGAGCAGGTAGAGCAGCACCAGGTCGCGGTCGCCGGTGCGCAGCGCCTCGACCATGAGCTCGGCCTCGTGCCATCGCGGGATCATCGCCCCGGCCATCAGCTTGGACGGAAAGGGTCGTGCCGTGACGCCTCGAATGCCCGCGCTGCTGACCACGCCCTGGCACTCGATCACCAGGTCTTCAGGGAAACCCTTCACGATGTGCCCCTCGTTGGGGACATTCACCTGATAGGTGCGCTCGACGTCGTTGACCAGTGAGTCAATGATCGGCACGATCTGCTCCCCGCTTTGCACGGGCTTGAACGTCTCCGTGATCGGTCTCTCCTCGTTCAAGGCCGCCTGCTCCACGCGCTGGACCTTCGCCGTGATGTCTTTCAGGTACTGGCCCCACCCGATCTCCGAGTCAAACCCCCCAAGTCGCCCATACCAGTGCTGCTTGGTCCCCAGGTCTGTGTGGTACCACCAGCCGGCAAAGCGCGGGGTGTCGCCGATCGGCATCAGGCCAAACAGTCTGTACTGGTGGATCGCGGCGCGGGACATCTGCGTGTCAGAGTACCGGCGGTTGTCCTCGGCCCAGTAGGCCTCGGCTCGCGTCTCGATCCACTCATCGATCAGTGGATAAGCGTCCTGGCCCCGATAGCTAAAGTCAGTCATCCAGATCCAGTGGTTGAACCCGGGCATTTGGGCGGACACGTGCTCGAGCTCCAATCCCAACACCCGGGCGATATCGCGGTAGCCATAGTGCCCGTGACACAGCCCCACCACCTGGGCGCCCGTCTCCCTGGTCATCAGTGTGCAGCCCTCGAACACAGGATTGGCGGACTGCATGATCCAGGCGTGCGGGCAGATCCGCTCGACGTCACGTGCCACCTCCAGGTGAAAGGCCGCCTGCCCAAAGTTGTGCAGCCGAGCGCCGCGATAGTAGCCGTGCTTCTCCGCCAGGCTCCGCTGCGCCTCTGTCCAGCCGTGCCCCCCCACCTGTGCGGTGTTGATCACAAAGTCGGCTCCATCGAGAGCCTGACTGCGCTCTGTTGTCGTGGAGAACGAGAGTCCTGCGTCCAGTTCGTCCGACAGGCGCTCTGCCAGGCGATCGATCCGATCGAGACGGCTCTCATCGATGTCCATCAAGGCAACGTGGCTGCCGTGCAGCCCCGAGTTGACGCACAGATCGCGAACGATCCCCGCGGAAAACGTGGCGCTGCCGGCACCGATAATGGCGATCTTGACACGGGTTCCCCGCATGCGACATCCTCCCGAAAGGAGTCCTAAAGCCAGGACGCTCAACGCCCAGGTACTGCACTCCGCGCTTCCCTGGCATCCACGGTGCCCAGCGAGCACCCTGACCATTGTAGCACGTGCGAAACCGAGCGTCAAACTTGACAGCCTCCACGTGCGGGATTACAATAGCTCATCCCCCATCCAGAAGCCACGCCCCTCTGGATGCCAGGCGGTGCCGAGGAGAAGAGACGTGACACCCTCACCCAAGCTCAAAAAGGGAATGACGAGAGAAGAGGTTGACGCGTACGTCGAGCCCGTGTTGTCTGAGCTCTCCCTGGAGAAAAAGATCTCCCTGATGTCCGGTCCCGGCATGAACAAGCTGCGCATGGCGTGGTCGTTCCTCGCCTGCAGGCAGGTCACTCGCCGCCCGATGCCCGCCGGCGGGATCGAGCGCTTCGGCATCCCTCCGGTCAAGTTCAGTGACGGGCCACGCGGTGTGGTCGCGGGCAACGCCACCTGCTTTCCTGTGTCTATGGCCCGGGGCGCGAGCTGGGATCCCGGTCTGGAAGAGCGGATTGGGGAGGCCATCGGACGTGAGATCCGGGCGTTGGGCGGCAACTACTTTGGCGGCGTGTGCATCAACCTGCTCCGCCACCCAGCGTGGGGCCGGGCGCAGGAGACATATGGCGAGGATCCCTACCTGCTTGGCGAGATGGGCGCTGCTCTGGTCAGGGGGGTCCAGGCACACAACGTGATGGCCTGCGTCAAGCACTATGCCCTGAACAGCATCGAGCGCGCTCGTTTCAAGGTGGATGTTCAGGCCGACGAGCGTACGCTTCGTGAGGTCTATCTCCCCCACTTTAAGCGCTGCATCGAGGAGGGCGCGGCCTCGGTGATGGGAGCATACAACAAGTTCCGAGGAGAGCACTGCTGCCAGAACACCTACCTCCTGACCGACATCCTGCGCTCCGAGTGGGGGTTCGATGGCTTTGTCACCTCGGACTGGATCTGGGGTGTCCGGGACACCGTCAAGGCCGCCCAGAGTGGGCTGGACATCGAGATGCCCTGGCCCAAGTTCTACGGCAAAAAGCTCTGGCAGGCCGTGAAGAGCGGGCAGGTCAAGGTAGAGACCATCGACCGTGCTGCTCGGAATATCCTGCGCAAGGTGGTCGAATTCACGTCTGCGCCTGATCGGGAAGCCTACGCCAAGGGTCTGGTCAACTGCCAGACGCACATCGATCTGGCCTTGGAGGCGGCAGAGAAGAGCATCGTCCTCCTCAAGAACACGGGCCAGCTCCTCCCATTCTCCAGGCAGGCCGTCAAGAGGCTTGCCGTCATCGGCAGGCTTGCCGCGCAGGAAAACACGGGCGATCACGGTAGCAGCCGCGTGTTTCCCCCATACACCGTCACCGCGCTGCGTGGGCTGCAGGACTACCTAGGGGATGCGGACCGCGTGCTCTATGCCGATGGCTCAGACCTGGCCCAAGCGCAGGAGACCGCCGCGTCGGCTGATGCGGTTGTTGTCGTTGTCGGGTACGACTATCGAGACGAGGGCGAGTACATCGGTGACCGGTTCAACAATGGCAGCGACCGGGTCTCGCTGTGCCTTCACCGCGAGGATGAACGTCTAGTCGAGGCGGTCGCTCGGGCCAACGCCCGCTGTGCGGTCCTTCTGGTCGGCGGGAGTGCCATCGTGATGGAGGCCTGGAAAGAGCATGTTCCCGCCATCGTGATGTCCTGGTACGGAGGGCAGGAAGGCGGGCGGGCCATTGCTCGTGCCCTGTTCGGCGAGGTCAACCCGGGTGGAAAGCTTCCCTTTACGATCCCCCGGGATCCAGGTGCTCTGCCGTTCTTCGATCCGGACGCCGACGAGATCGAGTACGGCTACTACCACGGCTACACGCTTTTTGACAAAGAGGGCACCGAGCCTGCCTTCCCCTTCGGCTTCGGCCTGAGCTACACCTCTTTCACGTATGGCCAGGTCGGCCTGGAAGAGACAGAGATCGCCCCGGATGGGAAGACGATGGTGAGCGTCGACGTGACCAACACGGGCGACCACGCCGGTGCAGAGGTGGTGCAGGTATACACGGGCTATGTCGGCTCGGCGGTCGAACGCCATGCGAAAGACCTGAGAGGCTTCCAGCGGGTCTACCTCGAGCCGGGAGAGACCCGGGCCGTGCGCATCCCTCTCAAGGCCAGGAGCCTGGCAACCTATGACGTGGAGACCGGCGAGTGGGTGGTGGAGCCGATCGTCTACAAAGTGCTCGTGGGCTCGTCGTCATCGGCGGCGGATCTGCAAGAAGTCAAGCTGCGTGTCGTGGGTCCGTAGCGCGGGATCGACGCGAGCGACCACAGGTCGCCAGTCCCAGACCTCAGCGCCGGACCGGCGGGACACATCATCGGCCCTCCCTGGAGGGGCAGAACCCAAGAATCACGTTCCTGTACGAGGAGGTGGAATACTGTGAACGCTACGTTGGAGACGATGTGGAACAGAAGGAGCGTCCGCAAGTACCGGTCTGATCCGATCCCCGAGGAGCACCTGAACCTGATCCTGGAGGCCGCTCGACGGGCGCCCACGGGATCGAACCGGCAGAACTGGCGGCTGATCGTCGTGACCGATCCCGACATCCGCAAGAGAACGGCGAAGGCGTGCAACGGTCAGATGTGGATGGCAGACGCGCCGGTGATCCTCTGCATGGTGGTCTTGCCCGGCGAGAGCAAGGTGAATGGGACCATCGTGCTCGATCACGCGATCCTGGCGGCGACGAGTCTGGGCTATGGCACCTGCTGGATTGGCGCGTACGATCGCACACAGGTCAAGCAAGAGCTGGGCATACCGGCCGATCACGACACCGTGTGCCTGACACCAGTTGGGTTGCCCGCCGAGCAGCCTGCTGCGCGACGCCGCAAAGAACCTCAGGAGCTCTTTTCGAGAGATCGATTCGATGCACCGCTCGACTACACTCCATAGCAGGTGGACACGGTCGGCGACGTCTCGCACCTAAAGAAGGCACGCACCCGGCGGTGCCGGGAAGGATCGGAGCGCAGACAATGACACTAGCACGAGAACTGGAAGGCAAGACCGCCTGGGTAACCGGCTCTTCGCGCGGCATCGGAAGGGTGGTCGCATCTCACCTGGCTAGCCTCGGTGCGCGCGTGGCCGTGCACGGCACCAGTCCCCACTCCACCAGGGCCTTCGGGGAGGCCGATTCCCTGGAGGCGGTGGCGCGGGCGATCTCGGAAGAACACAGCACCGAGGTTCTGCCCGTGTGCGGCGACCTCACAGACGAATCGACGGTCAGGCGGGCCGCGGCCGAGGTCCGCGCGCGCTTTGGTCGGATCGACATCCTGGTGAACTGCGCGGGTGGAGACATCGGCGCGCAGGGAGTGACCGGCGCGAACGCGGGCAAACCACACGGCAACGACGCGGTGCACATATCCCTGGAGGATATCCGTACGGTACTCGATCGCAATCTGATGACCTGTATCCTGGCCTGCCGGGAGGTTGCTCCCGCGATGATGGAACGCCGGTCAGGTTGGATCGTCAACATCGGCAGTATCGCCGGCCTGTCAGGACACGAGACGGAGGCCATCTACTCCACCGCCAAGGCAGCGGTACACGAATACACCCGGTGCCTTGCGGCGCTGCTGCGCCCGCACAACGTCTATGCAAATGCCATCGCTCCTGGACCCATTGTCACCCCCCGCTTTCTGGCAAGCAGGCCGATCGATGAGAACCAACAGGTGGTGGACGGCACGCTCGAGCGGTACGGCTGGCCGATCGAGATCGCCCGAGCGGTTGCCTTTCTCGTTGGCGGCGGCTCGTCCTTTGTCAGCGGACAGGTTCTGCGAGTAGACGGGGGGATGCAGCTCTGGCCCGCATGAGGCTGTCCGGGCGATGGGCAGAGCCACCCCACCCCGATTCAGTACAGGACGGATCGATGATCCGTTCGCAGCGATCCACGTTTTCGTGAGGAGAGGACATCCTGTGAAGTTCAACAACCGAGAGGACATCATCCAGTTGACGCCGTTGTGGGAGGGAGAACGTTTCCCAGACGGCAGACCCCGCGTCTCCGACGACATCCTGCGCCGCATGGCAAGAGTCAGGACCGAGGAAGCCTGGTCGGTCCTTTGGCGACACGGCTACCAATTCCAGTTTGAGGGAAACTGGACCCGCCTTCACCCTGGGCGAGTGCTCGTCGGTCGCGCGGTGACGGGCGTTTTTGCTCCACGCCGTCCTGACCTGCATGAGACCTTGATGGACTATGGCCAAGAGCAGGAGGGACGCATCGGGGCCATGAACTCCTGGGTCATTGAGACCCTGATCAAGGACGATGTCATCGTCATCGACCTGTTTGGCAAGGTCTACAAGGGCACGTTTTCTGGCGCGAACCTCTCAACGGCCATTGCCACGCGCACGGGACGCGGCCAGGTGATCTATGGCGGCATCCGTGACGCGCAGCAGATCCTCGAGATCGACGGCTTTTGCACCTTCTGCAAGGGGATCGATCCCACGCCCATTCGCGATGTCACGCTGGTAGGGCTCAACGTGCCCTGCCGCATCGGCGAGGCAACCTGCCTGCCCGGAGATGTGGTGCTGGGCACCTACACCGGCGTCCTGTTCATACCGCCTCATCTCGCAGAGGAGGTGGTCGAGCATGCGGAAAGAACGAGCATGCGCGAGATGTTCAGCCACCAGCGCCTGCGCGAGGGGATCTACAACTCGAGCCAGATGGACACCAAGTGGACCCCAGAGATCGAGGCCGATTTTGAGGAATGGCTCAAAACGCACACGATCGAAGACTTTGCCCACGTGGATTGGACCCAGCGAGAGCAGGCCTCGGAGGGCCGGTCCGGTGAAGAGACGCTGCTCGGATAAGGAGACATCACAGTGATACACGCAGCCGTTGTCGGATACGGATACTCCGGAAAGCACTTTCACTCATACCTGGCTGGGCTCGCCGACGGGATCAAGCTGTATGCAATCTCGACGCGGGATCGCGAGCGGCAGCAGGCTGCAGCACGGGACCATCCTGAGGCCAGGATCTATCCCGGCATGGGCGAACTGCTGCAAGACCGTACGGTCGATCTCGTCGTCGTCGCCACACCGCACAACACCCATCGGGGTTTGGCGATCCAGGCGATGAACGCCGGCAAGCACGTCGTCGTCGACAAGGTGATGTGTATGGACGCGTGTGAAGCAGAGGAGATGATCGCCGCCAGCCAGCGCAACGGCGTGATGCTGTCCGTGTTCCACAACCGCCGCTGGGACTGGGACTATCTCACGGTCAAGAAAGCCATCGATGATGGGCTGATCGGCAGCCCCTACCTGTTCCAGGCGGCGATCATGCGCTATAGGAGGCCGGGTGGATGGCGCGCGGTGAAGGCTCAGAGCGGAGGAATCCTCTACGACTGGCCCGCTCACTTTGTCGATCAAGCCCTGCAGCTCGTGTCTGCACAGGTCGAGAGCGTCTTCTGTGACACTCAGGACCGGGGACACTGGGATATCGACATCGGCAGCTATGCAAAGCTGCTCATGCGTTTCTCGAATGGCGTCCGCTACGAGATCGAGATCGGCAACCTGGCCGCGATCGACAAGCCGCGCTGGTACGTGCTCGGAGACCTTGGCGCGCTGATCAAGTACGGACTGGACCCGCAGGAAGGACCTATGCGGGTTGGCGACATCGACGCTGCGCAGGAGGATCCCGCGGAGCGGGCACAGGTGAGCACCATTGCCAGGGGCCAGCCCGAAGAGCTGATCCTCGACAGCGTCCGGGGCAGTTGGCGGTCGTACTATCAGAACATCTCCGACGTGCTGAACAGGGGTGCGGATCTGGCTGTGAAGCCGGAACAGGCCCTGCGTGCGATGAGGGTCTTTGACGCAGCCATGAGGTCGGCGGCAACGGGACAGGTCATGACGGAGCTCGCGTGAAGAACCCGTTGCCCACAGCGCCACCTTTTGGCCGCGAGGCCAAGCTTCTCTTTGTCGTCTCGGGCGTCACGGCGGTTAGCTTTTACGGCATCACGATGCTGATCAAGGTGCTCTACATTCTCCGCCTGGGTCACGGACCGGAGTACGTGGGGCTCTTTGGTGCCACTTCGGCACTTGCCTACATGGGCATGAGCCTGCCCAGCGGGCTGCTGGGCGGCCGTTTTGGGGCGCGCAACGTTATGCGCGCGGGCGGTGTCGCGACCGTCGTCGGGATGGTCCTGCTTCCGATGACCGAGTACGTGTTTCCCTGGGCACGGAACTCGTGGCCGTTTCTGTCACAGGTCGTCCTCACCCTGGGTTGGTCCATGTTCAACGTCAACCTGGTGCCTGCCCTGATGGCCACGACCACCGCCGCCAACCGCAACGGCGCCTTTGCCCTGAGCGGTGCAGTGAGAGGACTGGGCACGTTTGTGGGCACCATCTCCGGCGGGTTGCTGCCGGGTGCCTTTGCCGGCCTTCTCGGTCAGACCCTGGATGCCCCCGCGCCGTACCGTATGGCACTGTGGGTGGGCGCGTTTCTCGGGCTGCTGGCTCTGGTGCCTATGGCGTTCATCGGGCAGGTCGAGCCCCGCGCTGCCAGGAGCCAGAGCATCGCCAGAGGGCCGTTCCCGCTGCTCCCCGTTGCCTTGGTGATCGGTCACGTGTTCCTCAACCACGCGGGATGGGCGACTTCCCAGGCCTTCACCAACGCCTATCTGGATACAGAACTGCGCCTATCCCCCTCATCCATCGGGCTGATCACCGGGGCCGGGCAGTTTGTCGCCATCCTGGCCCCTCTGCTGACTCCCCGACTGGCCGCGCGTCGCAGCAATGGCTGGACGTTGATGATGACTGCCTTGGGGCTGGCTGTCAGCCTGGTGCCCATGGCCTTGATCCAACACTGGGCTGCGGCCGGGTTGGGCAGGCTGGGCGTCCTGGTGTTCTCTGCCATCTGGCTGCCGGCCCTGCAGGTATTCCAGATGGAATTGGTCGACCCTGAGTGGCGTCCGATGGCTTACGGGGCGATCTCGATGGCTATGGGACTTGGCTTCGGCTCACTCAGCCTCGTGGGCGGCTATGTCGTCGCCGCGTGGGGCTATCGGACCCTCTTCCTGATGGGTGCAGGGCTGGTGACAGCGGGTGCTGGCGTGATGTGGGGCATCCTCAGGAGTCCAGCTATCAGCGGCCTTTCCTCCGCACAAGAATGCGCGCCGGGCGCGTAGCGGTCGGGCGACTATAGGGAACCCTCTACATGACTTCTGTCTCGCCGACTATGCTGATTGTCACTCCTGTCTTTCTGTTCACCCGCCCGCTGCCGGTATCGCGCAGCGGGCGGGCGCCTGGCGCCCGACGACTTCTCGCTGGCAGCGAAAGGAGATGTGACTATGGTGGAAGACAGCGTGACGCCAACTGCGCTGGGACATGCCGACGCCGAGGAGCGCCTGCAGGCAAACCTGAGACGCTATCGAGACCAGGCTCTGCAACTGGGCGCTTCGGATGCGGCCATCATCCCCGCATGCGACGTGACCGTCGACGAGAGGGTGAGGCTCAAATGCCTGGTCCCTCGCTGCCTCCGCGCGGGAGAGACCCCCAACTGCCCTCCCAACGCCCCCGATCTGGATCTGGTGCGTCGTGCGCTGCACTTGTTCTCCTGGGGGGTTCTGCTCAAGTGTGATGTGGGGCCGATCGCCGACTATACTCCGGGAACAGGCGGCACGCGCGAGGAGAAACGACGGGTGCTCTCTTTCCACCGCCAGAGCAGCGAGATCGTGTACGAGTTGGAGCGCCAGGCGTATGGGGACGGCTACCACCTGGCCATGGGCCTGGGTGGTGGGTCATGCAAGGACTACCTGTGCAAGGGATTGATCTGCCAATTCCTGGACAGTGGTCGATGTCGCTTTCCCCATCGCTCCCGGCCGTCGATGGAGGCGATGGGCATTGACGTCATCCGCCTGATCAACCGGGTGGGCTGGAAGGCCTATCCTCTGGTCGGTGATCTCAGCCAGATCCCGTGTGCGATCACCGTGGGTGTCGTATTCGTCTGCTGAACGAGGTGTAGAATGGCTCGAGACGTTTTGGACCTGGTGGAACCCTATCTGTCGCCGGACCCGGCCAGTTGGAGCAGGCTGGCGAGCGACATTCAGTGGCGGCGCACGCAGCTCCTGCTGCTGAGGGAGATCCTTCTCGAGGTGCGCAAGCTGAACCGCTCGGATGCGGAACGCCGGGAAGAAAAGGCATAGCGGGAGCTGCCCGAGCCCGCTCGGTGCGCTCTCAGCATCCTGTGCCGTTGCATTGTACCGGGCCTTCGACTTGACAGGGGGCGCATACCGGAGCATAATGCTCTCGACGTTGCACGGATAAGGAGCGAGGATGGTCATCAAGAACAGGAAGGAGCTCGTCTCACACGGTGACCGTGACGGTCGCTCCTTGGCCATAGACATTCTTGAGGGAGGATTGGCAGCCGCGGATCCCTACGAGAACACGCGCAAGCTGATTCGCATCGAAGGGAGCAGGCTGCTGGTCGGCGGACACCCAGAGATGGATGTGTCCGGTTTCGGCGATGAGGTCATCGACCTCTCTGAGATCGAGAACATCTATGTCATTGGCGCCGGCAAGGCTTCTCAACGCCAGGCCCAAGCTCTGGAGGACATCCTGGGTGACAGGCTGACCGCCGGTGCGCTGACCATCAAGCGAGGCGAAGAGCGTTACCTGAAGCGTATCGAGCTCACGGAAGCCGCCCACCCCGTGCCTGACGAGGGGTCCGTTCTCGGCGCGCCCAAAGCCCAGGCCATCGCCCGGTCCGCGGGAGAGAAGGACCTGGTTTTCACCGTCTTCTCCGATGGCGCTTCCTCCCTTTTTGTCTCCCCCGCAGCCGGTCTGACACTGGAAGACGTGCGCCGTGTCTTTTTCCTGGCCATCAAGTACGGCACTCAGGGATTGATCCACCAGGTGATGCCCTACTTTTCCACTGTGAACTGCGGTCGCATCGTCTGTCAGGCTCACCCTGCGCGCACGATCAACCTCATCTCACAGGTCGGCACTTTTCGCCGCTGGTACGGCGTCGTCCCGGACACAGGAAGTTGGGTCCCCTCGTGGCCGCCTGCCAGAAGGTGCCTGCCACAGGTCGTTCGGGAGCTGGAGCAGAAGCCCTGGTGGGACGAGTTCACCCCAAACCTGCGGGCAGCACTGAAGAGCGGGGAGGCACGGTACGAGGTGCCAGACCTGGACGAGTTCGTCAAGATCAAGGCCAGCTACTGGCAGCCGGCAGACACCTCCCAGATGGTCGAGGGGGCGAGGGCCAAGGCAGAAGAGCTGGGTCTCAAAGGCGTCATCCTCTGCACCGCCCTGGCGGCTCAATCGTCCGCAGCGGCCTCAGTGCTCTCCCAGATCGCGCACGAATGTGAGACCCATGGGAGGCCGTTCGCTCCGCCCGTGGCGCTGATCACCGGAGGACACCTGGACGTGCCGGTGGGCGACGCGACCGGCATCGGCGGCCGAAACCAGGAGTTTGTGCTCCTCTGGGCTCAGACCCTGGGCAGCGGGCGATTGGCCAGCAAGCGGGTGGCAGTGGCGGCGATGGATTCGGATGGCACGGACGGGCCAGGCACACAGCACGCCGAGGGATCCGGGCAGCCGATCTGTATGGCGGGCGGGATCGTGGATGGCTATACGCTGGAGACGGCCGCACAGCGCGGCGTGGACATTGCGGCCGAATTGGGGAATCACAACTCAACTATGGCGCTGATCCGGCTAGGCAGTGCCATCTATACGGGAAACACCAGAGCGTGCCTTGGAGACCTTCGGGTCGCAGTGATCCACTAGCGTGGGACGGACCAAAGGAGTAGAACAGGTATGGCAGCGACGATCCAGAGCGTGAGGGCCAGGGAGATCTTTGCCCAGAGGGGCTTGCTCTCGCTGGAAGTGACCGTGGTGACCGACGATGGTGCCTGCGGAGTGTCCACTCCGGAGACCGGAGTATCCACCGGCAGGCACGAGGCAGCGTTCCTGGTAGACGGGGGCGAGCGCTACAATGGCCTCGGCGTCCAAAAGGCCGCTGCACAGGTCAATGAGGTGATCGGTCCTGCACTCAAGGGCCTAGATGTGACCGCCCAGGGCGAGGTCGACCGCCTGATGATCGAACTCGACGGCACGCCGAACAAGTCACAGCTGGGAGCCAACGCCATCGTCGGCGTCTCGCTGGCTGTGCTCAAGGCTGCTGCCAATAGCACGGGCTTGTCGCTCTACCGCTACATCGGAGGCGCGAACGCGTGCACCCTGCCCATCCCGATCGTGGGCATTGGCACCGGAGGCCGCTACAGGGACCCGGGGACTTCCAGGTGGTTCAAACCGAGCTACGAGTTCGCGGCCTACGGAGCAAGTGGTTACTCCGATGCAAGGTATATGAGCTGGAACTGCACGGAACAGGTCAAGCGTCTGCTCCGCGCACGGTACCCCGACAAGTACTCGATGACCTATCACAGCACAAGCTTGGCCGGGGTGATCGACCACGACCGCGAGCTACTAGATGTCATGACCGAAAGCATCGCACGATGTGGATACGAGGGCAAGGTAGGCATCTACTTTGACTGTGCGGCCGACTGCTACTATGAAGAGAACATCGACCGTTACGTTGGGCTGTTCTCTCCCGGCGAAAAGTCCCGAGATGAGCTGATCGAACTGTACCTGGACTTTGTGACCAACTATCCCGTCGTTTCCCTCGAGGATCCCCTGCGCGAGGAGGATTTCGAGGGGCACGCGCTCGTGACCAAGGAACTGGGCATCGAAGTCGTCGGAGACGATCTGTTTGCCACAAACGTGGAGCGCCTCAAGCAGGGCATCTCGATGGGCGCAGCCAACTCGATGGTGCTCAAGATCACCCAGGTGGGCACAGTGAGCGAGGCGCTGGCAGCCTGTCGGCTGGCGCTGGCCAATGGCTACAACGTACACCCGTGCGGCAGCCGGGGAGATAGGGATAGCATCGGAGACTTTGCGGTCGGCCTGAACGCCGGACAGGTCCGCGCGGGTGGACACAACCGCCTGCTGACCATCGAGGAAGAGCTTGGGCGCGCTGCCGTCTGGCCGGGCAAGGCGGCCTACAAAGGCTGGCGTCAGTAGACGCTCTCGGCGATCGCGGACGACTAGCCCTGGCGCTCCGGGACGGGAGCGGAGGGCGCGTACTCGGAGCTGTGCCGCTCCGTCCCCTTTGCGGCACAGCCAGACCAGAAAGGTGAGGTGTAACATGCGAATCCCGGCAGCAGTTGGACTGGCGCGAATCCTCAAGGCAGAGGGGGTCTCCTGGGTATCGATCTTTCCGACCTGCGGCATCAATAACGCGCTAGGACAGGAAGGCATCCCGATGGTGATGATGCGAGATGAGCGGTACGCCGTGGCCGTGGCCGACGGCCTGTCGCGCGTCACCGGCGGCCGGCAGATAGGGGTGTGCACGGTGATGGGAGGCATCAACGCCGCCGGACTCCAGATCGCCTACGGTGCCCTGGCCCAGGCCTACGAGGACTCGTCGCCTGTGCTGTGCATCACCGATGGCATCGCTGTGGGTACAAGCGGCAATACGCACTATGATATCACAGCGGGCTTTAGGCCCGTGACCAAGTGGATCGGCCACATCGACCAGCCTCACCGGGTGCCCGAGTTGATGCGCCGCGCGTTCACCTATCTGCGCTCCGGACGCGGCGGGCCGGTCCTGATCACCATCCCCCGCAGCTTCGGTGAGTATGAGGAGGATGAGCACCCCTACACGCCGGTGAAGGGCTGGAGGTGGGCACCAGACGGGCAGGATGTCAAGGCGGCGGTCCAGGCCTTGCTTGCTGCCAAGAACCCCCTGCTCTACGTCGGCGAGGGGATCTTTTACGCCGGTGCTACCCAGGAACTGGTCGAGTTCGCCGAGATGGCTCAGGTCCCCGTGCTCACCACCCTGAAGGGCAAGAGCGCCTTCCCAGAGAACCACCCGTTGTCTGTGGGCGTGCGAGGCGAGTTGGCTGAGGCGTTCCTAAACGAGTGCGACCTCTTGTTTGCCATCGGCTCCAGTTTGTCCCCCGGACGGTTCAGCCACGCCATTCCCAGTGCCGCGCACAAGACGATCGTCCAGTGCACGATCGACGAACGAGACGTAAACAAGAGCTACAAAACCGATCACGCCCTGATCGGGGATGCCAAGTTCACGCTCCAGGCTCTGATTCGCGAGCTTTCCGCGCAGACAGGTGGCACAGTCACGACAAACCAGGCACTGATCGACGAGGTTCGTGCGAGAAAGGCCGAGTTCGTGGGCAAGTATCGCCCGCTGATGGACTCCGAGGATGTGCCCATCAACCCATATCGGGTCTACGGGGACCTGATCAGGACGCTCGATCCCGACAACTCCTTCCTTACCCACGACTCAGGCAGCACCCGCGACCAGCTCAGCACCGTGTACGAATCTGTGATCCCCCGCGGTTTTCTGGGCTGGGGCAATGTCTCCACGCTTGGGTTCGGCCTGGCAGCAGCGGTGGCGGCCAAGCTGGCCTATCCTCAGCGCCAGTGCGTAAACGTGACAGGCGATGCGGGTGTCGGGTATATGCTGGGAAACCTGGAAGCACTGGTGCGCCACGAGATCGGCGTGACAACCATTCACATCAACAACGGTGGGTTTGCTGGCTATGGACCGGGTTTCTGGGGTCCGGGGCACGATCCCTATACGTGCTCTGTGTCCGAACCCTCTGTAGCCAACCTGTCCGAGTCGGTCAAGGCCCTGGGGTATTATTCCGAACGCATCACAGAGCCATCCGAGATCGCTCCGGCTCTGAGGCGCGCGCTGGCTGAAAACTCCCGCAACCGGCCCGCCTATCTGGAAGTCATTTGCTGCCAGTACCCGGTCTTCGGCCGCTGGGTCACTGCGGGTCAGGCTGCACACTAGTTCGCTGTGAAGGAGTGATCACCGGGCGTGAGCGCCTGGATCATGCGTGCACACTCCGTCATCGACACATACATGCATTCATATCAAGGAGGCTACAGAGTGAAGGTCCTGATAGGTGGCAACCAAATGGGGCTGGAGAACGCCATTCGCGATCTGAGAGAGAAGTACCCCGGCGTCGAGTTTGTCCACTGTGCAAATCGAGCGGACACGGCACAGTACATCGCGGACGCGGATGTCTACATGGGTTGGATGAACAGAGACATCTTTGTGGCGGCCAAGAACCTGAAATGGGTTCAGTCGCCGAGCTCGGGCATCGACTACTACCTTGCGATCCCCGAGTTGGTAGAGAGCGACGTCCTTCTTTCGAGCGCGCGGGGCACCCACGGCGCTTGCCTGGCCGAAAGCACACTGGCTATGATCCTCGCCTTCACGCGAGGCATCCGAGATGCCGTGCTGCGACAGCAGGACCACCTGTGGGCGATCCGCGAGATCCGTCCCAAGCTGGTGGAGCTGACCGGCAGCACCTTGGGAATCGTTGGCTTTGGTATGGTGGGCCGCTCCCTGGCTGAGCGAGCGCGGGTCTTTGGGATGCGCATCGTTGCCCTGGATCTCTATCCCACCGACAAGCCTGACTATGTCAGCGAGCTGTGGGGATTCGACCGCCTGGACGATCTGCTGCGCCAGTCAGACTATCTGGTCGTGACCGTTCCTCGCACGCCCCAGACGTTGGGCATGATCGGCGCAGAGCAACTGGCGCTGATGAAACCCACCGCGATGCTGGTCGGGATCTCACGCGGCGGCATCATCGACCAGGACGCACTGGCCCAGGCCCTGCGGGAGAAACGCCTGGCAGCGGCAGCGCTCGATGTCTTTATGCCCGAGCCCTTGCCCGAAGACAGCGAGCTGTGGGATGTCGAGAATCTGCTGATCACACCCCATATGGCCGGAGGCACTCAGTTTGAGGGGCAGCACGTGCTGGACATCTTTTACGAGAACCTGGGTCGTTTTGTGCGTGGCGAACTGCCCCTGCGCAACCAGATCGACAAGATACGCGGCTTCTAGCGCTCCTTTGCGCCCCAGGAGAAAGTAGGCATGAGAACAGCCCTCTTGGAGTCTGAAGGCCGCTTGGTGTTGGCTGATCTGGAACCGCCTGCAATCCAGAGCACCGATCAGCTCTTGATCCAGGTCAAGACAGTGGGCATCTGCGGATCAGAGGTGCACGCCTACCGGGGTACTCACCCCTTCCGAAAGGCACCCACTGTCCTTGGCCACGAGGCCGCTGGTGTGGTGTCTGCCGTGGGAGAGGCTGTGACCCACTTTGAGCCCGGAGACCGGGTGATCGTGGACCCGCAGTGGGTCTGTGGGGAGTGCGCCCATTGCCTTGCAGGAGACATCAACCTGTGCCCCTCCAAGCGCGTACTCGGGACTCCTGCCTGGCCCGGCGCGTTTGGCGAGTACATCGTCGCGCCGGAGGAGGCCGTCTTCCTCCTCCCAGACCACCTGTCCTACGTGCAGGGCAGCCTGATCGAGCCTCTGACCGTCGCCGTGCACATCGCCAGGCGGGCTGGTCTACGTTCGGGGGAGTCGGTGGCAGTCCTGGGAACCGGGTCTATCGGCGGCATGGTGGCTGGGGTCTCCAGTGCGATCGGGGCTGACCCCATCATCGTCGCCGATATCCGGCAGCACTGCCTGGATGCGGCGCGCGAGCGATTGGGGGCCACCCACGACATCCTGCTTCCCAGCAAAGACCTGGCGGAGGAGGTCAGAGCGCTCACTCACGGTGAGGGCGTAGATGTGGTTTTCCTCACCGCGGATGATGCTTCGCTGGCCAGCACGGCCGTAGAGATGGCAAAGCGGCGAGGGCGCATCACGGTGGTAGCCCTGATGACCGCCGAACCAATGCAGTTGCCAGCCTATTCGATCCTCAGTAGGGAACTGCACGTCATCGGCAGCACCATGTGCAACAACGAGGACGTGAGGGAAGCCATCGACCTGGCGCGAAGCGGCCAGGTCGATGTCGAAGCGATCGCCACTCACGTCCTGCCCATCGAGCAGGCGCAGAGAGGGATCGAGTTGGCCCGTACCAAGGACGACAACGCGATCAAGGTCATCCTCTCGTTCGAAGAGGCGTCCGCTCGCCCAAGAATGGGAGGTTGATGTGTCATTGGCACCCATGTCCGTTCGCGAGCTCGAGAGAATGGCGGTGACGATCCGCTGTGACATTATCGAGATGATCGCCACCGCGCAAGCCGGACATCCGGGTGGTTCGCTCTCTGCGGCGGACATCGTCACAGCCCTTTACTTCCAGGTGATGCGCCTGGATCCACAGAATCCGGAATGGCCCGACCGGGACCGCTTCATCCTCTCCAAGGGCCACGCCTGCCCCGTCTGGTATGCGGCGTTGGCTGAGCGGGGCTACTTTGACAGGGCGCACCTCGGCACCTTGCGACGGCTTGACAGCATTCTTCAAGGCCACCCTGATATGCGCAAGACGCCCGGTATCGATATGACGACCGGCTCTCTGGGTCAAGGGCTCTCCGCGGGCCTGGGGATGGCCCTGAGTGGCAAGCTGCGCCAGAAGGACTATCACGTGTGGGTCATCATCGGCGATGGCGAAACGCAGGAAGGATCGGTCTGGGAGGCAGCGATGGCCGCTGCCAGGTGGAAGACGGACAATCTCACCGCTATCCTGGACCGCAACCACCTCCAGAACGACGGCTGCGTGGACGAACAGATGCCCATCGAGCCGCTGGCCGACAAGTGGCGGGCCTTTGGATGGCACGTGATCGAGATCGATGGGCACGACATGGGACAGATCGTCGAGGCACTGGACACTGCCAAGACCATCAAGGGGCAGCCTACCATCCTCATCGCCCATACGGTCAAGGGCAAAGGGGTCTCCTTTATGGAGAACATCGTCGACTGGCACGGCAAGGCGCCCTGCGAAGAAGAAGCAGCCTGTGCCCTGGTAGAGATCCGGAGTTGCCTCGATGAGTAGATCCGAGCGATCGCCATACCATCACATTCTTCCTCAGGTCATCCCCCTGCTGTCTTCCGGCGAGCTGTTCACGGCAGCAGACAGCCAGGCCACACGCTACGCTTACGCCGAGGCGATCATCGAACTCGGAGAGCGCAATCCCGACGTCGTCGTCCTCGACGCCGACGTATCCAGGTCGGTCAAGACCACCGAGTTCGCCGCCCGATTCCCCGACCGCTCGTTCAACTTTGGCATCGCCGAGCAGAACATGATGGCTGCCGCCGCCGGTATGGCAACCACCGGCCTGATCCCCTTTGCGACGACGTACGCTGTGTTTGCCACGATGCGGGCCCTGGATCAAGTGCGTAACAGCATCCACTATCCTCACTTGAACGTCAAGATCGCCTCTAGCCACGGTGGGATCACCCCCGGGCCGGATGGGCCGACACACCAGGGCCAGGAAGACCTTGCCATCATGCGCGCGATCGCCGGGTCCACCGTGGTCGCGGCAGCAGACTCGCCCACAACGATACTGGCCACGTGGGCTGCCGCAACGTGGGACGGGCCAGTCTACCTCAGCTTCACTCGCGACCCCGTGCCCGTCCTCTTTGATGCGGGCTATCCGTTCCAGATCGGCAAAGCAGTCGTGATACGCGATGGTACCGATGCCACAATCATCGCCATCCGCGACATGGTGTCCCAGGCTCTGGTCGCCGCCGAGCGTCTGGCAGGAGAGGGATGGAGTGTACGCGTCATCGACTGCCACACCCTCAAGCCGCTGGACACCCGAGCGATCGTGGAAGCGGCCGAGGAAACGGGCGCGATCGTCACCGCAGAAAGCGGCATCATCTTTGGCGGCCTGGGCAGCGCTGTTGCCGAGACGCTTGTGGAGAACTGTCCGGTTCCAATGAAGCGGGTCGGAGTCCCCGACACATTCACTGAGTCTGGGCCTTACCTGGCCCTGCTCGAAAAGTACGGCCTGTCCGCACAGCACATTGCGGCAGCGGTGAAAGAAGTCATCGCTCGCAAGGGCTGAACGGAAATGCCCAAGGAGGATCGGGAATGGCGAGAAAACGTTCCACCCATCCCAACGTGATCGTGTTCTTTACCGATCAGCAGCGCTGGGACACAACAGGCGTCCACGGTAACCCACTGGGTCTCACCCCAAACTTTGACCGGATGGCACAGCAGGGAACGCACGCATTCAATGCCTTCACCTGTCAGCCCGTGTGTGCGCCGGCGCGTGCCTCGCTGCAGACGGGGCTGTATGCCACCGAGACGGGCGTATTCCGCAACGGCCTCGCTCTCGCCTCCGAGACCAGGACCCTGGCCCATCACTTTGGCGAGGCTGGCTACCGCACCGCCTATATCGGCAAATGGCATCTTGCAGATCAGGATCCGATCCCCGAGCACCAACAAGGAGGGTACGAGTACTGGCTTGGCTCGAACCTTCTCGAGTTCACGTCCGAGCCATACAACACGGTGATGTACGACAAAAAGGGAAGTCCCGTCAAGCTCCCCGGCTACCGCGTGGACGCGTTGACCGATGAGGCGATCCGGTATATCGACGCTCACCAGGACGAGCCGTTCTATATGTTTCTCTCCTTCCTGGAGCCGCACCACCAGAACCACGTCGACGACTATGTTCCCCCCGAAGGGTACCGCGAACCGTACACGGGCCGGTGGGTGCCCCCCGATCTCGCGGCTCTTGGCGGTTCGGCGCACCAGCATCTGGGCGGCTACTATGGCATCGTCAAGCGTCTGGACGAGGCGCTCGGCCGGCTGCTGGATGCACTCAAGAGCCTCGGCTTGTCGGACGATACCATCGTGCTCTACACCTCCGATCACGGCTCTCACTTTAAGACCCGGAACTCAGAGTACAAGCGATCTTGCCACGAGAGCTCGATCCGTGTGCCGACCGCTCTCCAGGGGCCCGGCTTTGAGGCAGGGGGCCAGGTACGACAGCTCGTCAGCCTGGTGGACCTGCCCCCAACGCTGCTGGACGCGGCTGGCCTGCCCATTCCCGAGGACATGCAAGGACGCTCGATCCTGCCTCTGTTGGGGGGAGTGAAGGCTGGTTGGCCTGGCGAGGTCTTTGTCCAGATCAGCGAGGCACAGGTCGGCAGAGCGGTTCGCACCCATCGCTGGAAGTACAGTGTCGTCGCACCGGATAAGTCAGGTTGGGGGGATGCCTCAGCCGACCACTATGTGGAAGAGTTCCTCTACGATCTCCTGGCTGACCCATATGAGCTGACAAACCTGATCGGTCTGGCATCACACCAGCAGGTCGCTTCGGTGATGAGGGAACGGCTGATCCAGCGCATGGTGTTGGCGGGTGAGGACCGGCCGGTCATCGAGCAGGTGGAAGTGAGGCCCAGCGGCCAACGTCGTGTGTCCCCTGAGGAAGCGCTGACCTGAACGCCGGTTGCCCGGAACCCTGCACGGTCGCTGTCTACAGGAGGCAGAGTTCCCTACAGTTCGCCAACCACCCACCGCGCATGCGGATGGGAGCGGTGCAAGGGCGCCAGGCTTCAGGCAAGGGTCATTTCTCTCCCTAAACATGGCCCAGTCAGCACCCGAGCCGGCCGATAAGCCGGATTCTGTCCCCCTTACGGGGGTGGCGGTCATCTATCTGGGGTGCGAGTTGCCGCGCACCTCGACGCGACCTACCCGGAGCTCAGAGGGGACGAGCAGCCCCCTGTTCCCTCTCGAGAACTTGCCCCTGCTTGGTCTTGCTCCTGGTGGGGTTTGCCTGGCCGGAGCTGTCACCAGCCCCGCCGGTGGTCTCTTGCACCACCTTTTCACCCTTACCCCGCATCCTCTCGGATCGAGGCGGTATGCTTTCTGTGGCACTGTTCCGTCGGGTCACCCCGCCTGGCCGTTAGCCAGCACCACGCTCTGTGGAGTCCGGACTTTCCTCATCCCTTGCGGAACGCGACCGCCCGGCCGACTCGGGTACCAGTGCAGTATAGCGGATCGCGCCGCGCGCGTCAAATCCGCGAGCCTGTGACCTCTGACTGCAGCGACCTCCACCACCCATCAGGGCATCAGCGTGGCCTCGGCGAACTTCATCGTGAAGCGGACATCATTGGTCAGTTCCACATACTCGGCCCTCTTGGCAATCTCACCCGCCAGGGCTCTTTGCTCGGCAGAGATCAGGGCCAGTCTGGCTCCGACACCGGCGGCATTGCCCACCTGCTCGAACTGCTCCGGACGGAGGGGCGGAAACATTCCCACACGCAGCGCGTTGCGGACGTCAATATAGAAGCCAAAAGCGCCGGCGATCACGATCCGATCCAGTTCGTTCACCGTGATGCCCGCCTCCTCCATGAGCACCTCGGCCCCTGCACGCATCGCACCTTTGGCAAGTTGGATCTCGCTGACATCCGCCCGCGTAAGGACGATGTCGTGCTCGTTGCCACTCTCGGAGCCAGGTACGATCAGAAACTCGGGTCCGCGAGCACCTTGCCGCGTCCGCGGGTGCTCGCGAGACATAGCGCCCGTCTTGCTCAGCACGCCGATCTTGCGAAGCTGTCCCACAGCGTCGAGTATCCCGGAACCGCACAAGCCGACAGGCAGGACGTCCCCAATGATCTGGTAGGCCACTCGCTCCTCGTTGATCCACACTCGCTCTATCGCGCCGGGTGCGGCGCGCATTCCTGCCTGGATGTGGGCGCCCTCAAAGGCTGGCCCTGAGGCGGTAGAGCACGTGAGCAGCCGATCGCCGACCTTGAGCGCGACCTCGGTGTTGGTGCCGATGTCTAGCCCCATCACCACGTCCCCTGCGTTGTGGATGCCAGAACCCAGCAGCATAGCTACGTGATCGGCCCCTACAAAGCCAGCGATATTAGGCAGGACGTGTATGGAGGCATCTGGCACGCAGGTCAGTCCGATGTCTCGCGCCATCACGTCGCAAGGGTCGCTGAGGGCAGCGACATAGGGCGCGGACCCAAGCTGCTCTGTCGGCAGTCCCAGCAGGAGGTGATGCATGGCCGTGTTGCCGACAATGACTGCCTCGACGATGTCCACCGGAGACTGGCTTGCCTTTGCACAGAGCGTGCACGCCAGCTCGTTCAGGCCAGCCACGATCACTTCCTGGAGGCGATCTGCTCCGCCTTCGTTTTGCACAGCGTGAGTCAACCGGGCCATGACGTCCTCGCCGTAGGCGATCTGCGGATTCATCATGCCCTCTGCGGCCAACATCTTGCCCGTCGTCAGGTCCACCAGGTAGCCGGCCACCTTGGTGGTGCCCAGGTCAACGGCAATTCCCAGGGGCGGATTGCCAGGAGGCAAGACAGCCACCACCCGGCCGCGGGCGACCGCGGTCGTGACTCGCCAATCGTGCGTCCGCAGAAGCACCGGAAGGCGCTGAGCCGCCGAAAGATCGATGCTCGTGCAATCCAGGCCTCGGGCCTGCACTTGCTCACACAGGCGCGTCGCGTCCGAGCGCAGATCATCACGCCCTGCGCGGGCAAGCTCCATCTCATAGGTGCGGACAGGCGGATCGAATGGGACGTCGAGTGCCCGGCCTTCCACTTGCGTGCGCTGTGATGTCGTCAGCGACGAGGGAGGAACGTTGACTTTGAGATCGCCCAGCACGACCGCCCTACAGGCCAGCCGCATTCCCTCTGCCAGTTGATCTGGGCCGATCCGGGCGCGCTCACTGTCGGTGGCGCGTGACAATGCCCCAGTCATCACCTGCACTCTGCACCGCCCGCACGTTCCCGCACCTCCGCACACAGCTGCCAGCCCGATCCCGCCACGCTGGGCAACTTGCAGGATCGTCTCTCCCTCTTCAGCCACCACGCGCCTACCGATTGGCTCAAAGTCAACGATACAGGACATCTCTTCTCCCGTGGCTACAGTCATTCAGCGCTCAGGGGCAAAGGAGTGAGCGCCAGAGTGCGGGTCCCTCCTCTGGCGCCATCTTCAGATCAGAGTGGCCTACAGATGAAGCGCGCGTCCGCGCGCGGCGAGCGCGGCCTCGGCGATCGATTCGCCTAGCGTGGGATGGGCGTGGATGGTGGCCTCGATCTCGTCGAGCGTCGCCTCCATGGACAGAGCCAACCCGCCTTCCAGGATCAGGTCACTGGCGTGCGGGCCGACGATGTGCACGCCCAGCACCTCCTCATACTGGCGCTCGCTGACAACCTTGACAAATCCCTCATAGTCGCCATAGGTCAGTGCCTTGCCATTCGCCCTGAAGGGGAACTGACCAGTCAGGACATCATATCCCTTTTCCCTCGCCTGCGCTTCCGTCAAACCAACGCTGGCGACCTCCGGACGGGTAAACACACACGAAGGGACACTCTTGTAGTTCATTTTGGCCGTGTGGCCACAGGAATTCTCGGCAGCGACAACGCCCTGCGCCGAGGCGACGTGAGCCAGCCACCACTGCCCGGTCACATCGCCAACGGCGTACACCCCGGGCGCACTGGTCTCCATCTGGTCGTTGACGTCGACCCCAGCGCCCGATGTGCGCACGCCGACGGACTCTAGGCCCACATCCTCCACGTTCGCCCTACGCCCAACGGAGACGAGCACCTTGTCCACTTCAAAGCCCTGCTCGCCTTTCGGGGTGCCGACCGAGACTCGCAGACCCTCCCCTGCTGGGACGATCCCGTTTGCCCGGCTACCGAGGTATATCTGGACATTTTGTCGCTTCAATGACTTGGCGATCTCGGCGCTGACGTCGACGTCCATCATCGGCAGCATGCGGTCCAGCATCTCGACCACGGTCACCTGGACGCCAAGGGCCGAAAAGATGGCGGCAAACTCTGCGCCGATCACCCCGCCGCCCACGATCAGCAAGCGCTCCGGCAGCGCCTCGAGGGCCAGCGCGCCTGTCGAGTCCAGCACGCCAGGGAGATCAAAGCCCGGCAGAGGAAGCCGGATTGGTCTCGACCCCGTAGCGACAATGACCTTTGCGGCCTGCACGCGCTGTGTCCCCTCGCCGTTCACCACCTCGACCGTGCGCGCGTCAACAAACCGCCCGCCGCCATCCAAGACTGCCACCCCCGCTCTCCTGAGCAGGCCTTGGACTCCGGTGGTCAGGCGCCGGACAACCTGCGCCTTGCGCTTCTGCATCGCTGGCCAATCTGCCTCGACCGAACCATCTACTCTGACCCCGAACGTCTGCGCATCGCGCACAAGTTGGTAGACCTCAGCGCTGCGCAACAGGGCCTTCGTGGGAATGCACCCAACGTTGAGGCATACACCACCAATGAACTTGTCCTCCACGAGAGCTACTCTCGCCCCGAGCTGGCTGGCACGCAAAGCTGCCACATAGCCGCCCGGTCCACCACCGATCACCAGTACATCGTACCCTTGTGACATCACCCCTCCGCACTAGCCTCTCTTCTGCCGGAAACCCGAAAGTATTGTACACGTTTCATAACAGAACGCAAATCTTCTTTCGATGCCCTACACCACGCTGTGGCAGGTCAATCCACAAGTCGGTGCCATCCTCGTTGGCTTCATAGCCAACGGGTAGCCCTGCCCGGACCAGTGCGCCGCCCGTCCAGGCCAGGCGATTGGACAGGATAGCTGAAAGGAATTATAATAGGCCCACTGTCACAAGCGGCGACGCTGTAGCTTTCCGCTGTAGCCAGGTCAGGGTCCTGGTTGAGGCGGCTGGAGGATAGATGGCCTGCCCAAACTGCCGTGCGGAGGTCGCGGGCTCTCCTTTCTGCCCGCAGTGCGGCTACCGGCTTGATGACCAAGCCGAATATCCACCTCAGCAGCACGACTCTCACGGCAAGCCCGACGCATCTGCGCGCCGGCAGAACCTTGTGCGGCACTGGGCGTTCCCCCTTCTGGTCCTATTTGTCGTTATCGCCTTTGGTGTGCTGGCGCTGGCCCTGATTGGCTTCCGGGACGGACAGATGGAGCACGAGCTGGCGACACGGCACGCGGCCGCAATCCACTACAATCGAGGCAAGGTGTACCTCGATGTGGGCTGGTACCAGATGGCCGAAGCCGAGTTCGACGAAGCCTTGCGTCTTGTCCCTGGCTACACGCAGGCGCAGGAAGGACAGCGCATCGCTCAACTCGAGCAGACGGTCACACCGTCGCCCACGCCATCCCCATCCCCCCCGCCGACCACTACACCGCTCGTGCCTACGCCGACACCAGAGGTCGTAGTGATCCCCGTGACTGAGGTCCTGTTCAAAGAGGGAACAGCCCACTATGAAAACGCCGAGTGGGAGCAGGCGATCCTCAAGCTAGAGCAACTGCGCCTCGAGGACATCACCTATCAACCTGAACGGGTCAACGAAATGCTGTTCCAGAGCTATTACCACTATGGGATGGAGCTGGACGATCAGGATATGGTCGAAGCCGCCATCGCGCAGTACAGCCGCGCGCTGAGCCTGCGCCCGCGACATCCCGAGGTAGAGCCTCTGCGCCGTAGAGCGGATCTGTACCAGTCGGCACTGGACGTCTGGAACGTGGACTGGGAAACTGCCGTGAACTACCTGTCCGCGCTCTATGAACTGGCAAGCGACTACAAGGACGCTGCAGACCGGCTGTATCAGGCAAGCACTATCTATGCACAGATGCTCATCAAGCAAGATCGGTACTGCTCAGCCGCCAAGCTCTACGAGCAAGCGATCGAGATCCGCGACGGTGAGCCCGACATCGTCAAGCTGGCAGAGGACACTCGCCACCTGTGTCAGTTCACCACGCCAGCGCCCACCCAAACGCCACCATCGGATCAGATGCCCTATGTCGAAGGTAAGGTCCACTTGGGCACACTGGTCGCGACGTGCTACGATTCCCTTACACACCGGTACGACCTGTGCGCCCAGGACGCAGAAAGCGACGTGTCGAGCACGTGGATCGCCCAGGCAGAGCAGCCGGCACTCTCGCTTGATGGTAGCCTGCTGGCGTACCGCTCCGCCGACCCCGAACGTCCAGGTCTGTACGCGATCAGGATCGTTAGCACGACCATCCCTATCACCGAGAGCACGACTGTGAGTGAGAGCCTCACCGCTAGCAGCACAGTGACCACCGTTACCTTTCTCACTATCACGGTAGAGAGTGAGGCGCACTACCCAACCTGGTCTCCAGATGGCACGCGCGTCGCCTATACGCAGTACGATGAAGCGCAGGAGGACTGGTTCATCTACATCGCCCAGATTGGAAGCACGACTCCTCCCCAGCGCATCCGGAAAGGGGAGTGGCCCAACTGGGGGTCACACGGGTTGCTGGCCCTGACCACTTGCGGTGGAGAGAATGACTGCGGCATCCACATCTACGATCCCACTCGTGGGAGGCTGCGTAAGGTGACCGCCTCACGCCAGGACCGGGCCGCCGCTTGGTCACCTAGCGGTGATGAGATCGCCTACTTGTCTGACATAGGCCTGAGCACCAACCTCTACGTGGCCCACGTCACGGCC